>CAIVVS010000263.1 GCA_903909415.1 uncultured Pseudomonadota bacterium | reverse complement strand
GCCTTCGGCACGGAGCTGGACACCTACAAGATGGCCTCGGGCGTGTTCCGCCGCGGCGACCTGTACAACCAGGACGAGGCGAAGATCGTCTACTACCGCGACGGCAAGACCACCACGGTCAGCCTGATGGACTTCCCCGACGGGCGCAGCCTTCGCACCAACGGCAAGTCCGACGGCGCGATCCGCATGGACGACGGCGCGCGCGTGTCCGACGAGATCACCATGGTGCTCACCGCCGCGGTGCCGCTGGCGGTCAAGCCCGACGCCACCGACGTCGCGGTGATCGGCATCGGCACCGGCCTGACCACCCATACCCTGCTGTCGCACCCGGGCCTGAAGTCGGTGGAGACCATCGAGATCGAGCCGGAGATGGCGCGCGCCTCGAAGCTGTTCGCCCCGCGCAATGCCAATGCCTTCGCCGACCCGCGCGGCCAGATCATCTTCGAGGACGCCAAGACCCACTTCTCCACGCGCAACAAGCAGTACGACATCATCATCTCCGAGCCGTCCAACCCCTGGGTATCGGGCGTGTCCAGCCTGTTCACCACCGAGTTCTACCGGCTCGCGCGGCGCCACCTCAAGCCCGGCGGCGTGCTGGTGCAGTGGTTCCAGCTCTACGAGATCGACATCCGCCTGGTGGCCTCGGTGCTGCGCGCCGTGGGCGGGGAGTTCCCGGACTACGTGAGCTACGCCGCCAACAACGGCGACCTGCTGATCATCGCGGGCGAACCGGCGACGCTGGCGCGCCCGCTGGCCGACGTGACGGCCACGCCCGGCCTGCTGCGCGAGCTCGACCGCGTGTACGTCCACACCCCCGGCGACCTGGACATCCGCCGGCTGGGCGGCAAGCGCACGCTCGCGCCGCTGTTCGCCAGCTACAACACGCCGGCGAACTCGGACTTCCATCCGTTCCTCGACCTGAACGCCGCGCGCTACCGCTTCCTGCAGGAATCGGCCGGCGCGCTCACCCGCCTGGACAGCTCCGGCATCCCGGTGGCGTCCATGCTGGAAGGACGGCGCGAGCGCACCGCGGGCGAGGTCACGTTCGACGGCGAGAACTACTTCGACCGCATCGAGGACACCCGCAAGGCCCTGTACGCGCTCGATTTCCTCAACCTCGCGGCGCGCGGCGGCGAGCCGCCGGTGCCGCTGGGCATCCTCACGTCCTTCCAGAAGGACCTGGACGTGGTGCGCACCCGGCTGGTGGACTGCGTGGAGCCGGACAAGTACGACATCTGGCTGTCATCGGCCCACCAGCTCGCGCGCAGCGTGAACCCGGCCCTGACCGCGGCGCAGGCTGCGGGACTGTGGGACCGCATCCTGAACTCGCGCTGCATGCAGAGCGTGCCGGCGGCGTTCAAGCCCTGGCTGCTGCTGTTCCGCGCGGTCGGCGCGCGCGACGCGGCACAGATGGCCGTGTTGTCGCAGGCGCTGCTGGGGGCGACCAGCGACCTGCCGCGCAGCCACCGCGAGTACCTGGTCACCGCCGGCATGACCGGGCTGCTGGCCACCGGGCGCAAGGCCGAGGCCGGCGCGCTGTACGAGCGCCACCTGCAAGACGTGAAACACTCGGGCGAACTGGACCTGCGCCTGCTGCACGCGCACGCATTCGCGCCCTAGCGGTCCGGCGCTGCAGCCGGGGCCGCGCCCGGGCTCAAGCCCGGGCAGGCACCGCCGCCTCCAGGCGGTCGATGAGGCGCTGGCCGGCGCGGACACCGCGGCGCTCGACCAGCGCGTAGAGCGGCTGGGACACCAGTGCCGTGGCCGCCACGACGCACAGCCAGTGCAGGATGCTGTGCGTGTCGCCCTGCCGGAACAGGGCGGTGAAGCCTGCTTCTTCGAAAAGTTCGATCACCGCGAAGTGCGACAGGTACATGCTGAAGCTGATCCGACCCAGGTAACGCGTGACCTGGTTCACCAGCAACTTCACCGGATAGGCCGCCAGCGTTGCGGTGAACACGGCGAATCCCGCCGAGATGGCGAAGAAGTGGCCCGACGCACGGTCCAGCGACGGCAGGCCCGCAATCTGCGAAAGCAGCAGCCAGCCCGCCAGGAGCAGATTCCCGGCCACCACCGCGCGCTTCAGCGCCCGGGTCTGGCCGCCTGCGTGCGCCCCGGCCCCTGACAACACGAACCAGGCCGATATCCCCAAGGCGAACACGGGCAGCTGCGCGAAGATGTTGAGGAACAGGAAGTTCGACACGAGGTAGAGATGCTCCTCGGGATAGGCTCCGTCCAGCATCCATGCGAACGCCGCCTTGGTCGCCACGTAGGCCGCCACGGTAAGCGCCAGGAATGCCGCCGAAGAACGCACACCGGCCACCCGACGCAGCACGAAGGGCAGCAGCAGGTAGAAATTCATTTCCACCGCGATCGACCAGCCGCCCGGCACCACCGAGGTGATGGTCTCGGGGTGGAATCCATTGAGGAAGGCCCCGGTCAGCGGCAGGTACCACCACGCCACGCCGCTGGGCGCGAAGTAGCGCGGCTCCAGGCCGTACAGGCAGGCATAGAAAACGATCGCAAGGTAGAACATCGGCGCGATCCGGAAAAAGCGCCGCAGGAAGAAATTGCGCAGCGGCGCGGACTCAAGGGTGCTGCGGTGGCGCCAGGACATGCACAGCGTCAGCGCGCTTGCGATGTAGAACAGCTGCACGCCGCGCGCGCCGCTGAACATGAACTGGTTGAGCACATCGTGGACCGGGGCCACGGCCTGCGCCGAATGGACCATCAGCACCCCGAGGACCGCCAGTCCGCGCAGCGCGTCGATGTAATCGTACTTGGGTGTCGCGGAAACCATGGGACCAGGTGCTGGCATTGCGACGCGCATGCCAGCCTCGCTGGGAGCGCGCCGCCAAAAACTGATGAACAAACCGGAGGAACAGGCGTTTCGGGGCTGTTCGCCGGGCCCGGGCGCACGGAGAATACGCGAAGAAGCCGGGAAAACCAGTCAAGAAAGGTGAACGATCCGCCGACGGGGGCGGCCATGCCTCAGGAGGGCATCAGCTCCCTGCACACCGCATCCAGTTCCCTGTCGTGCGAGGCGATCAGCAGCTCCGCCTCCCTGGCCAGGTCGGCGATGTTCCCGGGCGTAGCCAGGTCCAGGTCGTCGCTGGCGGTGTCCAGGCGCGTCTGCAGGCGCACGTAGTTCTCGCCGAGGAACATGCCCATCTGGTAGTTGGCCGCGTCGGCCATGCCGTCGAACATGCACGACAGCAGCGGCACCAGCCAGCCCACCTTGCCCCAGTTGCGCGCCTGTGCGTAGGCGAAGCGCTCGGTGAGCTCACCCGTGCCCAGCGACACCATGAAGAACTCCTCGCCCGGATAGATGCGCCGCGCCTCGGCATAGGCCGACACCGAGGGCGTGTTGATGAACACGCCGCCGTCCACCAGCGGCCTCGGGGTGCCGTCCACCTCCACCACCGCCGGCTCGAAGTAGGTCGGCGCGGCCGAGGTCGCGCGCGCCACCATCTTCATGGGGATGCAACCGTGCTCGGGCTTCCAGCTCTTGAAGAACACCGGCTCGCGCGCATGGATGTCGTAGCTGGTCAGCAGCGTGAGCGTCACGCTCTGGTCGAGCGGCGCCTCGCCGAAGTACTCCTGCAGCACCGCCTCCAGCCCCTGCTGCGCATAGCGCTCTCCGGCCAGGCCCGCCACCGAGGTCACCTGCTTCCACAGCGGCCGGTCGAAGATCTCGCCGCCGCGGTCGCGGTAGATGGACGCCAGGTCCGCCGCCGCGTACAGCGGCTTGCCGAAACCGTTGTCGCGCGCCAGTCCCAGCGCGAGGATGCCGCCGGTCGAGGTGCCGGCGATCAGGTCGAAGCACTGTGCGATCCGGCGACCGGTGCGTCGTTCTATCTCCGCGAGCACCAGCGCGGGAATCAACCCGCGTATGCCGCCGCCGTCTATGCACAGGATGCGCTTCATGTCCGCTTCGCCCTTGCGTTCGCAACAGGCGCGCACCTTGCACCAAGTCACCGGCGCGATGCAGCAATCAGCACCGGTATTTTCAGATATCTGCCAAAAACGTACTAAGTGGCTGTTTTAATTGATTATTTTTGAGTTCGCCAGCGACTCATGCCGAACCGCAGTACCCGGCCCGTCTGCAACTCAGCCACCCGACCGGTCTGGCGCAATACCTCGCACGATTTCCATCAGGCGCTCCGGCTGCGCCGCGGGACGAAAGCCGAACTGGCTGTACAGGCCGTGCGCATCGCGCGTCAGCAGCATGAAACGGCGCACGCCTTTCAGGTCGGGATGCGCGCTGACCGCGGCCATCAACTGCTTGGACAGCCCGCGGCCGCGGTGCGCCTCCAGCACGTACACGTCGGCGAGATAGGCGAAGGTGGTGCGGTCCGTGATGACGCGAGCGAACCCCACCTGCTCGCCGCCGAAAAAGGCGCCGAACGGCAGCGAGTTCTCGACCGACCTGGCCACGGTCTCGAAGGACACCCCCGGCGACCAGTAGCTGCGCGTGAGGTAGGCGTGGATCGCCGCCAGGTCCATGCGCTCGCGCTCCGTGCTGATGGCATAGCCCCGGTCCGGTCCGGCGGGCGCGCTCATCGGCCGGGTTCCATGGTGCGGCCCCGCACCGGATCCGTGTCGTGGTCCGGGACTTGGACCGGGGCCGGGCGGCAGGTGGCGGAGGCCGGAAACCCGGCCTGGAAGGCGAACTGTCGGGCAGGGACGTTCATGTATGTCGGATCCGTGGATGCGCCAAGGCCGCCAAGATATCACCGCGCGCCGTGATCCGACGCCGCTTCACGGGCGCGGCGCCAACGCGCGAGCCACGCGCAGAGCAGACCGGCCAGCGCCGGCGCTAGCAGCATCCAGAGGGTGCGAATTCCGCCCTGCGTGTAACGCGCCGTCGCTCCCGCGATGCCCGGCTCGGTCGGCAGCGCGTCCTGCCATGCGCCGAGCAACAGCCAGGATGCCGTCACCAGCACCCCGGCCAGGAAAGGCACGTAGCCGGCGGGCAGGCGCTGCATCCCGCCCCAGGCCGTGCCGAGCGAAAACAGTCCCGCGCCCAGCAGGGCGAACCACCCGAACAGGAAGACGAACATCGCCACGCCGTCCCATCCGACGAACCGCCCCGCTCCCTGCGCCATCCATCCCGCGAGGAACAGGCCCGTGCCGGCAGCGAACTGCCAGGTCTGGCGTTGCAGGAAAATCGCCGGCCGGGACGACACGACGGGCCCGGGCCAGGGCAGGTCACCGGATACCGGGCGCATTGCGCCGGCGGCCGTGGCGCGGTCGCGCCGGAACATGCCCGCCAGCATCCACGCCATGATCCCGACGATGCCCGCGCCGACGCAAAACAGGTGCAGTTCGCCCATGGGCAGCGCGCCCAGCAGGTGGTTGTGCTTCGACCACGGCGCGAGCGGATGCATGTCGGCATGCATCACGCCATCGAGCAGCACATGGCTCCAGGTTCCCAGCATCGCGCCGGTGGCGGCGGCCGTGCGGCTGATGGCGGGCGGTGACGCGAACCACGGCAGTCCCCGCCCTTCGAGGTAACGGTTCCACGCCGCAAGGATCCGCCGCGCCAGCGGCGGCGCGGCAGCGGCCACGAGCAGGCCGATCAGCGTCGCGCCCAGCCAGGTATGCGTCCAGCCATGCAGCACCTCCCAGCCGCGCAGCATCCCGATGAGCGGCTCGATGTCCATCGCCACCTGGGCCAGGCCGAACACCAGCACGCTGAAGCGCCGGCCGGCTACCGCCTTGAACGCGAGCGCCGGCCCCATGTGGAAGGGGGTGAAGGGCACGGGTCAGCCGCTCCCCGTGCCAACCGCGGCCGGTGCTTGCCGGACCCAGACGAAGGCCAACTCGGCCAGCAGGAGGTTGGGAACCCAGCACAGCCAGGCGATGGCCGGATAGGCGAGCTCGAACGGCACGCCGGCGGCCATCGCACCCGGCAGCAGGATGCGCAGCGTGACCGCGGCGAAGCTGAGCGCGAAGCCGCGCACCATCCAGCGCCGGTGCCCCGCGACATCCCCCACCAGGATCCGTTGCAGCGCGCGCGCGCCAGCGAAAAGCCAGCACAGCGCCAACGCGCCGAACCCGGCCTGCGACACCGGGCCGCCCCACGCATCGAGCGCAAGGACGAACCCGGAGACGCCGCCGACGCCCACGCCGAGGAACAGGTACGCCCTCCCCAGCCAGCGGTGAAGGGAAGGCCGTGCCATGCGCAAGCCGCTGGAAAACTGGAAGGGACCGGCCAGCAGCGCGACGGACGCGCCGAACACGTGGGCAAGGAGCACCGTGCGGTTCGCCTCGAATCCCGCGCGCATATCCGGATGCACCAGCACCCCGGGCGGGTAAAACGTGTACGCGACCAAGGCATAGGCGGCCACGCCCAGCGACAGCACCGCGAGCAGCCACCAGCGGGGACCGCTGGCCATCATCGTGGCTCGCGCCTGCAAGGCGAAACGGGTGGCCTGTGCGGCGCAATGCGCAACATCTGCAGCGGACTCCTTGGACAGGCGTCAGGCGGGAAACCGGGAGGCCCAAGGATAGCGGCAGCGGTGGCATGATGCGACGCTTGAACGCGTTGGGTCCGTGAAACATGGCACGTCTGGTCGCAGCATTCGGCACCTCCCACAGCGCGATGCTGTTCTCCCCCGAGGAGAACTGGCAGAAGCTGTTCGACCCGGTGGACGCGAAGGCGCCGATCCACGACTTCGACGGCGAGCCGCGCAGCTTCCAGTGGCTGCTGGACCACCTGCCCGCGGATGCCAACGAGCGGCTCGCGCCGGAGAAGATCCGCGCACGCCACCACGACACCACCGTCGCCATGGACCGCCTGCGCGAGGAGATCGCCGCGGCGCGCCTGGACGTGCTGGTGATCATCGGCGACGACCAGCGCGAGATCTTCAAGGACAACAGCCGGCCCGCGATCGCCATCTATGCCGGCGCCACCATCCGCAACGGCCCGGCGCCGGCGACGCTGCCGGACCACTGGTACTACCACGACCAGGCCAAGCGCCTGGAAGAAGGCGACTACCGCCATTACCCCTGCCACCCGGCGCTCGCGACCCACCTGGTCGACGGACTGAACGAGGGCGGCTTCGACATCACCATCGTCAACGAACTGGTCGGCGAACAGTACGAGGGACACGCCTACTCGTACGTGCACCGCAAGCTGCTGCGCGACAACCCGCTGCCCATCGTGCCGGTGTTCCTCAACACCTACTACCCGCCCAACGTGCCCACGCCGCCGCGCTGCGTGGCCTTCGGCGAGCGCCTGCGCGCGCTGGTGGACTCCTTCCCCGGCGACCTGCGCGTCGGCCTGATGGCCTCGGGCGGGCTGAGCCACTTCCTGCTGAACGAGGCGCTGGACGCGAAGGTGGTGGAGGCATTCAGGCGCAAGGACCTCGCCTTCCTGTCCGGCCTGTCGCCGCGCATCCTGCAGTCAGGGTCGTCGGAGATCCGCAACTGGATCTGCGTGCTGGCAGCCATCCCCGACCTGGAGCTGGACTGGCTCACCTACGTGCCGGCCTACCGCACGCGCGCGCTCACCGGCGTGGGACTGTGCTTCGCTCGTTGGCGCGGCTGACCCGGCTGACCCGGATGACGCGGCTAACGCCAGCCCCGGCAGCGCGGGACTGGCCGGCGCCGGCTCAGGCCGGCTTCGCGCGACGCCGCCGTTCCATCAGCAGGGCAATGAGGCCCATCGCCAGCGCCAGCAACAGGTAGGCGGCGATCGCGAAGCCCAGCAGCCCCCAGCCCATGCCGGCCATCGAGCCAGCCGGTTGGGAGGCGGCGTCGAGCTGGCCCATCATCAACACCGCGACCACGTACATCGCCGCCCCCACCAGCCCCATGGACAGCGCGCGTACGCCGCCGGAGCGCACCGTCCACCTCACCAGGAACCACAGGCAGGCAGCGGCACACAGCCCACCCGCCACCCAGAACAGCGGCAGCCATGGCCCGGCCGCCTTGCGCTGGTGCATCACGAGCTCCAGTGCGAAGCTCGCCGCAGTGGCGGCGCCGAAGCATGCGATCACCAGCGACGGCAGGCCCAGCGACAGCAACGCGCCGGCGAGCAGCCAGTGGTAGCGGGAGGCATGCAGGCCGAACACGGTGCCGGGCTCGCTCAGGTTCGACTCAGGTTAGACGCAGATTGGACGCAGGTTCGACGCCGGTTCGACTCGGTCTAGTTCGAGTTGAGCACCGCGGCCGGCAGCCCCGCCCACTTCTTCTGTTCGGTGTTCAGGTGCGCGCGCAGCTCCTCCGGCGTGCTGCCCACCGCGGTCATGCCGTTCGCCCCCACGCGCTGCACGGTGGCGGGCAGTTTCATGAAGGCGGACACGTCGCGCCAGATCTGCGTGCGTACCGCCGTCGGGACTTCCGCGCGGGTCCACATCGCGAACCACGAGAAGGCCGCGAAGCCGGGGATGGTCTCGCCCACCGTCGGCAGGTGCGGCGTGGCCGGGTTGCGCTGCGCCCCGGTGGTGGCGATCTCGCGCAGCTGCCCGCTCTGTATGAATGCCCCGGTGCCGGAGAAACCGGCAAACCCGTAGTCCGATGAACCGGCGACCAGGGACATCAACTCCGGCACCGCGCCCTTGAACGGCACGTGCACCGCCTCGACGGCGGCGGCCTGCCTGAACAGCTCGCCGATCAGGTGGTGCGAGGTGAAGGTGCCCGCCGAGGCGAAGAACGGCGGCTTGGGGCTGGCCTTGGCCCAGGCGATCAGCTCGGCCACGTTGTTTGCCGGCAGGTCCGGACGCACCAGCAGCTTGAAGTCCACCAGCACCAGCAGGCTGATCGGCTCGAAGGCCTTGCGGTAGTCCAGCGACAGCGACTTGATGGTATTGGGCGCGATGGCGGGCGCATCGTTGGACACGAACAGCGTGTGGCCGTCAGCCGGCGACTTGGCCGCCTCGTTCGCCGAAATCTGCCCGCCGCCGCCGGTCTTGTTGTCCACCACGACCGACTGCTTCCACTTGTCCGACAGGTGCTGCGCGAGCATGCGGGTCAGGAAGTCGCCGCCGGCGCCGGGCGCGGCGGTGACCACGATCCGCACCGACTGCGAGGGATACGGCGCCTGGGGCCAGGCCGCTGCAGGAAACGACATCGCTGCGATGAACAGGACTGCACATTCCTTGAGCCGCACGGTTGCCTCGTCGCATGGTGTGGTGTTAGCGTTCCGGGGTGCCCGGTCCCTCACGGACGGACGGACGGACCGGGCCACGAGCGGACAATTTAACTGACGCGGGGGCCGGACACCATGCCTTTCACCATCAAGCCGGTAGGCGAGCACATCGGCGCCGAATGCATTGGACTGGACGCCGCCCGCGCCACCGCCGGCGACGCCGAGGCGCTGAAGCGCGCGCTGGCGGACCACGGCGTGCTGTTCCTGCGCGGGCAGCAGCTGTCACCCGGCGCGCTGCGCGAGTTCGGCGCGCTGTTCGGCCCGGTGGAAGCCCCCATACGCGACCGCTTCAAGGTGCCCGGCCAGGATGACGTGTACGTCATCTCGAACATCGTCGAGGACGGCAAGCCCATCGGCAACCCGAACGACGGCTTCGGCTGGCACACCGACCAGAGCTACATGGTGCACCCGACCGCCTACACCTTCCTCTATGGCGTGGAGACGCCAGCCGAGGGAGCTGCGACACAGTTCGCCACCACGGTGAAGGCCTACGATGACCTGGACGAAGCGGGACGCGCACGCTTCGCCGCGATGCAGGCGATACACAGCCTGCAGCGCATCCAGGAGGACCGCACCTGGGACCTGCCGCTCACGCAGGACGAACTGGCGCGCGCCCCGGACGTGGCCCACCCGATGGTGCGCACGCATCCGCTGACCCGCCGCCGCGCGCTCTACTTCGGCACCAAGCGCGCCTGCTACCCGATCGGCGTGCCGGAAGGCGAGCGCCACGCGTTCATCGACGGCCTGGTCGAGCGCTGTACCAAGCCCGGTTACGTCTATTCACACCAATGGCAGCCCGGCGACCTAGTGATGTGGGACAACCGCGGCCTGCTGCACCGTGCCACCGAGTACGACCGCCAGAAATACCGGCGCCGCATGCACCGGGTCAGCGTGACCGGGGAGCGCCCGTACCTCTGAGCGCGAACCGCCTGGCCGGCGGTTCAGCTTCCTGAGCCCCGCGCCTTGGCCAGCGCGATGCGCACGATGCGCCAGGTGGGCCAGGCCATCATCACCGCGCCGATTCCAAGGAAAACGGGCGCATAGCCCGCGACCAGGAGGCCGGGAGGAAGGACGTCGACCCCGCCGAACTGCTTGGCGGCACCCACCGCCACCAGGAAACTCCCCATCGCATCGACGACAATCAGGTGCAGCGGAAAGGGAAAGGCCGTTTGGGCATTCATCAGGACTCCCACGACGTGCGGCGCGGCCGGACCGGAGCGCCAGCACGGGAGTTTGCCATCAAGGAACGCAAGCGCCCCGCGCACCAACGCGCGATGTCGATCACCGGCCGGCACCGGCGAAAAACACCAGAGACCGGAAACGGCACCTTCCGCCCGTGGCGGCTCCGCACGCACCAGGCGCCTGCGCTCATGCCTTGCGCACGAACTCGGACTTCAGCTTCATCTCGCCGAAGCCCTCGATCCTGCAATCGATGTCATGGTCGCCCTCGACCAGTCGTATGCCCTTCACCTTGGTGCCGACCTTCAGCACCGAGGACGAGCCCTTGACCTTCAGGTCCTTGATGACGGTGACCGAGTCGCCGTCGCGCAGTTCGTTCCCGCTGGCGTCGCGCACCACCTTGGGCGCGTCCTCGGTCGCCGCGGCCGCGGCCCGGGGCCATTCGTGCGCGCACTCCGGGCAGACATAGTTCGGACCGTCCTCGTAGGCGAGTTCGGAATTGCAGGCGGGACAGGGGGGAAAGCCGCTCATCACTTGCCTTTGAAACCGGAACGGGAACCATCAAGTCTACGCGCATGGGCTGCGCGCCATCCTCAGGCGAAAGGTCGCCGGAGGCAGTGTCAACCCCGGCGCCGTCCGGGTTGTGGCCGCCTGCGGGCGCGGATGTCGTCATCGCGGGGCATGAAGATGACCCAGACGAAGTACAGCACGACGGCCCCGACGCCCGCCCAGACCATGGTCCGCACGGTCGCGTCGCGCACGCCGAACAGCGACGCGACCGGCAATACGACGAGGACCACGATCCTGAATCCCAGTCGCCATTTCTCCACCAGGCTGCGTGGCTGCGGCTCGGGCGGCTCCACCTGCGAGGGCGCATCCTCCCGCTCCGACCTGAAGATCAGCATGAACAAGGCACCGAACACCAGGAAGGAGGCGGCACCCAGCGCGACCGCGCCGGCCGCCAGGATGCCGAACAGCGGCAGCAGGGCCTCCCAACCGCCGCGGCGCACCGCAGGAAGCAGGGCATAGAACGTACAGACGGCCGCGATTGCAACCAGCGCATAGGCCACCAGGTGCCAGCCCTTGACCGATCGGCGCATCTGCCACATCTGCCAGGCAGGCGCGCCCACGAAGATGAGGACGACCGGAAGGATTTCGAGCAGGGCTTTCATGGGCGGGATTCCGGAGATGGCCGTTGTTGGGTGTGTGACAAGCGCAGCTTCGCAAATCGGCCATGACGCCCGGTTTCGGGATGCGCCACCTACAGCACCCGCCTGCCTTGCGCGCACGCAAGGATCAGCCTGGAGAGGCGGTCGGCGCGCGTCTGGGCGCGCCTGGCGCTGACCACCCACCAAGCGACGCGCTTTCGGTATCCCGGCGGCAGCGCCTCGAAGTATTGCCAGGCGGCGTGCTCGCGCCGGAACCACGCCACCTCCGCCGGCTCGAACGCAGGCACCCTGGGCTGCTCATGGGAGGCACGGCGGGAATTGTCCTCGGTGCGATGCGCGAACGCCGCGAGGCCGGCGGGCTGCATGCGGCCTTCGCGCCGCAACTCGCCGACGCGGCGGATGTTGATCGCACTCCAGTGCGAGGTGCGCTTGCGCGGCGTGAAGCGGATCTTGTAGCGCGAGCCATCGATGCCGTGGCGCACGCCGTCTATCCAGCCGACGCACAGCGCCTCGTCCACCGCCTCTGGCCAGGTCACGCTGGGTACGCCACTGCCCTTCTTCATGAAACCGGCGACCAGCTCGGACTCGGTGGCGGCATACGCGGCGAACCAGCGCCGCAGCGACGCTGCGTCGCGGAAGAAGGTAGGCGCCGCTTGCGGGTTGTGCGCCTTGCGCCGCTCTTGCACGGCAGGCCGCGCGGCGCCCGCTGGCTTCAATCTGATGAACCACTTCGGCCGGATGCGCCCGAAGTCCGCGCGCCGGTTGCTGGCCAAGCCCTTCTTCGGGTCCAGCACCACCGGTCCATCCGGCCCGCGCCGGAACACGCACCAGTGCCAGAACGGTGTGCCGCGCTCCAGGTGCCACTTGGTCGCGATCAGCGCGAGGTCCGGCAGGGAATCCCAGTCACGGAACGACGCCTCACCCCGTGATGCGCCGAGGCCGTAGTGGCGCAGCAGCGCGCGGACATGGCGCGTGCCGGACCACAGCCGCGGGTCTGCGACCTCGATGCCCAGTCGCCCCGCCGCCGCCTTGGCGTCGCGGTAGGAAACGCCCGCCAGTGCGGCGACGCTCGCGATGCCGCACCCGGTCTTGTCCTGCTGGACCACGGCTCGGATTGGCAGCGCGGACGGCATGGATTGCCCCGCCGAGGACGCACGGGCTCGCGCGACCATCACGCAGCCTGCCCCTGCCGGTGGTCGCGCAGGTGCAGGTACAGGTCCAGCACGCACTTCACCGCCACCAGCAGCGCGAGCATCCAGCGCGGTTCGCCGGTGTGCAGGATCGCCGCTCCGCCGGCGACCAGCACCAGGTGCAGCACCAGCACCCGTGCATAGGGACGCGCCATCAAGCCACCCAGGCGAGCCTCGTGGCGTTCACCGCCGAACACGTAGTTGCGAAGGAAGGAAAATCCGTGCGACCCGAAGTAGCACAGCACCACCGGCCAGGACACCAGGGAAGCCGCCTCGCGCAGGCTGCCGGGGTCGCCAAGCTTCACCGCCATGGCGAGCAGGAACAGCAGGAACAGCCCGTGCCCGATGAAAAAGCCGCCGTAGTGCATCGTGAGGAAGGCGGACGCGAACAGCCGGCCGAACCACCCAACCCGGGCCGCCAGCAGGATGCGCAACACGCCGTAGACGCCGACCACGCCGTTCTCGACCCAGAACAGCACCAGCACCTGGCGCACGTCCCATTCGCCCGCGACCACCATGGCGAGGGGAACGAGGTTGACCATGACCAGCACAGCCGCCGTCCAGACAAGTCGCGATCGCGATTGTTCCATGCGCTCCGTCATCGCGACATCACCTGCCCACCGTCCGGAAGTCAATGATGCCGACCTGGGCGAATCCAGGCCGGAATCGCTCAACGCAGCTTCGGCGTCCCCGTCACCACATCCCCGCACTGCGCACGATGCCGCAGCGCATGGTCCATCAGCACGCAAGCCATCATCGCCTCGGCGATCGGCGTGGCGCGCAGGCCGACGCAGGGGTCGTGCCGGCCGGTCGTGGACACCTCGGTGGGCTGGCCGTCCACGGTGATGGAGCGGCGCGGGATTCGGATCGACGAGGTGGGCTTGAGCGCAATGCTGACCAGCATGTCCTGGCCGGTGGTGATGCCGCCCAGCACGCCGCCGGCATTGTTGCCGACGAAGCCCTCGGGCGTGAGTTCGTCGCCGTGCTCGCTGCCGAGCTGCCCGATGCTGGCGAAGCCCGCGCCTATCTCGACTCCCTTGACCGCGTTGATGCCCATCATCGCGCTGGCAATGTCGGCGTCGATGCGGCCGTAGACCGGCTCGCCCCAGCCCACCGGCACGCCGCTGGCCACCACGTTCACGCGCGCGCCGCAGGAATCGCCGGAGCGGCGCAACTCATCCATGTAGGCCTCCAGGGCGGGCACGGCGTCCGGGTCGGCGCTGAAGAAGGCGTTCTGGGACACCGCGCCCCAGTCCTTGAGCGCCAGCTTGTGCGGCCCGACCTGGGCCATGTAGCCGCGCACCTCGATGCCGCAGGTCTCGCGCAGCCACTTCTTGGCGATGGCGCCGGCGGCAACGCGCACCGTGGTCTCGCGCGCGGATGAACGCCCGCCGCCGCGATAGTCGCGGATGCCGTACTTCTGCCAGTA
Source organism: uncultured Pseudomonadota bacterium (assembly GCA_903909415.1). The sequence continues at coordinate 19,356 of CAIVVS010000263.1, read as the reverse complement.
GGTGTAGTCCGCATGGCCGGGCCGGAAGGTCTGGGCGATGGCCGAGTAGTCCTTGCTGCGCTGGTCCTCGTTGCGGATCAGGAAGCCGATGCTGGTGCCGGTGGTGCGGCCCTCGAACACGCCCGAGAGGATCTCCACCCGGTCTGACTCCTGGCGCTGCGTGACGTGGCGCGAGGTGCCGGGCTTGCGCCGGTCGAGCTCGGCCTGCAGGTCCGCTTCGGTGAGCGCCATGCCGGGCGGGCAGCCGTCGACCACGCCGCCCAGCGCGGGGCCATGCGACTCGCCGAACGAGGTGACGCAGTACAGGGTGCCGAAGGTGTTGCCGGACATGGGGGCTGCCTGCTTGATGTGGAAGGGAATTGCTGGTGCGCGGATTTTATCAGGGCGCCCGGGGCCGCCCGGCCTGCGCGCCCAGCACGGTGAAATTCTCGTCGCGCATCCGGGTGAGGATCATGTCCCCGGACCCGCCGACGCGGAACTCGCCATAGCGCGCCTTGGCATACTCGCCGGCCTTCCCCTCCTGGAAGAAGAATGCGTTCGTGGCGAAGCGAACCTGGTTGGCTCGGACCCGGAAGCGCAGCTTCACCTCGTCGCCCGCCACCGTGGTGTCGCCCTCCACAAGGCGCCTGAAGGTGCCCACCTGGTTGCCGTCCACGCCCACCACCAGGTAGCCGTCCCCGATCTGCGAGGCCTGCCTGCCGCGCGTGGCCTGGTCGGCCGCCTCGAAGCGCAGCGCCATGTAGTCGCCCTGCATCATCGAGCGCGGGTCTACCGGTGCCAGCCGCAGCAGCACCACCCTGCCCGAGTCCACCAGCGCCTCGCGCGCGGCGATGGTCGCATTCACCGCGCCCAGTATCGCCACCCCCGCCACCACTGCGAGCCATTTACGCACGGTCTGCCTCCACGATCGTCGGAACGTCCTCGGGTTCCCGGGGCGCGGGCCCGAGCAGCGCGAGCAGTGCCAGCCGCGCCGCCACCAGCCCCCCGCCGGTGACCGCGAGCAGGATGGATTTGTCCAGCAGGGTGTCGTGCAGCCGGTAGTAGTAGTGCCCCATGAAGCCACCCAACGCCAGGAGCCCCAGGCCAACCAGCACGCGGTTGCCGTGCATGTAGCCCAGGATCACGAGCAGCGTGCTCTCCGCCAGCCCCGGCGCCCTGGCCCCGGCGACGGCCAGCAGCAGCGCGCCCAGCAGCGCGAGCGCGGTCACCTTGATGCCGGGAGGCCGCTCCTGCCGGAGCAGCAGCGCCATCACCGTGACGACCAGCACCAGCGCCACCAACGCATCACCCAACCAAGGCAGGGCGGCGCCCACGCCCTTTCCGAACAAGCTCCGCCCAAGGGACGCGTCACGCAAGCCCCCCAGCAACTCGCCGCCCAGGCGCGTGCCCTGCAGCAGGAGCAAGGCGCTGGCGGCGCCGAAGCCGATGGCGCGCCAGGCATCGGCGCGCCAGCCCCAGCGCAACTCGTTCATCCAGATGGCTGCGCACAGCGCCGCGACCAGGCCCGGCACCAGCGGCTGCAGGCCGAGCACGCCCGCCGTCATGACGAGCCCGAACAGCGCCCCGATCGTGGCCACGTAGCGGCTGATCGCGTTGGGCAAGGTCGCGGCGACCAGCGCCTCGAAAGCGGCGAACGCGGCCCAGGTCGCGTTGGCCGGCAAGGCGTTGCCCGCCAACAGGCCGTAGGCGAACAGGCTCTGGCCCACGAAGGTCGTGGCCAGCCCGAACTGCGCCATCGCATCACTGTTGCCCGCCTTGCGGAACACCGCATAGGCACCGGCGCAGGCGATGCCGCCGACGGCCATCGACGCAGTCGGGCTCTGCAGCACGAAGTGCAGCACGCCGACCACGAAACTGAACAGGAAGACAGAGCCCAGCCATGCGCTTCCGCCCATCATCACGCGCACGTACCAGGGCGGTGCGCCATCGCTGGCGGGCATCTCCCCGCTGACCAGGCCGGTGGCCTGCAAGCTGCCCCAGACGGAACGCATTTGCGAACTGTTTTCCGAACCCGACTTCGAACCCGTCTTTGAACCGAGCGCCTGATTCATTTGTCGAATTCCTTTCCCACGCGGCGCAGCCACCAACCGGCGGCGGCCGAGGAGCCGATGACCAGCAAGGACATGAAGAAGAAACTGTCGGCGCTGGCGAACCTGACCACATGCCTGGCAAGGTAGGTGTTGCCGAGCACGATCAGCGACAGCGCGCCGGCGGCCAGCATGAACAGGTCGGGCACCAGCCAGCGGTACACGGTGTAGATCGCAGCCATGCTGCCGAACCAGCCCAGCGCCTCGATCGCGCCGGCGTCCTTGAATCCCAGCACCGCCCACATGCCCAGCACCGAGGCGGCGGTGCCGGCCGCCAGTCCGATGACCCGGGGTGCCCAGCGATCCGCCATCCACACGTATCCGCGCCCGCGCGCCAGCTCCCAGCAGGCCAGCACGCCGGCGTTGAGGCTCAGCAGGAACCAGCTGAGCGCGATCGGCCCGAAGGCCGCCCGCAACAGCGGTCCGCCCCAGAACTGGAAGGTGGTGTAGTACAGCACCGCCGCCACATTCACCAGGCCGAGCGTCAGCAGCCACTGCGCGGCCAGCCGCGACATCAGCGTCCAGGGCAGGATCAGCGCCGCCCACACCGCGAACAGTTCCCAGGGATCAGCGCCGGTCTGGTAGGTCTGCCCGACCAGCGCGAGCAGCGCGCCGACGAACAGCGACGCCATCAGCAGCAGCGCCTTGCCGCCGGCACGATCCAGCCCCAGCCAGGCCATGCCGGCAAGCGCCGCGACGATGGCGCCCTCGGCCAGGGCGAACTTCGCGTAGCGCCCCATCGCCTCCCAGTTGTAGGCGAGGAAGAACACCAGCGACGCGCCCAGCATCACCACGCCCAGCCACATCAGCAGCGCGTCGATGAAGCGGCGCCAGCGCGCCCCGTCGGGCAGCACGCCGGCGGCGAGCATCGCGGCCTCGAGCCGGCCGGCGGGTATCGCGCCGCGCGCTTCCCAGTTGAGGATCAGGCTCCTTGCGGATCGCATCATGACCTCCCCGTCGATTGTTCAGTCCGTGTCACTTACTGTCTCCGCGCAGCGCGATGACCGCCGCGCGCAACGCCTCGGGCGTGGCATCGGCAGGCGCGAGGGCGGGCGCCGCCGCCAGCCCGATGCGGTTATGGAAGCCGCGCCGGAACGGCCGCGTCATCGCGGCGCCCTCGATGCGCGAGAAGAACGAGCCCCACAGGCCGCGCAGCGCCAGCGGCACCACGGGCACCGGCGTGCGCGCGAGGATGCGGCTGGTGCCGGGCCGGAAGGCGGCGAGTTCGCCGTCGCGGGTGATCGCACCCTCCGGAAAGATGCCGATGACGTCCCCGGCCGCCAGGCCGCGGGCCACCTCATCGAAGGCCGCTTCCATCATCGCGGCGTCTTCCCTGGCCGGGGCGATCGGGATGCAGCGGCTGGTGAGGAACACGAAGCGCAGCACCGGCACGCGGAAGATGCGGTGGTCCATCACGAAGCGCACCGGCCGGCGCACCATGCCCATGATCACCACCGCGTCCACGAAGGACACGTGGTTGCACACGATCACCACCGGGCCCTCGTCGGGGATGTTCTCCAGGCCCTCGACGTCCACGCGGTACACCACGTGCACCAGCAGCCATGCGATGAAGCGCATCAGGAATTCGGGCACCAGCCGGAAGATGAACAGCGCCACCGCGGCGTTCATCAGGCCGGTGACCAGGTACACCTGCGGCAGCGACAGCCCGGCGTGGGTCAGGCCGGCGATCATGCCGGCGGCGACCACCATGAACAGCGCGTTGAGGATGTTGTTGGCCGCGATCACACGCGCGCGGTGGGTCGGCTCGCAGCGCGTCTGGATCAGCGCGTACAGCGGCACGCTGTAGAAGCCGCCGAACATCGCCAGCAGGAACAGGTCGATCATCACCCTCCAACTGGTGGCCGAGGCCAGGAAGGCGCCGATGCCGCCCAGCGGCGCGCCCTGTTCCGCGGCCAGGCCCGCGGTGGCGAAGTACAGGTCCACCGCGAACAGCGTCATGCCGATGGAGCCGAATGGCACCAGGCCGATCTCCACCTTGTGGCCGGACAGGCGCTCGCACATCAGCGAACCCGCGCCTATGCCGATGGAGAACACCGCCAGCAGCATCGTGACCACGTGGGCGTCCCCGCCCAGCACGTCGCGCGCGAAGCCGGTGAAGGTGGTGAGGAAAACCGAGCCGAAGAACCACAGCCAGGAGATGCCCATCATCGACAGGAACACGGTGCGGTTGCCGCGCGCGTGCAGCAGGTTCTTCCAGGTCTCGGTGAACGGGTCCCAGTTGATGCGCAGCGCCGGGTCCGGCGCGGGCGAGGACGGCACGAAGCCGGCGGCGACGCGCCCCGCCACCGCGATGGCGATGGACACCAAGGCCACCGCCGCCGGCCCGCCTGACCCGATCGAGACCAGCGCGCCGCCCGCCATGGTGCCGAGCAGGATGGCCACGAAGGTTCCCATTTCCACCAGGCCGTTGCCACCGGTGAGTTCCTGTTCCCGCAGGTGCTGGGGCAGGTAGGCGTACTTGGCGGGGCCGAACACCGTCGAGTGCAGGCCCATCAGGAACACGCCCGCGAACAGCGCCGGCACCCATTGCAGGAGGAAGCCGGCGGCGACGAGCAGCATGATCGCGATCTCGGCGTTCTTCACCACGCGGATCAGCGCGTCGCGCGGGAACTTGTCCGCCAGTTGCCCGGCGGTGGCCGAGAACAGCACATACGGCAGGATGAACACCGCGCCTATCACCGCGCCGGCCGAGCGCGAGTCCATGCCGCCCCAATCGGCCGCGCTGTAGGTGGCGAGCACCGTGAACGCGAACTTGAACAGGTTGTCGTTGCCGGCGCCGAGGAACTGCACGAGGAAGAACGGCAGGAAGCGCCGCTCGCGCAGCAGATCGAACTGGCCGCGCGGTTCCGGCGGGTGCTGCCCTGCCCTGGATTCGGATCGCGCGGCGTTGGCGCTCATGCGTTCTCCTTGACGTAGCCCAGCACGGTGGACAGCGTGTGCTCCAGCGGCGCCCGGTTCACCGAGTACCAGATCTCGCGACCCTCCTTCTCCGCCACCAGCACGCCGGCCTGGCGCAGTACCTTCAGGTGGTGCGACACGGCCGGTCGCGACAGCGTGGACGCCGCGGCGATCTGTCCGGCGTTCATGCGCTCCCCGCGGGTGAAGGACAGCAGGATGCGCTGGCGATGCTCGTCACCCAGGGCAATGAACACCAGCGCCATCTCGCGCCATTCAGGCGGCATGTCAGCCAGCGGCTGGCGGGGCGGGTTGCTGTGGGCAGGAGCGGCTTGCATGGAGGCGGCGGGAATCTCGACTTGGACGACAATCACGTTGAAGTGTTTAAGAGTTTAAACATATAAACGCGTTTGTCAAGGAAAAAGGCGACTGGTTAAAATCGCCTTTTATTTCAGCCAGTTATGTCATTCCAGCCGGGGTCAGTCCTTCAGCGGGTCATAGCCCGGCTCGATCTGCACACCTTCCAGCTTCTGCAGGATGCGCAGGGTAAAGCCGTCATCCGGCGTCGAATTGCGGCGGATCACGTCCGCGGCGAGCACCGAACGCGTCACCAGGTCGCGCGCATCGCCATCGGCAACCAGTTCGGCCAGTGCGCCGGGAATCTCGCCGGCAGGCAGGTCGCCATCCAGCAAACGGAACAGCTTGTCGTTGTCCATCACCACCTCCTCCCGCGGCTCTTGCCCAATACAGGTTCCAGGCTCTTGGCCAGGAACTCGCGTGCCCTGAAGATCCTTGCGCGCACCGTGCCGATCGGGACACCGAGCTGGTCGGCGATCTCCTGGTAGGGCTTGCCCTCGGTTTCATACATGACGAGGCATTCGCGCTGCGCCTCGGGCAGCTTTTCCAGCGCGGCCTGGACGGTGCGCGCGATCTGCGAGGCAATCATGGTCCGCTCGGGGTCGTCCCCCTCGCTCACCGCCGCGTCGATGGCGTACTCGGCGGACTCGGAATCCAGGCGCGCCGCATTCTCGCGCTTGTGGTCGCGCAGCCAGTTGAGCGAGGTATTGGTGGCGATGCGGTAGAGCCAAGTGGAGAAGCTGCTCTCGCCGCTGAAGGAGCCGATGCCGCGCCAGGCGCGCACGAACGCATCCTGCACCACCTCTTCCACGTCGCCGCTGGAGCGGATGTAACGGGCGACAAGGCGCGCAACGCGGCGCTGGTGCTTGACCACCAGCAGGTCGAAGGCACGGCGGTCGCCGCCCTGCGCGAGGGCGACGGTGGCGGCATCAGGGTCGGGTTGCAGCATCGAGGGGCGAGCATACCGGTCGGCGCCGCCTGCGGGAGCCACACCGGAAGGAAATCTCACCGGTTTCGCGTTGCTTTCACGCAAAGTGGCCGGCGCCCGGAACAAGGCGCCCGGGACTACGTCCGACCACTGGAACGGGCGTTTCGGGGCAATCGCCCCACCTGGCGCAAGGCCAAAGGCCCCCAAAGCGCCAATAGCGAGGGAAGTCATGCCCTGTTCCCCCGATTGCAATTGAAACCGGCCAATATCATCCCCAAATACCTTCTCAGTGAGTAACCGGACGCTGGACACGGGTTTGGCGCACGGGTTTCAAGCCCCGGAAAGGAAACTCCCGGCAAAACCGGGTGTCTTATCTGCACCATGAGCTACGCAAACCGTATCAGCCCCGAAACCCACCGCATCCTCGACGCGATCAGGGAGCAAGCCCTGACCGTGCCGGAGATCTGCAAGGAAACCTGCCTGGAGCCCACGCAGGTGTACCCGCGACTGCAAAAGGCCATGCAATCCGGCCGCGTCGTGGTGGATGGTGAAACCCTGGTGTCGCGCACCCGCGTGGCCCGCCGTTACCGGAGCGCGACCCCCGAGGTCACGCTGGAGGCCTTCGGCACCCGCGACGGGCGCTTCGACTTCACCGCTCTGATGCAGGTGGCCCCGCCGCCGGTGGTGCTGCCGACCGGCAAGACGCGGCAGGTACTGCGGCTGGACGCCGAAGAAGGCCAGCCGGCGTAACGGCTTGCTGCTGGACGCTGAAGCAGGGCAACCTGCGTCAGCGGGCCGCGAAAGCGCGAACCCGACGGCTTCACCCAACTACTGCCACCCAGCCACCACCAAATGGACAACGGCGCCCGAGGGCGGCGTTTTTTCATGCGCCGGACTCGGGCTCCGGCCAGTCCTTGATGTAGGCCTTGAGCATCTTGTTCTCGAAGTTCTTCTCCTCGAGCACGGCTTTGGCCACGTCATGGAAGGAAATCACGCCCTGGAGCGTGTCCCCGGCCATCACCGGCACGTAGCGCGCGTGGCGTTTCAGCATGATGCTGCGCAGCTCGTCCACGTCCATGTCCTGGTCGCTGACCAGCGGGTCCGATTGCATGGCTTCGCTGACGCGGAACTCGGCGATGGGCGGCGTCGGACCTACCCGCCGTTCCTTCTGGCGTTTCGCCAGTAGCGCGATGACCTCCCGGAAGGTGAGCATGCCGGCGAGCTTGCCGGACTGCATCACCACCAGCGAGCCGATGTCATGGTCGGCCATGGTGATCACGGCATCCGACAACGACGTGTCCGGCGCCACCGTGTACAGGGTGTTTCCCTTGACCCTCAGTACGTCCTTGACTTGCATCGGGCACCTCCTTGCGGCCGACAGCGCTCCAGCTGGCCTGGCGCTTGTGGGCCGATGTTACCCCGCGTCGCGCCCGCCCGGCTCCTGGACGCCACCCGCGCCCCTGCCGCGCCGCATAATCCGGCCAGCCATGCCGCCCAGCGCCAGACAGCCAGCCCGCATCCTGATCGCCTGCTTCGGATCGCTCGGCGACCTGCACCCGTACGTGGCGCTGGCCCGGGCGCTGGCAGAACGCGGCGCGGCGCCCGTGGTTGCCAGCGTTCCTGACTACGCGCCCATCGTCGAAGCCGCAGCGCGCGGCTGCGGCCGGTCGATCGGCTTCGTGCCGGTGCGCCCGGGCATGGCCGAGTTCGGAGACCCGGCGGCGATGATGGCGCGCCTGTTCGATCCGCGGCGCGGCCCGGAGTACCTGATCCGCGACGTGGTGATGCCCTGGGTGGCACGCGGCTACGCGGACCTGGCCGACGCGGTCGGCCGCACCGACCTGTTGGTCACCCATCCGCTGGCGCACGGCGCCATGCTCCACGCCGAGCGCACCGGACTGCCCTGGGTGTCCACGGTGCTCGCGCCCATGAGCCTGCTGTCCTGCTACGACCCGCCGCTCATACCGGGCGCAGCCTGGCTGTACGCGCTGCGCCGCCTCGGCGTGGCGCCTTACCGGGTGGTGTTCAGCCTGGCGCGCCGGATGATGCGGCACTGGGAGCAGCCGCTGCACGATTTCCGCCGCGAGGCGGGACTGCCGGCCAGCACGCGCGTGTTCGGCTTCGAGGGACAGTACTCGCCGCGCCTGAACCTGGCGATGTTTCCCTCGGTGCTGGCGCAGCCGCAGTCGGACTGGCCGGCGGCGACGCGGGTCACCGGGGCGGCGCGCTTCGACGGCGCCCCGCCGGACCGCCCGACCTGCGAGCGGCTTGAGGCATTCCTCGCCGCGGGCGAGGCGCCGCTGGTGTTCGCGCTGGGTTCGTCCGCAGTGTGGATTGCCGGCGACTTCTGGCGAAACGCGATCAGCGCGGCCCGGGGACTGGGCCGCCGGGCGATCCTGCTGACCGGCGCCGAACCCGACGCCCTGGGACCGTTGCCGGAAGGCATGGCGGCGTTCCGCTACCTGCCGTACTCGATGGTGTTCCCGCGCGCCGCCGCGGTCATCCACCAGGCCGGCATAGGCACGCTGTCGCAGGCCCTGGCCTCGGGCCGGCCGCAGCTCATCGTGCCGGTGGCATTCGACCAGCCGGACAACGCGCGACGCACCGCGATGCTGGGCGTGGCGAGGGTGCTGCCGTTCCGGCGCGCCGGGGCGACCGCGATGCAGCGCGAACTGGCCGCGCTGCTGGCCGACGCCGCGGCGGCGCAGGCCGCCACGCGGATTGCAACGGCGGTGCGCGCCGAGGACGGCGCGGGCATGGCCGCACGATCCGTCCTCGACCTGCTGGGCTAGCACCGCCCCGCATGCCCCCAGGCACCAGGCCGCGAAGGGGCCCTGTGTATCATCACCGCATTCCCCGCCCTGCACACCGGGCGCTGACCGAATAGGCACCTCATGTCCAGCGTTCCGCGACCACCGCCTTCAGCACACGCCGCCGCCGAGCGGCTGGCCGGCACCTTCCGCGCGGTGCGCGCCCAGACCGAATCGCTGGTCGACGGCCTGTCCGCGGAGGACTGCGCGCTGCAGTCCATGCCGGACGCAAGCCCGCTCAAGTGGCACCTCGCGCACACCAGCTGGTTTTTCGAGACCTTCGTGCTGGAGCGCGCCGAGTCGCCGTTCCGCGCATTCAGGCCGGCCTACCGCGAGTTGTTCAATTCCTACTACGTCGCGCTGGGTCCGCGCCACCCGCGTCCGGAGCGCGGCCTGCTGTCGCGCCCGCCACTGGAGGAGATACGCGCGTACCGGGCTGACGTGACCGCCCGCATGCTAGCCGCGCTGGACGCCGGACCGGACGACACCGTGCTGGCCCTGGTGGAACTCGGCTGCCACCATGAGCAGCAGCACCAGGAGCTGATGCTCACCGACTTCAAGCACCTGCTGTCGCGCAACCCGCTGGAGCCGGCATACCGCTCGCCGGTCAGCGATGCCGCCCCGACCGCCGTTGTCCCGGAGGGCGGGGCGTGGCTGCGTTTCGACGCGGGCCTGCGCGACATCGGCCACGACGGCGCGGGATTCTGTTTCGACAACGAACTGCCGCGCCATCGCGCGTGGCTGGACGCCTTCGAACTCGCCACGCATCCGGTCAGCAACGCACAGGTGCTGGCATTCGTGGAGGAAGGCGGCTACCGCGAGCCGCGCCACTGGCTGTCCGAGGGCTGGGCGGCGCGCGCCGAAGGCGACTGGCAGGCGCCGTTGTACTGGCGCCGGGATGTGAACGGCTGGCGGGAGTTCACGCTGCGCGGCGCACTTCCGCTCTCGCCCCATGCGCCGGCCTGCCACCTGAGCTACTACGAAGCCGATGCGATCGCGCGCTGGGCAGGCGCCCGGCTGCCGACCGAGTCCGAATGGGAAGCCGCCGCGGCAGGACAACCGCCGGCGGGCAACCTGCTGCAGCAGGGCGTGCTGCATCCGCGCGCCGGCAGCACCAGCCTGTACGGCGATGTATGGCAGTGGACCGCCAGCAGCTACGCGCCTTACCCCGGGTTTCGCGCCGCCGAAGGCGCGGTCGGCGAATACAACGGCAAGTTCATGGTGAACCAGTACGTGCTGCGCGGCGGCTCCTGCGCCACGCCCGCCAGCCACATCCGCGCCAGCTACCGGAACTTCTTTCCGGCGCATGCGCGCTGGCAGTTCAGCGGCCTGCGGCTGGCGCGCGACGCCACCTGACCAGGCCGTCGCCGGGACCGGCAGGATGGCGGCCCGGCGTCCAGCCGGAACGGGCCCGGGGACTGGAATGCGCCGGCAGTGTGCGCTAATGTGGCGGCATTGACGGCATCCGACCCGATGCCACCCGACCCAGCCAAGACCCAACCGAGACGAGACCCGCGCCCCGACCATGAGCACACCCGCCAAGCCCAAGCCCGCCAACCGCTACGACTGCTCCAAGTGCCCCGGCTACTGCTGCAGCTACGACCACATCGAGGTTTCGGACTTCGACATCAAGCGCCTGGCCAAGCATCTGGGCATCAGCGCGGCGGACGCCAAGAAGCGCCACACCAAGGTCGAGGACAAGACGCGCATGTTGCGTCATCGCAAGGACCACATCTACAAGACGGTCTGCACCTTCTTCGACCAGGACGAGCGCCGCTGCACGGTGTACGCCGGCCGGCCGAACGTCTGCCGCACCTATCCCTACGGCACCAAGTGCGGCTACTACGAGTTCCTGAAGTTCGAGCGCAACCATCAGGACGACAAGGAATTCATCCCGTAAGCCGGGACAGCGCCTGGAAACGAAACGGCCGGTCTGCACCGGCCGTTTTCATTTGAAGCCGTGCGTCAGGCGCAGGTCACCCGATGCCGAAGATCCCGCGTGCCTCGTCGACCGTCGCCACCTCGCGTCCCAGGTCGCGGGCGATCCGCGCCATCGCCGCAACCAGTTCGTGATTGTGCTTCGCCGGCCGGCCGTCGGGCAGGTAGATGTTGTCCTCGAAACCCACGCGCACGATGTCGCAGCCCATGGCCACGCCCACCGTGTTCATCGGAAACTGGTCGCGGTCGGTGGCCAGCACCGCCCACTTGGCCTGCGGGAACAGGCGCTCGCCCTCGGACTGCGCGAACACCAGGTGGCGCGCGGTCGGCGGCATGGCACCGAAACCCATGCAGTAGTCGAGCCAGAAATTGGTCGAGTGCCGGTCGAAGATGCCCTCGTCCGCCAGGCGGATGGCGTTGTTCAGGAAGCCGGTGTCGGCGATCTCCATCTCCCAGGGCAGGCCCTTGGCGACGATGGCGGCGATGTTCTTGCGCAGGAATGCAGGCGTGTTCTGGTAGGTCGCATCGGGCTTGTAGGCGCTGCTGCCGCCGGGACGCCAGATGTCCCAGCTGCCCGGCGGGATGGTGGCCAGGTCCTGCTTGGGGTCGAGCGCCAGCAGGCCGAGCCGCTCGTCGGTTCCGGGACGCAGGCCGCTGGCGGTGATGCCGATGCCGGTGGTGGTCTGGATCAGCATGTCGCAGCTCGCGCGCACCCGCCGGATGATGTCCGCGTAGATCGACGGGTCCGGGCTGCCCTGCTTGCTCACCGGGTCGCGCGCGTGGATGTGCAGCACCGCGGCACCGGCCTCCAGGCAACGTACGCCCTCGGCGGCGATCTCCTCCGGCGAGAGCGGCACCTTCGCGCCCTCGCGGTCCATCGCATTGCCGCCGGTGGGCGCGGCGATGATCACGAGCTTCTTCTTCACGCGATTGTTCGTGTAGGCGGCCATGCGTCCTCCTCAGGATGTCCTGCTTGCCGATGTGCTTGCCGCGGCGTTTGCTGTAGCGGCGCGGATGCTCTCCCAGACCCGCTGCGGGGTGGCCGGCATGCTGATGTCGTCCACGCCCAGCGGGCGCAGCGCGTCGAGTATCGCCTCGATGATGGCCGGCGGCGTGGGCACCGCGCCCGCCTCGCCCACGCCCTTCACGCCCAGCGGGTTCGAGGTGCTGGGAATTTCCTCGAACCCGGTGGTGATGTGGGGGAAATCGTCGGCGCGCGGCATGCAGTAGTCGCTGAAACTGCCGCTCAGCAACTGGCCGGACGCCGGGTCGTAGGCCACCAGTTCCATCAACGCCTGTCCGGCGCCCTGCGCCACGCCACCATGCACCTGCCCCTCGCAGATCATCGGGTTGATCACGCGGCCGAGGTCGTCGACCACGGTATAGCGTTCCAGCTTCACCACGCCGGTCTCGGGGTCGACGGTGAGCTCGCAGGCGTGGCAGCCGTTCGGGTGGTTCTGCCCGTCCGGCGAGTACATCGCGCTCGCTTCCAGTCCGGTGCCCAGGTGCGCCGGGAGTCCCCGTGGCCGGAAGCAGGCCTTCGCCACCTCGGTGAGCGCGATGGTCCGGTCGGTGCCGCCGACCTTGAAGCCGCCGTCCTCGAACACCAGGTCCTGCGGCGCGGCTTCCAGCAGGTGCGCGGCCATCGGTCGCGCCTGCTCGATGATCCGGTCCGCCGCCATGCGCAGGCCGCCGGCGGCCACCATGGAACTGCGCGCCGCATAGGTGCCGCGCCCGAAGGACACCACGTCGGTATCGCCCTGGCGGAACTGGATCGCGTCCAACGGCAGGCCCAGCCATTCCGAGACCAGCTGTGCATAGGTGGTGGCGTGGCCCTGCCCGTGCGAATGCGTGCCGGAAAAAATGGTCACGCCCCCGGTCGGGTCGAAGCGCAGTTCCATGCGGTCGTTGAAGCGGCCGCCGGCCTCGATGTAGAAAGCCATCGCGCGGCCGCGCAGCAGCCCGGCCGATTCGCTCGCCGTGCGTCGCGCGGCAAAGCCGTCCCAGTCGGCGAGCGCCAGGCACCGGTCCATCACCCGCTCGAACTCGCCGGTGTCGTAGGTCAGCCCGGTCGGCGTCCCATAGGGCATGGCGGATGACCGGATGAAGTTGCGCCGGCGCAGCTCCACCGGTTCCAGGCCGAGCTTGCGCGCCGCGCGGTCCACCATGCGCTCGATGAGGATGGCCGCCTCGGGCCGGCCCGCACCGCGATACGCCGATGTGGTTGAGGTGTTGGTGAACACGCCCCGGCCGAGAACGTCGATCGCCTGCACGTCGTAGGCATTGGGCAGCAGCTTCATTGAATAGTCCACCGGCGTCACCGCGCCATGGAAGACGTAGGCGCCGATCGCGTGCCGGCCGCGCGCGCGGATGCCGAGGATCTTGCCGCCGGCATCCAGCGCCATCTCGCCGTCCACCACCTGGTCGCGGCCATGGTTGTCGCCCAGCAACGAGTCCGAGCGCGTCGCCACCCACTTCACCGGACGGCCGCAGCGCTTCGAGGCCCACAGCACCAGCGCGTCCTCGGTATAGGGGTGGATCTTCGCGCCGAAGCCCCCGCCCACGTCCAGCGACACCACGCGCAGCCGGCTCTCGGGGATGCGGAACACGTCGCGCGCCAGGATGCCGCGCGCGCTGTGCGGCGCCTGCGAGGTGGCATACAGCGTGTAGCGGTCCTCCGAAGCGTCATAGTCGCCGATCGCCCCGCGCGGCTCGATCGGATTGGCGCTGACGCGGTTGTTCTCCACGCGCAGCGCCACGGTGGCATGCGCCTTCGCGAACGCCGCGTCCGTCGCCGCCGCATCGCCGAAACCGATGCTGAAGGACACGTTCCCCGGGCATTCCTCCCAGAGCTGCGGCGCGCCCCCATCCATCGCCTCGTCCACCCGCACCACCGCGGGCAACGGTTCGTAGTCGATGACCACCTGCTCCGCCGCGTCGCGCGCCTGGTCCACGGTCTCGGCCACCACGAAGGCCACGCGATCGCCCACGAAGCGCACCCGCTCCGGCACCAACAGCGGACGCAGGGTACGGAATCCGCTCGGGCCGCCGCGCTCGTCGCCGATGTACAGCGGCGGGAACGCGCCCACGCCGTCGGCAATCACGTCAGCGCCGGTGAGAACCGCCAGCACGCCCGGCATGGACGCCGCCGCGCTGGTGTCGACGCGCGTGATGCGCGCGTGGGCATGCGGCGACATCAGCAGCACGCCGTGGCACAGGCGCGGCAGCAGGATGTCGTCCAGGAACCGCCCGCGCCCCTGCAGCAGGCGCGCATCCTCGACGCGGCGTACTGGCTGCCCGATGCCCGTGTGCACGGCGTTGCTCACCGCAGTCCGGTCTGGAATGTATTCATTCGCGTAGTATAGGGATGGAGACAGACGGCAAAACACTGATGCACTGCATCAATCGGAGGATCCAGATGAAACGTCACCTGCTCGCGGGTCTAGCGATGTCCCTGGCCGTGGCGATGCCCGCAGCCCATGCCCAGGACAAGTACCCGTCCAAGGCCATCAACGTGGTCATTCCCTACGCCACCGGCACCACCACCGACCTGATCGCGCGGGCCTTCGCGCCGAAGTTGCAGGAGCGGCTCGGCCAGCCGGTGGTGGTGCAGAACCGCGCCGGCGCCGGCGGCACCATTGCCACGCAGGGCGTGGCGACCTCGGCCCCGGACGGCTACACACTGCTGATGGCCAACTCCACGCATGCCATCAACCCCACGCTGTACACCAAGCTGAGCTATGACAGCCGCAGGGATTTCCTCGGCGTGGCGCTGGTAGCGGAGTCGGCCTACCTGGTCGTCGCCAGCCCGCACATGGGTGCCAAGACCCTGCGCGAGTTCATCGCGATCGCCAAGCAGAAGCCCAACGGCGTGAACTACGCATCCGCCGGTATCGGCACCTCCACGCACCTCGCCGCCGCCTACTTCAGCAACCTCGCCGGCATCGAGATGACGCACGTGCCCTACAAGAACTCCTCGGACTACATCACCGACCTGATCACCGGCCGGGTGCAGGTGAGCTTCGTGCCGACCGCGTTCCTGCTGACGCACATCAAGGAAGGCAAGCTGCTGGCGCTGGGCACCTCGACCCCGGAAGCGATGCGCACGCCGCTGGAAGTGCCGAGCACGCGCGAGGCCGCCGGCATCAACTACGAGTACACCGCCTGGTTCGGGCTGCTCGCCCCCTCGAAGGTCCCGCCGGCCGTCCTCGACCAGCTGAGCCGCGCCGTGCGCTCCTCGCAGGAGCACCCGGACATCAAGGCCGAGTTCGCCAAGCTGGGCCTGTCGGCGCGCAACGTGCCGCTGGCCGAGTTCGACGCCTACATCCGCACCGACATGGACAAGCTGGGGCCGTTCGTGAAGGCGAGCGGCGCGCGCGCCGAGTAGATCCGGGCCGCAAGGAACAACGGCGGCGCATTGCGCCGCCGTTTCTTCATCTGCGCCGCCGGCCTGCCCGGCGCTGACTGACCCGGGTCCTACTGGGGCTTGGACATGCCCGCGGCCTTGACCGCCTCGGCGTAGATCGCCTGCTCGGATCTGATGATGGCCGCCATCTGCTCGGGCGTGGTGGTCGTGGTGTCCGCACCGGCCTGCTCCATCCGCTCGATGAAGGTCGGATCCCTGGACAAGGACTGGATCGCACCGGCAAGCACGTCGATGATGGCTTTCGGCGTGCGCGCCGGCACGAGCGTCCCCTGCCAGGCGGTCATCTCGAAACCCGGCAACACCTCGGCCACGGAAGGCACGTTGGGCAGTTGCTTCATGCGCTGCTGCGTGGACACGCCGATGATGCGGATGCGCTCGTTCTTTGCATTGCTCAACACCTCGCCGGCATTGCCGAACAGCATCGGGATCTGGCCGCCCATCAGGTCCGCCACCGAGGCCCCGCCTCCCTTGTACGGGATGTGCACCATGTCCAGGCCGGCGCGCGCGGCGAACAGCGCCGCCACCAGGTGCGCGACCGAGCCGGTGCCCGACGAGCCATAGTTCAGCTTGCCGGGGTTGCGCTTGGCGTAGTCGATGAACTCCCGCAGGTTCTGTGCCGGCACGTTGGCGTTGATCGCCAGCACCATGGTGCCGCGCCCGGTGGCGCTCACCGGGACCAGGTCCTCGAGCTTGTAGTTGACCTTCTCGGTCATGGGCACGCTGGTGGTCTGCGCCGAGGACGCGAACAGCAGCGTGTAGCCGTCAGGCGCCGCGCGCGCCACGAACTCCGTGGCAATCGCGCCGGTGGCCCCGGGCATGTTGCGCGCGATGAAGGGCTGGCCCAGCCTCTGCGTCAGGCCGTTGGTCAGCAGCCGCCCCTGGATGTCGATGGTGCCGCCGGTCCCGTAGGGCAGGATCACCGACACCGGTTTGGACGGATAGGCCTGTGCCGCGGCTCCGCACGACAATGCAGCCGCAACCGCGACGAAAATGCCGGACACCGCAATGCGGCCCGCCTTGCTGAACCCGAATCCAGACTGCACGTCTTCCTCCTTCGCCCCGTTTGCCGGGATCACTGGTTTGCCTGCCCGCCCGCCGCGGTCGAGGGCACGCTCAGGGCTTCGGCAGGCCTGCAGCCTTCACCGCCTCGCCGTACACCGCCTGTTCCGACTTGATGATCGCGGACATCTGCTCGGGCGTGGTGGTGGTCGAGTCCACGCCGACCTGCTCGAGGCGCTCGATCACCGTCGGGTCCCTGGACAGGGCCTGCAACGTGTTCGACAGCAGGTCGATGATCGGCCGCGGCGTCCTGGCCGGCGCCAGCATGCCTTGCCAGGCGTACATCTCGAAGCCCGGCATCACTTCCGCGACCGTGGGCACGCCGGGCAGCTGCTTCATGCGCTGCAACACCGACACGGCGATCACGCGAATGCGCTCGTTCTTCGCATTGCTCACCACCTCGCCGGAGTTGCCGAACAGCATCGGCACCTGGCCGCCGAGCAGGTCGGCCATTGCCGGGCCGCCGCCCTTGTAGGGGATGTGCACGACGTCCAGCCCGGCGCGCGCGACGAACAGCGCCGACACCAGGTGGCCGACCGAGCCGGCGCCGGGCGACGCGTAGTTCAGCTTGCCCGGGTTGGCCTTGGCGTAGTCGATGAATTCCTTCAGGTTCTTCGCCGGCACGCTGGCGTGGATCGCCAGCACCATGGGGCCGCGGCCGGTGGCGCTCACCGGGGCGAGGTCTTCCAGCTTGTAGTTGACCTTCTCGGTCATGGGCACGCTGGTGGTCTGCGCCGAAGAGGCGAACAGCACGGTGTAGCCGTCGGGCGCGGAGCGCACCACGAAGTCGGTGGCGATCGCACCGGTGGCGCCCGGCATGTTGCGGGCAACGAAGGGCTGGCCGAGTTTCTGCGACAGGCCATTGGCCGCCAGGCGCGCCTGGATGTCGGTGGTGCCGCCCGGCGGATAGGGCACGATCACGCTGACCGGCTTGGAGGGATAGGCCTGCGCGAGCGCGGCGCCGGGGACTGCGATGGCCGCGGCCAGCAGGACGCCGGCCGAGAGCGCGGCCCTGGCGCGGTTCCGGCCCGATGTTTGCAAATGCATGCTTCCTCCTCCGTTGTTCCGCGCCGATTGGCGAGTACAATTTAGCTGCTATCGGCAAATAATAATGCAATCGCCCGGCAAGAAACCTGATCCAGGGCAACCAAACGGAATGAGCACATGATCGACAAGACGCTCGCGAGCTGCCGCGCGGCGGTGGCCGGGGTATTCGACGGCGCCAGCATCATGTTCGGCGGCTTCGGCAACGCCGGCATGCCCGGACAGCTGATCGAGGCGCTGCGCGAGCACGGCGCGCGCGACCTGACCATCATCAGCAACGGCGCCGGCACCGGCGACTTCGCGCTGGGCGCCTTGTTCGGCGACGGCCGGGTGAAGAAGCTGATCGCCTCGTTTCCCGCGCCTTCGGCCACGCAGTTCCGCGACCGCTACCTGAAGGGCGAGATCGAGCTGGAACTGGTTCCGCAGGGCACCCTGGTCGAGCGCATCCGCTGCGGCGGCTCGGGCCTGGGCGGCTTCTACACGCCCACCGGCGCCGGCACCGAACTCGCCGCCGGCAAGGAGTCGCGGGTGATCAACGGCGTGGAGTACCTGCTCGAACTGCCGCTGAAGGCCGACTTCGTGTTCATGAAGGCGCACCTGGGCGACCGGCTGGGCAACCTGATGTACCGCGGCACCATGCGCAACTTCAACATGGTGATGGCCACCGCCGGCAACCGCGTGATCGCCGAGGTGGACAGGCTGGTGGAAGCCGGCGGCATCCCGCCCGAGCAGGTGCACACCCCCGGCATCTTCGTCGACAGCGTGGTGCAGGCCGAGCGCCATCCGCGCCTGCTGGAACTGCCCAAGGAAGGAGCCCCGGCATGATGCTCACACGCGACGGCATCGCCTGGCGCATCGCGCGCGACCTGGACGAGGGCGACTACGTGAACCTCGGCGTCGGCATGCCGGTGCTGGTGTCGAACTACCTGGACCGCAGCAAGGAAATCTTCCTGCACAGCGAGAACGGCATCCTCGGCGTCGGCCCGCGCCCCAAGCGCGACGAGGTGGACCTCGACCTGATCAGCGCCGGCAAGGGCTTCTGCACGCTCGCCACGGGCGCGGCGATCTTCGACCAGCCGATCTCGTTCGCCATGATGCGCGGCGGCCACCTGAGCCACGCCATCCTGGGCGCGATCGAGGTGGCGGAGAACGGCGACTTCGCCAACTGGCGCGTGCCGGGCGAGGCCGTGCCCGGCGTCGGTGGGGCGATGGACCTGGCGGTGGGCGCGGCGAACATCTACGTCGCCATGACCCATGTCACCAACAAGGGCCAGCCCAAGATCCTCAAGGCCTGCCGGGCGCCGCTGACCGCGCGCAAGGTCGTCAAGCGCATCTACACCGACCTGGCCGTGATCGACGTCACGCCCGCCGGCCTGGTGCTGCGCGAGGTGATGCCGGGCCATGACCCGGCCGGCATCCAGGCGAAGACCGAGGCGCACCTCGCCGTGGCCGCGGATTGTCGCGAGATGGACGTGCCCGAGACGGCACCCAACGGCGCCCAGTTGCGCAAGTAAGGACACCGCACGGTGCGGGCAGGCTCCGCACCGGCAGACACAAAGCAAGGGAGCCAGCGTGACCAAACCCGCAGACACACTCACCGAAGACGAAGTCCGCCAGATCAGCAGCCTGATCAAGGTGCTGAACGACTCGACCTTCGACTACCTCCAGGTCGAGATCGGCAGCATGAAGGTGACGCTGGGCAAGGGCGGCGTGCAGGCCGCGCCGGCCCCCGCCGCGATGCCCGCACCAGCGCGTGCACCCGCGGCCGCACCCGCCCCGGTCGCCGCCGCG
>CAIVVS010000262.1 GCA_903909415.1 uncultured Pseudomonadota bacterium | reverse complement strand
AGGCGCCGAGGTCGTGGCGCCCAAGGTGGTCAGCGATTCGACCGCCACGGACGGCACGCGCAAGTGGCTGCTCGACGTGGGTTCCAGCGCGGTGGAGACGGTGTTCATTCCCGAGTCGGGCAGGGGCACCCTGTGCATTTCTTCCCAGGCCGGTTGCACGCTGGACTGCAAGTTCTGCTCCACCGGCAAGCAGGGCTTCAACCGCAACCTGACCACGGGCGAGATCATCGGGCAGTTGTGGCTCGCGAACCGCGCCCTGGGCGGCGCGGACCCGGACGGCAGGCGCCGCGTGAGCAACGTGGTGATGATGGGCATGGGCGAGCCCCTGCTCAACTTCGACAACGTGGTGCCGGCGCTGCGCCTGATGCTGGACGACGATGCCTACGGGTTGTCCCGCCGCCGCGTGACGCTGTCGACCTCGGGACTGGTGCCCATGATCGACCGACTGCGCGACGAATGCCCGGTGGCGCTCGCGGTGTCGCTGCACGCGCCCAACGACGCGCTGCGCGACGAGCTGATGCCCATCAACCGCAAGTACCCGTTGCGCGAGCTGCTCGCCGCCTGCGTGCGCTACCTCGACCGGGCACCCCGGGATTTCGTCACATTCGAGTACGTGCTGCTGGACGGGGTCAACGACCAGCCTTCGCATGCGCGCGAGCTCCTCGCGCTGCTGGCGGACGTTCCCTGCAAGATCAACCTCATTCCCTTCAACCCGTTTCCCGGCAATGCGTTCCGCCGGTCGCCGGATCCGGCAATCCGCCGTTTCGCGACCATGCTGAACGAAGCGGGCATCGTGACCACCACGCGGCGTACCAGGGGCGATGATATTGACGCCGCCTGCGGCCAGCTGGCGGGCAAGGTCGAGGACCGAACCGGGCGGGCAATACGCATAGCGAGGGTGGCCTGATGAGCGCATACAAACGCATGTCCCGATCCGTCGCGCTTGCCCAGGGGCTCGCCCGGGGACTGGTGCCACTCGCGGCGCTGTTCCTGGCAGCCTGCGCCGGCGGGCCGGAGACGGCCCCGATGCCCGGCGATCCCGCTTTCACCTCGAGCGCTCCGGTCGCTTCGGGCGGTACGAACACCGGTGCGATCATTTCCGATGTCGGGCCGCCCCGGGAGCGCGCGCGCGTGCACACCGAGCTGGCGGCGGCCTACTACGGCAGGGGCAACATGGCGATCGCGCTGGAAGAGTTGCGTATCGCCATTGCCGCCGACCCGGGCTACGCGCCTGCGTTCAACATGCTCGGGCTGGTGCACATGGACCTCAAGGAGAACGGGCCGGCACAGCAGAACTTCCAGCGCGCGCTCCAGCTCGCTCCCGGGGACCCTGAGGTCAACCACAACTACGGGTGGTTCCTCTGCCAGACGCAGCGCGAGGACGAATCGCTGCGCTTTTTCATGGCGGCAGTGCGCAATCCCCTTTACACCGCGCCCCAGAAGTCCTTTGCGCTGGCCGGCGAATGTGCCTTGCGGCGCAAGCGGGAAGCCGAGGCCATCGACATGTTCGACCGCGCCCTTCGCATCGATCCGACGTTCCTGCCGGCGATCCTGTCTCTGGCAACGGTGCGCTACCAGCGCGCCGAGCTGGCCGAAGCCCGCGACCTGGTGGCGCGCTTCCACCGCATCATCGACCCGAATGCGGAGTCGACATGGCTCGCCCTGCGCGTCGAACGCAAGCTGGGCAACAAGGATGCCCAGACTCGGTTGGCCGAGGAAATGCGGCGCCGCTTCGCCGGCACGCGCGAGTATGAGGCCTTCATCCGGGGGCAATACGATTGAGCCCGGACACGCCAGCGCAGGTGCCGCCGCAGGCGCTTGATGCGCCGGAATCGCAGGCGTCCTTCCCTTCGGCGGCCGCGCTGCCGGGGGCGATGCTGCGTGCGGCGCGCGAGGGACGCGGCCTGTCTGCGGCGGACATCGCCCAGCGCCTGAAGTTCTCCGCGCGCCAGGTCGAGGCGCTGGAGTCGGACGACTACGCGAGCCTCAACGGAACGACCATGGTCAAGGGCATGATCCGTGGTTATGCGCGCCTTGTCGGCCTGGATCCCGAACCGGTGCTGGCTGCGTTCCAGCGCCGCCATGTCCCCTCGGAAGTCGCCGTGGACCTGCGCTCCGAGCGCATTCCGTTCCCCGACGGCGCGCAGAAGGGTAACCGCGCCTACCTGGTCCTGTCGGTGCTGATCGTCATTGCCGCCGCCGGCGTGATCTACGAATGGCAGTTCGCGCCGGGCCTCTTCGGCCCGGAACCCGCCTCCGTGAAGATCGACACGCCGCCGGTGTCCTCCGTACCGGCGAACGAGCCGGCCGGCGCGGAAGCGCCGCCAGCCGTGGCGGCGCCGGCTCCCGTGGTGGCGGCCCCGCCCGTCATGGTTCCGGTGCCCGTCCCGCTGGCCGCGCCGGTGAATCCCGTGCCCGGTACGAGCGGAGGCCTGCCCCTGCCGTCCACGCCCCTGGCCAGGTACGACGCATCTGCGGCCCAGGGCGCGCAGGCCACCCGCGCAGCCGAGGCGCGCATCCGCCTGGAGTTCGGCAAGGATGCCTGGGTCGAGATCCGCGACCGCGGGGGCAGGATGCTCCTGTCGCAGATGAACCCTGCCGGCTCCGAGCGCATGGTCGAGGGGCGGCCGCCTTTCGAACTGGTGATCGGCAACGCGCCAAACGTCCGGCTGCACTACAACGACCAACCCGTCGACCTCAAGCCGCACTTCAGGGTCGACGTCGCCAGGCTGACCCTGCCATGACGCTGTCGTCCATGCTCCCTGTGCGCCGGCGCAGCCGGCAGATGCGCATCGGCCACGTGCTGGTCGGCGGAGACGCCCCGGTGATGGTGCAGTCGATGACCAACACCGATACCGCGGATGTCGAAGGCACCGTGAGGCAGGTATTCGCGCTGGCGCAGGCCGGTTCGGAGGTGGTGCGGGTGACGGTCAACACCTCCGAGGCCGCCGCCGCCGTCGCGCCCATACGCGAGCGCCTGGACGCGATGGGCTGCAACGTCCCCCTGGTGGGCGATTTCCATTTCAACGGGCACAAGCTGCTGAGCGCCCACCCTGGCTGCGCGCAGGCGCTGGCCAAGTACCGGATCAATCCCGGCAACGTCGGCCGGGGCAGCAAACGCGACGAGCAGTTCGCCACCATGATCGAGATGGCGTGCCGGTACGAAAAGCCGGTGCGCATCGGCGTCAACTGGGGCAGCCTGGACCAGGAGTTGCTGGCCCGCCTGATGGACGAGAACGCGTCGCGACCCGCGCCCATGGAAGCAGACCGCGTCATGCGCGAGGCGCTGATCACCTCCGCGCTGGAATCGGCCGCCAAGGCCGAGGAGTGGGGCCTGCCCGGAGACCGCATCACCCTTTCCTGCAAGGTCAGCGGCGTGCAGGACCTCATCGCCGTGTACCGCGACCTGGCCGCGCGCTGCGACTACCCGCTGCACCTGGGCCTGACCGAGGCGGGAATGGGCTCAAAGGGCATCGTCGCCTCGACGGCGGCGATGGGCGTGCTGCTCCAGGAGGGAATCGGGGACACCATCCGGGTGTCGCTGACGCCGGAACCCGGCGGCGACCGCACGCGCGAAGTGGTGGTGGCCCAGGAGATCCTGCAGACCATGGGCCTGCGTTCGTTCGCGCCCATGGTCATCGCCTGCCCGGGTTGCGGGCGCACCACAAGTACCGTGTTCCAGGAACTGGCATCCAGCATCCAGTCCTACCTGCGCGCCCAGATGCCGGTGTGGCGTGCGGCCTACCCGGGCGTTGAGGACATGCACGTGGCCGTGATGGGCTGCGTCGTGAACGGCCCGGGAGAGTCCCGGCACGCCGACATCGGCATCAGCCTGCCGGGCTCCGGCGAGACTCCGGTGGCGCCGGTTTATGTCGACGGGGAGAAGACCGTCACCCTGAAGGGCGAGCGCATCGCCGAGGAATTCCAGACCATCGTCGAGGACTATGTGCTGACCCGTTTCGGCGAAGGCGGGCCGCGCCGCCGCCAGCCCGGCACGCGGCCCGCGACGATTCCGATCAAGGTGCTGGCCTGAGGGCCGGCAACCGCATTCCAAGAGCAGCCGAATGAGCAACACCCTGCAAGCCGTCCGCGGCATGAACGACATCCTGCCCGACCTGGCCGAACGCTGGGAGGAACTGGAGTCGCTGCTGCGCGACTGGCTGAAGTCCTATGGATACCGCCCGCTGCGCACGCCCATCCTCGAACCCACGGCCCTGTTCCGCAGGGCGATCGGCGAGGCCACCGACATCGTGGAAAAGGAGATGTACTCCTTCACCGACGAACTGAACGGCGAGCAGCTGACGATGCGCCCCGAGGCCACGGCGTCCACCGTGCGCGCGGCAATCGAGCACAGCCTGACCTACAACGCGCAGCAGCGGCTCTACTACATGGGGCCGATGTACCGGCACGAGCGCCCGCAGAAGGGCCGTTACCGCCAGTTCCACCAGGTGGGTGCCGAGGCGCTGGGCTACGCGGGCCCGGACATCGACGCCGAGATGCTGCTGATGTGCACCCGGCTTTGGGACGACCTCGGGCTGGACGGCATCAAGCTGCACATCAACTCGATCGGCTCACCCGCCGAGCGCGCCGCTTACCGCGGTGCGCTGGTCGCTCACCTGCAGGCCAACGCCGACATCCTCGACGAGGATTCGCGCCGCCGCCTGGTGACCAACCCGCTGCGCGTGCTGGACAGCAAGAACCCCGCGATGCAGGACATGATCGCCGCCGCGCCCAAGCTGATGGAACACCTGGGCGATGCCTCGCTTGCGCATTTCGACGGCGTGCAGCGCGTGCTGCGCGACGCCGGGCAACCCTTCGAGATCAACCCCCGCCTGGTACGCGGGCTGGACTACTACAACCTGACCGTCTGGGAGTGGGTGACGGATCGCCTCGGCGCGCAGGGAACGGTGTGCGGCGGCGGGCGCTACGACGGACTGTTCGAGCAGATCGGCGGCAAGCCGACGCCGGCCT
>CAIVVS010000261.1 GCA_903909415.1 uncultured Pseudomonadota bacterium | reverse complement strand
GTCGAGCACGTCGTCCACCACCTGGAAGGCCAGGCCCACGCACTTGGCGTAATGGTCCAGGCTCGCCAGTTCGGACTCGGCCAGGCCGGCGCCGCAGCGCGCGCCCAGGCCCACCGAGGCGCGGATCAGCGCGCCGGTCTTGTGGATGTGCATCATCTCCAGCTCGGGCAGCGTCAGCGCCTGCCCGACGCTGTCCAGGTCGATTGCCTGGCCGCCCGCCATGCCGCGGCTGCCGGAGGCCACCGCAAGCACGCGCAGCATGTCCAGCTGCGCGCGCGGCTGGTCGGCGAGCGTGCCCTCGGCCAGCAGCTGGAACGCGAGCGACTGCAGCGCGTCGCCCACGAGAAGGGCGGTGGGCTCGTCGAACTCCACGTGCACCGTGGGCTTGCCGCGGCGAAGGACGTCGTCGTCCATGCACGGCATGTCATCGTGGACCAGCGAATAGGCATGGATGCATTCCACCGCGCAAGCAGCCGCATCGAGCCGCCCGGCGGCGGCGCCGGCCAGGTCGCCGGCTGCGAACACCAGCAGCGGGCGAACGCGCTTGCCGCCGCCCAGCACCGCGTAGCGCATCGCCTGGTGCAGGCGCACGGGGATCACCGCGGCCTGGGGCAACGCGAGTTCCAGCGCCGCCTCGACCCGCGCCTGCACCGAGCCCATCCAGGCGGCGAAATCCTCGCCCGCGGCGGGCCGTCCGCCCGCGCGCTCAGTCGTCATCATGGCCGGCATCGGCATCCTCCGCGCCCGCCAGGCCGGACAGGGTGCGCAGCGAGTTCTCCTCCAGCACCTTGACCTGCTGCTGCGCCTGGGCGAGCAGGCCCTGGCAGAACTGGGCCAGTTCGAGCCCGCGCCTGTGGGCCTCGAGCGACTGTTCCAGGGACAGGTCGCCGCCTTCCATGCGGGCGACGATCTTCTCCAGCTCCTGCATCGCCGCCTCGAAGTTGGCCGGCTCGGTGTTGCGGGGGGATTTTGCGGGTGGGGACATGGTCGCGGCGGGGAGCCGGAAAGCCGGAAAACCGAAGCACGGACAATAACTTGCCGCCGCCGTGCCGGTCAATGGCGGTGGCCGCGTGCGTGCGCCGGAAACGACTCGCGGCGATGGCCCGGGGCGGGGATTCCGGCTAGAATCCGCGCTTCGCTCGTGAGGCGCTCCGCGCCCGTTTCAGCCCCAGCGCAGGAGGCTAGCCGCCGGTATGTCCGATTTGTCCAGCTCGCGGTCGCTCAAACCCAGTTCCTCGCAACTCCCGGTGTCGTGGTATTTCGACCAGGGCCTGTTCGAGCTGGAGAAAAAACACCTGTTCGATACAGGCCCGCAGTACGTGGGGCACGAACTCATGGTGCCGAACCAGGGCGATTTCCACACGCTCGGCTGGATGGACCATGGCCGCGTGCTGGTCCGGAACGAATCCGGCGTGGAGCTGCTGTCCAACGTCTGCCGGCACCGCCAGGCCATCATGCTCGAGGGCCGCGGCAACGCCCGCAACATCGTCTGCCCGCTGCACCGCTGGACCTACGACATGCGCGGCCGCCTGATGGGCGCCCCGCACTTCCCGGACAACCCCTGCCTGGACCTTTCGTCGGTGCCGCTGCAGAACTGGCAGGGACTGCTGTTCGCGGGCAAGCGCGAAGTCGCCCGCGACCTGGCCGGCGTGTCGCTGGCGCGCGACTTCGACTTCTCCGGCTACAAGCTGGACCACGTGCAGGTCAACGAGTACCAGCAGAACTGGAAGACCTTCATCGAGGTCTACCTCGAGGACTACCACGTGGGCCCGTTCCACCCGGGGCTGGGCAACTTCGTCTCCTGCGAGGACCTGCGCTGGGAGATGGGCGAGGCGTATTCGCTCCAGGTCGTGGGCGTGCGCAACCAGCTGAAGAAGGCCGGCACGCCGGTGTACCAGCGCTGGCAGGAGGCGGTGCGCAACTTCCGCGGCGGCGAGGACCCGAAGTACGGCGCGGTGTGGATGCTCTACTACCCCAACGTGATGATCGAGTGGTACCCGCACGTGCTGGTGGTGTCCACGCTGATCCCGCGCACGCCGCAGCACACCACCAACGTGGTGGAGTTCTACTACCCCGAGGAGATCGCGCTGTTCGAGCGCGACTTCGTCGAGGCCGAGCGCGCCGCCTACATGGAGACCGCGCACGAGGACGACCTCATCGCGCTGCGCATGGACCGCGGCCGCCGCGCGCTGCTGGAGCGCGGCGAGGACGAGGTCGGCCCGTACCAGTCGCCGATGGAAGACGGCATGATGAAGTTCCACGAATACCTGCGCTCGAGGCTGTCCGGGCACCTGCCCCCGCGCGCCTGACCGCGGCCGGCGCCGCAAGGCGCGGGCCGTTCCGCCACCCCACCACGCATCCTGCGGCCTGCAACCGGGCGCGCCCCCGCCATTGCCATGCAGGCCCTCTGGATCATCGTCGCGGCTTTCCTGTTCACCATCATGGGTGTGCTGGTGAAGCTCGCCTCCCCGCTCCACGGCACCGCAGAACTGGTGTTCTGGCGCGGCGTGCTGGGCGTCGGCGTGCTGTTCACCTGGTCGCGCATGAGCGGCCTGGCGCTCGCCAACCCCTCGCTCGCCGGCCACCTGTGGCGCGGCACCGTGGGCATGCTGTCGCTGTACTGCTGGTACGTGACCCTGGCCGCGCTGCCCCTGGCCCTGTCGGTGACCATCAACTACACCTCGACGCTGTTCGTCGGCCTGGTCGCGGTGGTGCTGCTGCGCGAGCGCCCGCGCCTCGGCCAGGTCGCGGCCATCCTCGCGGGCTTCGGCGGGGTGGTGCTGGTACTTCAGCCGACCCTCGGCGAGGACCAGCTCGTGATCGCGATGATCGGGTTGGCCGGCGCCTTCTTCGCGTCGCTGGCGTACACCACGGTCAAGCGCCTCGCGCAGGCCGGCGAGCCCGAATGGCGCGTGGTGTTCTACTTCTCGCTGGCCTGCCTGGTGGGCGGCGGCGCGCTGCTGCCGTTCGACGGCCTGCGCCCTTTCACCGGGCCCAGCGCCTGGTACGTGTTCGGGTCGGCGGTGGCGGCGCTGCTGGCGCAGTTCGCCCTCACGCGGGCCTACGGCCGCGGCGGCACCCTGCTGGCCGCCACGCTGAACTACTCCGGCCTGCTGTTCGCCTCAGGCTTCGGTGCGCTGCTGTTCGGCGAGCGGATTGCCCCCATAGCGTGGCTCGGCATGGCGGTGATCGTCGCCAGCGGCGTGGCCGCCGCGTGGGCGGGAAGGCCGCGCCCCTGAGCGTGCGCCGCGGGGCCGCCGCCGCGACAGGGCCGTCACCGGGCGGCCTTCCGGATTAAAATGCGCCGCATGGAAACCAACACACTGATTTCAACGCAGGCGCTCGCCGCCATCCTCGGACAACCGGACCTGGTCATCGTGGACTGCCGCCATGACCTGGCCAACACCGCGGCCGGCCGCGCCGACTACGCGAAGTCCCACATTCCCGGTGCGCAGTTCCTGCACCTGGACGAAGACCTCTCGGCGAAGATGACCGGCACCAACGGGCGCCATCCGCTGCCCGCGCCCGAGGCCTTCTCCGCGCTGATGGGCCGCATCGGCGTGGGCCCGTCCACCCGCGTGGTGGCCTACGACGCGCAGGGCGGCATGGTCGCCTCGCGCCTGTGGTGGATGCTCAAGCTGTGGGCCGGGCACGAGGCCGTCTCGGTGCTGGACGGCGGCTGGCAGGCCTGGACGGCGGAGTCGCGCCCGGTGGCCGCCGATGTCCCCACGCCCAGGGCCGCACAGTTCCACTTTTCCGCGCGCAAGCACACCGTGGATGCCGATTGGGTCCTGGCACGTGTCGGCAAGCCCGGCATGACGCTGCTGGACGCCCGTGCGCCCGACCGCTACCGCGGCCAGAACGAGACCATGGACCCGGTGGGCGGGCGCATCCCGCACGCGCGCAACCGCTTCTTCCGGGAGAACCTCGCGGCCGACGGGCGCTTCAAGCCGGCGGCGCAGCTGCGCGCCGAGTACGAGGCGGTGCTGGCCGGCATCCGCCCGGACGAGCTCGTCCACCAGTGCGGCTCGGGCGTGTCGGCGTGCCACAACATCCTCGCGATGGAAGTGGCCGGCTACGCCGGAACCCGCCTGTACCCCGGCTCCTGGAGCGAGTGGTGCGCCGATCGCACCCGGCCGTTCGCCAGCGGTGAACCGGGCCCGGCGGGCTGAGCGCGAATCCGCGCTGCGGCCTACGATCCCACGCATGAACGCCCCCGAACCAGCACGCGCCCAGGCCGGGCACCGGGATTCGCCGCGAGTCGACACGCCGCGCATCGAGACTCCGGAGTGGCAGTACCTGGACCTGATGCGCCACGTGCTGGAGCGGGGCCACGTGAAGCAGGACCGCACCGGCACCGGCACGCGCTCGGTGTTCGGCTGGCAGATGCGCTTCGACCTGGCGCAGGGCTTCCCCCTGCTCACCACCAAGAAGCTGCACCTCAAGTCCATCATCTGGGAGCTGCTCTGGTTCCTGCGCGGCAGCACCAACGTGCGCTGGCTGCAGGAACGCGGCGTCACCATCTGGGACGAGTGGGCCGACGATCAGGGGGAACTCGGGCCGGTGTACGGCTCGCAGTGGCGCCGCTGGGAGACCAACGACGGTCGCAGCATCGACCAGATCGCGCAGGTGGTCGAGTCGATCCGCCGCAACCCGGACTCGCGCAGGCACATCGTCACGGCCTGGAACCCGGCGGACATCGGGCGAATGAAGCTGCCGCCCTGCCACGCGCTGTTCCAGTTCTATGTCGCGCCGGCCTCCGAGGGCAGGCCCGCGACGCTTTCCTGCCAGATGTACCAGCGCAGCGCCGACATCTTCCTCGGCGTGCCGTTCAACATCGCCTCCTATGCGCTGCTGACCATGATGGTCGCGCAGGCCTGTGGGCTTGCACCGGGGGACTTCGTGCACACGCTGGGCGACGCCCACCTGTACAGCAACCACCTGGACCAGGCGCGCGAGCAGCTGGCGCGCGATCCGCGCCCGATGCCGGTGATGCGCATCAATCCCGCGGTGCGCGAGCTGGACGCCTACGCCTACGAGGACTTCACCCTCGAAGGCTACGATCCGCATCCCGCCATCAAGGCGCCGATCGCCGTCTGAGCGGCACGCGGCCCGCCGTCCGGGCCGTGTCGCGACTCCCCATGCCAGCAGACCTCATCCTGATCGCCGCGCTCGACCGCAACCGACTGATCGGGCGCGACAACACCCTGCCCTGGCACCTGCCCGAGGACTTGAAGCGATTCAAGGCGCTGACCCTCGGCCATGCGGTGCTGATGGGGCGGCTCACCTTC
Organism: uncultured Pseudomonadota bacterium; assembly: GCA_903909415.1. Next base: position 25,592 of record CAIVVS010000261.1, on the reverse strand, counting down.
GACTCCATCTTCGCGATGCTGGGCAAGCCCCTGCCGGGCCGCCAGAGCATCGTGCTCAGCCGCGGCAACACCACGCTGCCGGAGGGCTGCCTGCTGGCGCGCTCGGTGGACGAGGCACGCTCGCTCGCGCCGCAGGACAAGCCGCTGTACGTGATCGGCGGCGCGCAGGTCTACGCCGCCACCTTGCCGCTGGCCGCGCGCCTGGCGCTGACCGAGATCGACGCCAGCCACGAGGGAGATGCCTGGTTCCCCGAGTTCGACCGCGCGGCGTGGCGCGAAACCGCCCGCGTGCCGGGAGCCAGCGCATCGGGACTGCGCTACGATTTCGTGGACTACGAACGCAACGGCTGAGCAGACCGCCGCCCGGGCGGCCCGGCAGGTGCATGGAGGAGGAACGATGATCACCCGCAACGCAATGCGCGCGGCTGCCTGCCTGCTGGGCTCGGCAGCCGCGCTGTCCGCGCACCCCGCGCTCGCGCAGGTACCGCAACCCGCCGGCTTTCCCTCGCGGGCGATCCGCATCATCGTGCCCATCGGCCAGGGTGGCGGTTTCGACTTCCTCGGCCGCACCGTGGCGCAGAAGCTCTCCGAGCGTTCAGGCCAGTCGGTGTTCGTGGAGAACCGTCCCGGCGCCGGATCGCTGGTCGGCACCGAGGCCGCAGCCAAGGCAGCGCCGGACGGCTACACCCTGCTGGTCGGCGGGCTGACCAACATGGCGGCCAACGTCGGCCTGTACAAGTCCCTGCCCTATGACCCGCTGGCCGACTTCCGTCCGCTGGCGATGGCGGTGAGCTATTCCTTCTGCCTGGTGGCGCGCAAGGACCTGCCGCAGGCGAACCTCAGGGAACTGATAGACCACGCCCGCGCCAATCCCGGCAGGATGACCTATGCCTCCGCCGGCACCGGCACCGGCCAGCACGTGGCTGCGGCGGTACTCGCCCACCTGACCCAGGCCAACCTCTCGCACGTGCCGTACAAGGGCGCGCCGCCCGCCTACCAGGACATGCTGGCCGGGCGCATCGACCTGTTCTTCGACAACTGCGGCGTGGCCAAGGGCTTCATCGACAACGGCCAGGTGCGGCTGCTCGCGGTGTCCGGCGCGGAGCGCAGCGCGGCCATGCCCGGTGCGCCCACCGTGACGGAAACCGGCGTGGCGAAGATGGAAATGGAAAGCTGGATCGGATTCTTCGTCCAGGCGCGCACGCCGCAGCCGGTCACCGACTGGCTGCGTTCCGAGATGGCGGCGGTGCTCGCCAGTCCGGACGTGGTGCAGCGCCTGGAGCGCGGCGGCGGCCGGATGATGCGCCTGTCCATGCCCGAGACCGAGGCCTTCCTGCGCGCGGAAGTCGCCAAGTGGCGCGTGCTGATCCCGCAGGCGGGCGTCAACGCCGAGTAAGCCGGCACCCGCACGCCGGACGGCAACCGGGGCCACGACACGAGTGGCCGTGACCCGGTTGGCGCGGCCCGATGGAAGTGGCGCGTGGCGACGGCGCGCAGGCCGTCGCTGAGGTGTCCGCCAACGTGCCAGTCGATGTGCCAGCCCCGATGTACCAGCCCCGAGGTGCCGGCGACCGGATGCCGGCGTTCAGGCGCGGGGCGGCAGGCCGGTGATGCGCCGGAGCTCCGTGTCGGCCTCGGCAAAACGCAAATGCAACTCGGCGAGCGTCGCCTCCAGGCCGTCGATATTGCCGTCGCGCGCGGAATGCTCCAGGTGCTTGGCGACCTCGGCGACCCCGTTGGCGCCCAGGTTCGCGCTGGAGCCCTTGAGGCTGTGCGCGGCAAAGCGCAGTGCCTCGCCGTCCCTCGCCTCCAGCGTGCGCCGCACTTCGTCCACCCGGCCCGGCGCCTGCGCGAGGTAGGTCTTCACGAACTCGACGAAGGGCGAACTGTCCGCGGAGTCGAGCATGCGCAGTTCCTCCACGCGCTCCATGTCCACCGTCGGCACGCCGCCGGCGTGCCCGCCGGCCTGGGGGACGGCCGGGGAAGCAGCCGCCTGGCCGGGCTGCGCTGACGCCGGGGGAGCGGCCTCCTGCGCCGGAAAGGTCGAGGCGACCGGCAGCACCACGGTCGCGGCGAACGGCTCGTGCAGGCCGCGTCCCCATCGGTCCAGGGCCTGGCGCAGCGCCGCGAAGGAAATCGGCTTGGTGAGGTAGTCGTCCATGCCCGCGGCCAGGCAGCGCTCGCGGTCGCCCTCCATGGCATTGGCGGTCATCGCGATGATGCGCGGTTGTGACGAGGCCGGAACCTGCAGGCGGATCGCCTGCGTGGACTCCAGGCCGTCCATCTCCGGCATCTGCATGTCCATCAGCACGATGTCGAAGCCGATCGCCTTCACCGCCAAGAGCGCTTCCCGACCGTTCTCGGCGACCTGCGCGCGGTAACCGAGGCGCTCGAGCATCTTCACCGCGATGCGCTGGTTGGTGTCGTTGTCCTCGGCGACCAGGATGGACAGCGGCACCTCCGGCGCGAGCGCGCTGGTGTTGGCCTGCTCTTCCTCGTCCTCGCTGAGGCGCTTGCGCGCGCCGCTCTGGTCCAGGTCCAGTGCTTCCACCATCATGCGCTGGAGCGCGAACGGCTTGGAAGGCTTGAGCATCACGCCCCGGAACGACTCTGCAGCCGGCCCCAGTTCGCGACGCGGGACGCTGGACAGCAGCAGCATCACCGGCGGGCGCGTCGCGCCGGCGATCTGGCGCGCGAGGTCGCGGCCATCCAGTTCGCCCTGTCGGTTGTTCACGACCGCCAGGTCGAACGGCTGGTCACCGGAAATCCATGCGACGGCCCGCTCCGCGCTCTCGGCCGCCTCGACCTGCAGGCCGAACCGGGCCAGCCAGCGCGACAGCACGCGCCGGCTCGTGCCATTGGAGTCCACCAGCAGCACCCGCCGGCCGGCCAGCGTGTTCGGGCGGGCCTGGCGGCGCCGGTCCGGGCCGCGCCGCATCTTCACGGTGAACACGAAGCGGGATCCCTGTCCCGGGACGCTCTCCGCCTTGATGTCCCCGCCCATCAGCCCGGCCAGCCGCTTGCAGATGGCGAGCCCGAGGCCGGTGCCGCCGTACTTGCGCGTGGTCGACGAGTCGGCCTGCGTGAAGGCCTGGAAAAGGCGCCCGAGCTGCTCCTGCGACATGCCTATGCCGGTGTCGCGGACCGCGAACTCCAGCACGCAGCTGCCGTCCGCCTCCTCCGAGAGCAGCTTGGCCAGCACCACCACCTCGCCCCGCTCGGTGAACTTGACCGCGTTGGAAATCAGGTTGATCAGCACCTGCCGGAGGCGCGTGATGTCGCCCAGCACGCGGGGCGGCACGCCCTGCTCGACGAAATAGACCAGTTCCAGGCCCTTCTGCCGCACGCGGTCGCCCAGCGTGTCCATGCTGTCGTCCAGCGCACGCGTGAGGACGAACTCCTCGCTCTCCAGCTCCATGCGGCCGGATTCGATCTTGGAGTAATCGAGGATGTCGTTGATCACCGTGAGCAGGCTCTCGCCCGAGGCGCGGATGGTGTCCAGGTACTCGCGCTGCTCGCCGGTGAGCTCGGTGACCGCGAGCATCTGGGTCATGCCGATGACGCCGTTCATCGGCGTGCGGATCTCGTGGCTCATCATCGCCAGGAAGTCGGCCTTGGCCTGCGCCGCCTCCAGCGCGCGCTGGTTGGCCTCCCGCAACGCCGACTCGCGTACGACGCGCTCGGTGACGTCCGCCGCCGTGCCGGTGAGGCCGACCACGTTGCCGGCGTCGTCCTGAACCGCGACCGCGTTGAACGAGAGCGTCACGTTGCTGCCGTCGCTGCGCCGCATCGTGGTCTCGTAGCCCGACACGTGCTCGCCCTGCAGCATCCGCGTGACCGCCTCGAGGTCTTCCTCGACCCCGGTCTCCAGCGAGAACTCGGTCAGGTGGCGCCCGACCATCCGCTCGGGCGGCAGGCCGAAGATGGCGGTGGACCCCTGGCTGTTGACGAACGTCAGGCGCCCGTCGGAATCGGTCGACCAGATCAGCGCGTTCGAGGTCTCCACCAGGTTGCGGTAGCGCTGCTCGCGCTGGCGCAGCGTCTCCTCGATCTGCTTGCGTCCCGTGATGTCGATGATGGAGCCAGTGAAGCGCACGGCGCTGCCGGTGTCGTCACGGACCACGATGCCCTGGTCGCTCACCCAGACATAGCCGCCGTTCCGGTGGCGCAGGCGGTACTCGATGCCGTAGTTGCCGGCGCCGGCCGACTCCACCGCGGACCTGCGCGCGGCCAGCACGCGATCGCGGTCCTCGGAGTGGAGCCACTCGGCCAGGCTGAAAAGGCGCTCGAAGCCGGCGTCGTCGGCGAAACCGAGGATCTCCTGGAAGCGCGGCGAGAAATAGGTCACCCCGCTGGCGAGGTCCCAGTCCCAGATGCCGCTCTGCGTGGAGCGGATGACCAGGTCCAGCTGCTCGCGCTGGCTGCGCAACTGCCGGTCCAGCGCCTTCATCGCGCTGATGTCGGTCGCGCTGGAGATGATGCCCGCCATCGTGCCGTCGGACTTCATCACCGCCGACTTGCTGATGATCACCGTGCGCTCCAGGCCCTGCGGCGTGAGGATCTGGAGCTCGGCGCTCTGGGGAAGGTTCGGGTTCGCGACGATCGACTCCTCGAGCCGGCTGTGCACGTCCGCCGTGCGCGATCCCTGGACTTCCACCGAGGTATGCCCGAGGAAGTCCGCCCGTGGCCGCCCCGTCACCTGCTCGAAGGCCCGGTTCACGGCGAGGTAGCGCCCGCCCGCGTCCTTGAACGTGATCGGATTCGGGTTGGCCTCGATCAGGTCGCGCGTGAACTTCACCTGGTCCTGCAGCGCCAGCGTCATCTGGTCGGCGATCGACCGTGCGCGGCGCTGGATGTTGGACACGGACCAGAACACCGTGAACAGCAGCAGGCTGAGGGCGAGGCCCACCACCAGCACCCAGGAAGGCAGCGAATCGCGAAGCACCGCCTCCAGCGACGGCCGGGAAGCCACCTCCACCTCCCAGAGCCGGCCGGACACGTCGGTGCGCACCACCTTGGAGAACCGGTTGGAGCGCTGGTCCCCGACGGCCATCGCCTCGGACTCGTACAGCAGGGTGCGCCTGTCCCCGGTGACGTCGGCCACGCGCACCTCCAGGTCCACGGCGCGCTCGCGCAACAGCGCCGCGATCCCGTTGCCCATGGCGACCACGCCGAAGACATATCCGCGGAACGCGGCCTTGCGGTCGGGCTCCGGCGGCGCGGGGCCACGGTCGAACAGCGGCGCGACCATGGCGACCAGCGGCCAGGGAGAGCCGCCGGCGGGCGCCAGCGGGCCGGTGAGCATGGCCGACGCGGCGTCCCTGGCGCGCAGGACGGAACCGGCGATGCGGTCGTCGGCGAGCAGGTCGGCCCCCGGGGCAAACAGGCGCGCGGCGCCGAACGGTTCGGACTGCGAGAGCACTCCGGTCGGCTGCTCGGCGGTCCCACCCAGCGCGCCGTACCCCAGTTCGGACCAGCGCCCCGCCGCGCGGTCGATCGACAGGGCGGACAGGAACTCCTTCCAGGGAGCCGTCGCCGAAGGCCCGCCGGACTGCGCGAGCAGCGCGGCGGCCGCGCGCATGTCCTGTTCCTGGCGCGCGGAAACCCGCTTCAGTTCCTCGATCACCTGGTCGGCAAGCTGCTCGAAGCGCACCGTGGCGCGTCCCTCCACGTTGATGCGCGTGAAGTTCCAGGCGAAGAACGTGAACACCAGCGAGGCGGCCAGCACCACCCAGGGCAGGCCGCCGACCTGCTTCGCGAACGACGGGGGAATCTCCCCCAGGGCCTTGTCTTCCAGCATGCTCAGCCCTGGTTGCGCGCGGCGCCCGCGGACGCATTGGCGGACGCGGATGCCGCCATCTTGTAGCGCACGAACTCGTCCCGGATCGCCACCAGCACCTCGGTGGCGGTGGAGAAGCGGTCCTCGCGCCGCTTGGCCAGCAGCTGGTCCAGTATCGGCTGCAGCCGCCACAGCGCGGACGGAAGCGCCGGCACTTCCGCGTGCAGGTGCTTGTAGAGCAGTTCCTCCGGGCTCTCGGCCTTGAACGGCTTGTCCCCGGTCAGCATCTCGAAGAAGATCACCCCGAGCGCGTACAGGTCGGCGCGCTGGTCCACCGGCTCGCCACGCACCTGTTCCGGGCTGAGGTAGAAGGGCGTGCCGACGATCTCGCCGTGGCGCGTGCGGCTCATGTTCTCCGAGAGCTTCTTGGCGATGCCGAAGTCGGCCAGCGCGAGCGAGCCGTCGGCGCGCAGCATCAGGTTGTCCGGCTTGAGGTCGCGGTGCACGATGCCCTGCGCATGGATGGCGTTCAGCGCCAGCGCGATCTGGCGCAGGTAGGACAGCGCGCGCTCGATCGGGATGCCCTTCTTGATCTGCGGGCGCAGGTCGCCGCCGGGGAAGTATTCCATCGCGATGTAGGCGTGCGTGGCCGTGAGGCCGTGGCCGTAGATGCGCGCGACGTTGGGGTGCTGCACCTGCGAGATCAGCGCGTGCTCCTGCACGAAGCGCTGGAGCAGGTCGGCCGAGGTGACCACGATGTTGATCAGCTTGAGCACGTGCTCCTGGCCGCTCGCCTCGTGCACCGCGAGGTACACCTTGGACATGCCGCCCTCGCCGATCATGCGCACGACCTTGTAGCCGTCGACGACCAGCGCGGGCTCCGCCCTCGCCGGCGCGGCGGGCGCCTCGGCGCCGTCGCGCAGCAGCGCGATGGTGGCGGCATTGGCCGCCACCGCCTGCTGGATCTGCGCGTAGCCGCGGATGTCGCCGGTGTCGACCGCATCGCTGCGCGGCTGCAGGCCCAGCACCTCGACGATGGACACCGGCGCCGCGCGCCCGCGCACCGCCGTCCAGCCGCGCCGGCCGAACACGAAACGCTGCGCGGCGGCGTCGGCGGTGACGTCGCTGGTCACCACGCTCCAGCCGAACTCCTTGGTCTTGCCTTCCAGGCGCGAGGCGATGTTCACCGTGTCGCCGATGATGTCGGTCTCGGCGGTGGCCTCCGGGCCCATCTTGCAGACCACGACCTCGCCGGTATGCACGCCCACGCCCAACGCGAACGTCGGCAGCTCGCGGCCCGGGAAGCGCTCCGCCAGCCAGCCGTTGAAGCTGTGTGCGGCGAGCACCATCATCACAGCCGAACGCAAGGCCCGCTCGGCATGGTCCGGCAACCGGTCCTCGTCGGTCTCGAACATCGCCACCACGCCGTCGCCCACGTACTTGACGATCCAGCCCTGCTGGTTCTGGATCGGCTCGCAGGCGCGCGCGAAGAAGGCGTTCAGCAGCTCGGCCGACTCCTCGGCGGTGAGCTTCTCCGCGATGGTGGTGAAGCTCCGGATGTCCGCGAACAGCACCGACCCCTGGCGCACCTCCTTGGAGGAGGCCGTCGCCGCGGCCACGGTGTTGACGGTGCTGTCCTCCATGCGCCGCTTGAGCGCCATGGTGGAGGTCGGATCGAAATCCCCGACAGGGCGCGACACCGGGCGGGACGTGTCCTGGTCGGCGTTGCGGCGCGCATCCTTGGAGCGGCGCAGGCGGCTCTCCACCGCCATCAGCAGCTCGCCGCGCTGCACCGGCTTGTTCAGGTAGTCGTCGGCGCCGAGGTTCATGCCCTTCCTGAACGACTCGCGGTCCTCGCGGGACGACAGGATGATCAGGGGCACCGTTGCCATGGCTTCGTTGGCGCGCAGTGCCGCCAGCAGGCCGAAGCCATCCAGGCCGGGCATGTTGACGTCGGACAGGATCAGGTCGGGGCGCTCGGACAGGGCGAGCTTCAACCCGGCCACGCCGTCGCCGGCCGTGATCGTCTCGTAGCCGGCCGACGCGAGGTGCAGCCGGATCAGCTCAAGAATGCTCGGATCGTCTTCGACGACCAGGACGCGCGACACCCGCTGCCCCTCCCAGGGACCCCGGCTGCGGCGCGGGAGCGCCGGCAGGGGCCGTTTCACTGATTCTATATGCGAACCGCGTCCGCCACGGAGCGAACCTTCGCCGATCCGGGCTCGCCTGCGGCAGGGATCGTCACAAATCGTCTCAGATCTTGGGCAGCGTGACGCCCTTCTGGCCCTGGTACTTGCCGCCCCGGTCGCGATACGAGGTCTCGCAGACCTCGTCGGACTCGAAGAACAGCATCTGCGCCACGCCCTCGTTGGCGTAGATCTTCGCGGGCAGCGGCGTGGTGTTGGAGAACTCCAGCGTCACGTGCCCCTCCCACTCCGGCTCCAGCGGCGTGACGTTGACGATGATGCCGCAGCGCGCATAGGTGGACTTGCCCAGGCAGACGACCAGCACGTTGCGGGGGATGCGGAAGTACTCGACGGTGCGCGCCAGCGCGAAGGAGTTCGGCGGGATGATGCACACCGGCCCGGCGAAGTCGACGAAGGACTTCTCGTCGAAGTTCTTCGGGTCGACGATGGTCGAGTTGATGTTCGTGAAGATCTTGAACTCGGCCGAACAGCGCACGTCGTAGCCGTAGCTCGACGTGCCGTAGGACACGATGCGCCCGCCGTCGGACTGCTTGACCTGGCCGGGCTCGAACGGCTCGATCATCGCCTGGCCCTGCGCCATCCTGCGGATCCACTTGTCGGACTTGATGCTCATGCTGGCCGGCTCCCCGGAGTGTTCAGGTGGTCAGGTGCACCGGTGTTCAGGTGTTCTTGGACACGACGATGTTCGGGAACTTGGCGCTCATGTCCTTCTGCGACTCGGCGATGCGGACCGCCACGCGGCGCGCGATCGCCCGGTAGGAATCAGCCAGCGCGCCGTCGGGATCGGCCACCACCGTCGGCTTGCCGGAATCCGCCTGCTCGCGGATGCGGATGTCCAGCGGCAGCTGGCCCAGCAGCTCCACGCCGTAGTCGCCCGCCATGCGCTGCGCGCCGCCGGCGCCGAAGATCGGCTCCTGGTGCCCGCAGTTGGAGCAGATGTGGATGGACATGTTCTCGACGATGCCGAGGATGGGTATGCCCACCTTCTCGAACATCTTGAGGCCCTTCCTCGCGTCCAGCAGCGCGATGTCCTGCGGCGTGGTGACGATCACCGCGCCGGTGACCGGCACCTTCTGCGCCAGCGTCAGCTGGATGTCGCCGGTGCCGGGCGGCATGTCGACGATCAGGTAGTCCAGGTCGCGCCAGCGGGTGTCGCGCAGCAGCTGCTCCAGCGCCTGGGTCACCATCGGCCCGCGCCACACCATGGGTGTGTCGGTGTCGATCAGGAAGCCGATGGAAATCGCCTGCAGGCCGTGGCCTTCCATCGGCTCCAGCGTCTTGCCGTCCTTGGACTCGGGCCGCCCAGAGATGCCCAGCATCATCGGCTGCGAGGGCCCGTAGATGTCAGCGTCCAGCACGCCCACCGCCGCGCCCTCGGCAGCCAGCGCCAGGGCCAGGTTGACTGCGGTGGTGGACTTGCCCACCCCGCCCTTGCCGGAGGCCACCGCCACGATGTTCTTCACGCCCGGAATCAGCTTCACGCCGCGCTGCACGGCATGAGGCACCACGCGGCTGGACACCGTGACCTTCGCCTCGGTGACGCCGGCCAGGGCCTTCAGGTGCTGCGCGACCATGCGCCGCAACGGCTCGAACTGGGTGCGCGCCGGATAGCCGAGTTCGATGTCGACCGACACCGAACCGCCGTTGACGCTGACCGCCCGCACCGACTTGCCGGTGACGAAATCGCGGGTGGTGTTGGGGTCGACCAGCCCGGCGAGCGCCTGCTGGACCTGCTCCTGCGTAATGGACATCGTGCCTGTTCCCGGTTGGATTGCTGCCGCGCGCGGGCCCGGGCACGACGCGATGCGCAGGGCCCGGGCGAGGCGACCCGGCATTCTACTTGGTTTGCCGCACGCTGACGCTAAACCCTTGGTACAATTACGGTTTTTGGCGCTCCCGCCATGCCGCCACCGCGCCGCAACCGCGCGTTGCGACGCACGCCGGGGCGCCCTTCCAGGCCAGAAACCCAGCATGACTCGCAGGCTCTTCGTCACCACCGCCCTCCCCTATGCCAACGGGGCGTTCCACATCGGCCACATCATGGAATACATCCAGGCCGACATCTGGGTGCGCTTCCAGCGCATGCGCGGCAGCGAGGTGCACTTCGTGGGCGCCGACGACGCGCACGGCGCCCCCATCATGATCGCAGCCGACAAGGCCGGCATCACTCCCGAGGAGTTCGTCGGGCGCATCGCCGCCGGCCGGCGCCAGTACCTCGAGGGCTTCCACATTTCCTTCGACAACTGGCACTCGACGCATTCGCCCGAGAACACGCAGCTGTCCCAGGACATCTACGCGAAGCTGAAGGCCGCCGGACTCATCTACGCCAAGCCGATCGAGCAGTTCTACGACCCGGTCAAGGGCATGTTCCTGGCCGACCGCTACATCAAGGGCGAATGCCCGAACTGCGGCGCCAAGGACCAGTACGGCGATTCCTGCGAGGTCTGCGGCGCGGTCTACTCCCCCACCGAACTGAAGAACCCCTACTCGGCGCTGTCGGGCGCCAAGCCCGAGCTGCGCAACTCCGAGCACTACTTCTTCCGCCTGTCGGACCCGAAGTGCGTCGCCTTCCTGCGCGACTGGACCGGCGGTGGGCGGCTGCAGCAGCAGGTCGCCAACAAGGCGAACGAATGGCTGGAAGGTGAAGGAGAGAAGGCGCTGGGCGACTGGGACATCTCGCGCGACGCGCCCTACTTCGGCATCCCCATCCCGGACGCGCCCGGCAAGTTCTTCTACGTCTGGCTGGATGCGCCGGTCGGCTACCTCGCCAGCCTCAAGAACTACTGCGGCAAGCGCGGCATCGACTTCGACGCCCTGCTGGCCGACCCGGTGACCGAGCAGGTGCACTTCATCGGCAAGGACATCATCTACTTCCACACCCTGTTCTGGCCGGCGATGCTCAAATTCTCTGGCTACAAGGTGCCGGACAACGTGTTCGTGCACGGCTTCATCACGGTGTCGGGCGAGAAGATGTCCAAGTCGCGCGGCACCGGCATCAGCCCGCTGCGCTACCTCGAGATCGGCATGAACCCGGAGTGGCTGCGCTACTACATCGCCGCCAAGCTGAACGCCAACGTCGAGGACGTGGACTTCAACCCGGACGACTTCCTCGCGCGGGTCAACAGCGACCTGGTGGGCAAGTACGTCAACATCGCGAGCCGCGCCGCCAGCTTCATCACCAAGCACTTCAAGGGCGAGCTCGCGTATGCGGGCGACACCGCCGCGCTGCAGGCCGAGGCCGACGCCGCCGCGCAGTCCGTGGCCGGGCATTTCGAGGCGCGCGAGTTCGGCAAGGCGATCCGCGAGGTGATGGCCTTCGCCGACCGCACCAACCAGGCCTTCGACGCCGCCCAGCCCTGGGTGCTGGCGAAGGACCCGACCCGCCACGCCGAGCTGCAGGACATCTGCTCGCGCGTGCTGCAGGGCTTCCACCTGCTGACCGTGCTGCTCGCGCCGGTGCTGCCGGGCGTGTCGCTGCGCGTGGCGCGCGAGCTGTTCGGCATGGACCGCGCCTTCAACTGGGATGATGCCACGGTGCTGCCGCGCCGCATCCAGCCCTACCAGCACCTGATGACCCGCGTCGACGCCAAGCAGCTCGACGCGCTGTTCGAACTGCCCGAGGACAAGACCGCCATGACCACCGCTCCTGCCACGCCCGCTGCCGGCGCAGTCCCGGCCCCTGCCGCCGCCCCGGCCGCGCCTGCCGCCGCCCCGGCCTACGCCACCATCGACGACTTCGGCAAGGTGGACCTGCGCATCGCGCGCATCGTCAATGCCGAGCATGTCGAGGGCGCGGACAAGCTGCTGCGCCTGACACTGGACGTCGGCGAGGAGCGCCATCGCAACGTGTTCGCCGGCATCAAGTCCGCCTACGACCCGGCGGTGCTGGTGGGGCGCCTCACGGTGATGGTCGCCAACCTGGCGCCGCGCAAGATGAAGTTCGGAATGTCCGAGGGCATGGTGCTGGCCGCCTCGGGCGACGCGCCCGGCCTGTTCCTGCTCAGCCCGGATGCCGGCGCCCAGCCCGGCATGAAGGTCAAGTAAGCCCCCTCCCGCCCCGGCCATGAATCCCGCCAGCGCCCATCCCGCCTTGCTCCGGGGATCGCATTGGCAGGCGCCTGCCGTGCTGTCGCGCCGACGGCGCTTCATCGGCAGGCTGCACCACTCCGGACCGCCCGCGGCCTTGCCCTAGGCCGCCGGTGTCCCCGCACCGACGCAGCCTGCAGACGAAGCAACGCAGCATCGGACACGCGCATCGGACACTGGAGCTGGAGCACCCATGGCACTCACCCGCATCCTCGACAGACTGAAATTCCGGCCGCGCCTGGCCGACTCCCTCAAGGGTTACGACGCCGCGACCTTCTCCACCGACCTGGGCGCCGGCATGACCGTGGGCCTGGTCGCCCTGCCGCTGGCCATGGCCTTCGCGATCGCCAGCGGCGTGTCGCCCGAGAGCGGCATCTTCACCGCCATCATCGGCGGCTTCCTGGTGTCCGCGCTGGGCGGCTCGCGGGTGCAGATAGGCGGCCCGGCCGGCGCCTTCATCGTCATCATCTACGGGATCATCCAGCAGTACGGCCTGGCCAACCTGCTGATCGCCACCGCGATGGCCGGCGTGCTGCTGGTGGTGATGGGCGCAACCGGCGTGGGCAGCCTGATCCGCTTCATCCCCATCGCCATCGTGATCGGCTTCACCAACGGCATCGCGGTGCTGATCGCGCTGTCGCAGGTGCGCGACTTCTTCGGCCTGGACACCGGCGCCATGCCGGCGAACTTCTTCTCGCAGGTGTCGGTGATCGCGAAGAGCGCCTCGACCGTGAACTTCTGGGCGCTGGGCGTGGCCCTGGTGTCGCTCTCGATCGTCGCGCTGTGGCCGAGGCTTGCCGCGCTGACCGGGCGCCTCGGCATGTCCGGCCTGCCGGGGCGCGCGGCGCTGGTCGGGCGCGTGCCCGGCACCGTGGTCGCGCTCGCGCTGGCCACCGCCGCGACCGCCTTCCTCGGCCTGCCGGTGGAGACCATCGGCTCGCGCTTCGGCGGCATACCGCAGGGCCTGCCCGCCTTCGCGCTGCCGGCCTTCGACTGGGACAGCGCGCGCAACCTGGTGGCGCCGACCATCACCATCGCGCTGCTGGGCGCGATCGAGTCGCTGCTGTGCGCGCGCGTCGCCGACGGCATGACCAACGACCGGCACGACCCCAACCAGGAGCTGATCGCGCAGGGCATCGCCAACATCGCCTCGCCGCTGTTCGGCGGCATCCCGGTCACCGGCACCATCGCGCGCACCACCACCAACATCCGGGCGGGGGCGAAGACGCCGGTCGCCGGCATCGTGCACGCCCTCACCCTGCTCGCGATCATCCTGGTCGCGGCGCCGCTGGCCACCCACGTGCCGCTCGCATCGCTGGCCGCCATCCTGATGTTCGTCGCGTGGAACATGGGCGACTGGGCCGCGTTCCGCCGCCTGGTGCAGTACTCGTTCAACTACCGCGCCATCATGCTGTCCACTTTCCTCCTCACCGTGGTGTTCGACCTCACGGTGGCGGTCGAGGTCGGCATGGTGCTGGCGAGCCTGTTCTTCATCTACCGCATCTCCGAGCTGACCCGCATCGAGCCGGTAGACCTGGGCGGGGCGCACCCGCGCGTGGCCGCCTACAAGCTGTTCGGGTCGCTGTTCTTCGGCGCGGTGGGCAAGCTGGAGGCGCTGCTGGACGAGGAAAGGTCCCAGGTGGACGTGGTGGTGCTGGAACTGCACCAGGTGATCAACCTGGACACCACGGGGCTTGATACCATCGAAGTGCTGCACCGCGTGCTGCGCGAGGAAGGCCGGCACCTGGTGCTGGCCGGCGCCAACGCGCAACCGATGTCGCTGCTGCGCCGCTCAGGGTTCCTCACCCTGCTCGGCGAGGCCAACCTGCAACCCGACCTTCCCGCCGCACTGGAACGCGCGCGCGGGCTGGCCGGCCCGACGACGACTGCCCCGTGACGATTGCCCCATGACCCTGTCCATCAAATTCATCGGCTGGTTCTACGCGCTGACCTCGATCATCGTGCTGGGGGTCGGTTCGGCTATCTTCTTCACCCTGCAGCGCAACGGCAAGCTTGCGCCGAACTACCTGCAGGAACGCGCCGGCCAGGACGTCGGACTGATGGTGATCTGGATCATCGGGATGGTGGCCGGCATGGGGGTGGTGTTCGGCTTCGCCTGGTCGCGCTGGCTGCTGGAGTTCTTCTGCTGGACGCTGATGGTGCTGCTGCTGCTCTCCAGCGGCAGCAGGCTCTACCACCTGAAGAAGAACGTGCCGGACATGGCGCCCGCCGCCTGGATCAACTCGATACTCGGGGTGACCGCCTTCGTCGCGCCCCTGGTCGCGATCTCGGTGGTGACCATCCTGTCGCTGCGCGGCGAGGAAGCCGCGCAGTTGCTCATCAAGTAGGCAGCGCCGGGCCCGGCCCCGCTGGCATGGCGGGCGGGCGTGGCGCACCTCCGGAACGCGGACCCGTCCGGGCCGAGAACCTGCCTGCCACCTACCGCAGGTTATAACACATGAACATAATCAGCCACTTATGCATTTTTGGCATGGTTCAGGGCGTGGGCTACCGTCATGCCATGCAGGCCGAGGCGCGGCGTCTGGGGCTGGCAGGCTGGGTACGCAACCGGCGCGACGGCTCCGTGGAAGCGCTGGCCTCGGGTGACGAGGCGGCGGTGCGCGCGCTCACCGAGTGGGCCGGGCGTGGCCCACCCCGGGCCCGGGTCGAGCGCGTCGCGGTCGGCACCCCGCCAGAGGGACTGCCCGCCGCACCGCGCGATTTCGGCACGCTGCCGACGCCGTAAGCGCCTCCTGATGGTCCTGCCGGCCTCAGCGAAACCGCGCGGCCAGCAGCCCGTAGTAGGCCGCGACCGCGGCGTCGCCCTCGGGCGGCGCCCACGGCGCCGCTTCTCCGGATGCGAGCGGCGCGTACGGGCCGCCCTTGGCCTCGAAAAACACCGTGCCGGATTCAAGGGCCACCAGCGTGTGCCAGCAACCGTGCGGGATGTTCACCACGCAGTTGCCGCCGGGCGACAGCAAGGCCTGGCCGGCGACCACGCCGTCATCGCGGAACCACAGCATGCCCAGCGAGCCCCTGACCACCACCATGGTCTCGTCCTTGTTCGGATCGAGGTGGCGATGCGGGCGGATGTAGCTGCCCGGTTCGATGGCGTTGAGCAGGCGGTTGGCGGGCTCGGATTCGCTCCGATGGAAATTGGCGTTGCGCCGCAGCCGCGGCGCAACGCGCGCGACTTCGCTCAGCGCTTCCAGCGCGGCTGCGTCGGTGAACTGCGGCGTGGGCGTCGTTACCGGATCGCTCACTGGTAGTAGATCTCGACGTTCTCGGGCGCGAGCCACGCCTGCAGGTCGGCGATCAGCTGGTCGTGCAGGCTGACGCGCCAGTCCTCCCCCAGCCGCAGCTCGACGCTGGCCGCGCCGTTGGCGTACTGGACGGACACCGGGCAGGGCCCGTTGCGGTAGGGCGAGAGCAGGTTGCGAAGGCGCTTGACCGCGGCCTGGCCCTCGCGCGAAGCCTGCCCGTTCAGGCGCAGCAGCATCTGCCGCGCATAGCGGCTGCGCGCCTGGCCCAGGTCGAAGATCTTCTCGGCGCGCACCCGGAAGCCGCCGCTGAACTCGTCCTTGGTCACCTTGCCCAGCACCACCACCGGGCGGTCTTCCTTGACCAGTTCACGGTTGGCGTCGAACAGTTCCGGGAAGGCGGTGGCCTCGACCGTCGCGGTGCCGTCATCCAGCACGATCACCGCGAGCCGTCCGCTGCGCGTCTGCTGCACCCGGGTGGACACCACGATGCCCGCGAGCATCGTCAGCTCGGCCTTGGGCGCGAGTTCGGCCAGCGTGCCCTTGAGGAAGCCGCCGATCTGGCGCCGGTAGGCGGTGAACGGGTGGCCGCTGAAGTAGAAACCCAGCGCCGCCTTCTCCTCGATCAGCTGTTTCGCCTCGTCCCAGCGCAGCGTAGTCACCAGCGCCACCGGCGGGCCAGCCGCATCCTCGGCGCCGGGTGCGCCGAACAGGCTCACCTGGGAAGCGTTGCGCTCGGACTGCTCGGCCGCCTCCATCGCGATGCCGACCGAGGCGAACTGCGCGGCTCGGTCCTTGTTCAGCTTGTCGAAGGCGCCGGCGCGGACCAGCGCCTCGATCACGCGCCGGTTGACCAGGCGCTTGTCCACCCGCGAGCAGAAGTCGAACAGGTCTCGGAACGGCCCGGCCTCGGTGCGCGCACGCACGATGGTCTCGATTGCCGCCTGGCCGGTGCCCTTGATCCCGCCCAGCCCGTAGCGCACGGTCTTCCCGTCCACCGGGACGTAGCGGAACACCGAGGCGTTGATGTCCGGGCCCAGCACCTTGATGCCGTTGGCGCGCGCGTCATCGACGAACTGGTGCGCCTTGTCAGTGTCGTCCATCACCGCCGACAGGTTGGCCGCGGCGAACGCGGCGGGATGGTGCGCCTTCATGTAGGCGGTCTGCACCGCCACCAGCGCGTAGGCGGCGGCATGCGACTTGTTGAAGCCGTAGCCGGCGAACTTCTCCATCAAGTCGAACAGTTCGTTCGCGCGCGCCTCGTCCAGGCCGTTCTTGCCGGCGCCGGTGACGAACAGGCCGCGGTGCTCGGCCATCTCCTCGGGCTTCTTCTTGCCCATCGCGCGGCGCAGCAGGTCGGCGCCGCCCAGCGAGTAGCCGCCGATCACCTGCGCGATCTGCATCACCTGTTCCTGGTAGACCATCACGCCGTAGGTCGGCCCGAGGATGGGCTCCAGGCGCGGGTCCAGGTACACCACCTGCTGGCGGCCGTGCTTGCGCTCGATGAAGTCCGGGATCAGGTCCATCGGGCCCGGCCGGTACAGCGCCACCAGCGCGATGATGTCCTCGAAGCGGTCCGGGCGCGCCCGCTTGAGCAGGTCGCGCATGCCGCGCGATTCGAACTGGAACACCGCCGTGGTGTTGGCCTGCGAGAACACCTGGTAGGACGCCGCGTCGTCAAGCGGCAGCGACTCCAGGTTGATGGTGTCGTTGCCCGCCTCGCGCAGGTAGCGCACCGTCCAGTCCAGGATGGTGAGCGTGGTCAGGCCGAGGAAGTCGAACTTCACCAGGCCGATGGCCTCGACGTCGTCCTTGTCCAGCTGCGACACCACCGAATCCGAGCCGCCCGCGGCGTACAGCGGGCAGAAATCGGTGAGCTTGCCCGGGGCGATCAGCACGCCGCCCGCGTGCATGCCGACGTTGCGCGTCATGCCCTCGAGCTGCTCGGCCAGCGCCAGCAGCTCGCGCGTCTCCTCCTCGTCGCGCTCGCGCTCGCGCAGCCGCGGCTCCATGTCGCGCGCCATCTTCAGCGTGATCAGCTTGCCCGGCTGGAACGGGATCAGCTTGGCGAGCTCGTCGGTGCGCCCGTAGCCCCATTCCATCACCCGGCCGACGTCGCGCACCACGGCCTTGGCCGCCATGGTGCCGAAGGTGGCGATCTGCGACACCGAGTCGCGGCCGTACTTGTCGCGCACGTACTCGATGACTCGGTCGCGCCCGTCCTGGCAGAAGTCAATGTCGAAGTCGGGCATCGACACGCGCTCGGGGTTCAGGAAGCGCTCGAACAGCAGGTCGTAGCGCAGCGGGTCCAGGTCGGTGATGCCCAGCGAATAGGCCACCAGCGAGCCCGCGCCCGATCCGCGCCCCGGGCCCACCGGCACGCCGTTGCGCTTGGCCCAGTTGATGAAGTCGGCCACGATCAGGAAGTAGCCGGGGAACTTCATGTGGATGATGGTCTTGCACTCGAACGCCAGGCGCTCGCGGTAGCGCGGCTCGGCCTCGGCGCGCGCCGCCTCGTCCGGATACAGCGCGGCCAATCGCGTGGCCAGCCCCGCGCCCGCCTGCTGCTCGAGGTAGTCCTCGAGCGACATGCCCGCCGGCGTCGGGAAGTCCGGCAGCCGGTTCTTGCCCAGTTCAAGCTCGAGGTTGCAGCGCATCGCCAGCTGCACCGAGTTCTCCAGCGCCTCGGGCAGGTCGGCGAACAACTCGGCCATCTGCGCCTGGGTCTTGAAGTACTGCTCCTCGGTGAAGGTGCGCGGGCGGCGCTGGTCGGCCAGCACGTGGCCCTCGGAGATGCACACCCGTGCCTCGTGGGCGACGAACTCGGCCTTGGTCAGGAACTGCACCGGGTGCGTGGCGACCACCGGCAATCCGGTGCGCGCGGCCACGCCCACGGTCCGGCGAACGAGGCGCTCGGACTCGCGCGTGCCGGTGCGCTGCAGCTCCAGGTAGAAGCGCCCGGGGAACAGCGCCTTCCATGCCATCGCGAGGCGGTCGGCCTGCGCGGCGTTGTCCTGCGCGAGCACCTGGCCGATGTCGCCGAAGGCGGCGCCGGACAGCGCGATCAGCCCATCCGCGCCGCCGTCGGCGAACCATTCGCGCCGCATCTCGGCGCGGCCGCGGTGCTGGTTCTCCAGCCACGCCCTGCTGAGCAGCCCGCACAGCGCGAGGTAGCCCTGGCGCGACTGCACCAGCAGCAGCAGGCGCGAGGGCTTGTCACGGTCGGCGTCGTTGGTGATCCAGGCATCGCAGCCGATCAGCGGCTTCACGCCCTTGTCGCGTGCGGCCTTGTAGAACTTGACCAGCGCGAACAGGTTGGCGAGGTCGGTGATGGCGAGGGCCGGCATGCCGTCGGCCACCGCAGCCCCGACGGCGTCGTCTATGCGCACGATGCCGTCGGTGACGGAATACTCGCTGTGCAAGCGCAGGTGGACGAAGCGGGGGGCCGGCATCTTGTTCGCGTCCGAGGAGGCAAAATCTTACCACCCGGGCCCATCCGGCAAGGCCGATGCCCGCGAACGGAACGGCGTGCCGGGGCGGGACGGCGGCCAGGCGGCCGCGCCACGCGCTACATGTGGAAGACGCCGCCCTTGCGGTCGATCATGATCATCGGCATGCGCCGCTCCACGCGCGCGAGCCTGACGGCGCCGGCGTCGGAAACCGCCGCGACGGGTACGACGGCCGCAGGCTGCGGCTGCGGCTGCGACACCATGGCCACCTGCACGGCGGCCTGGACCTGCACCGGCTCCACCCGCACGGGTGCTGGCGCGGGCTGGTGGGACGCCACCAGCGCGGCGACGCCAGGCGTGCCTGCAGCCGGCGCGGGGGAGAGCGGGACAGCCTGCACGACCTGCGTCGGGGCCGGTGGGACGGCGGCGGCGGCGACGGCGACGGCGGCCGGCCTTGTGGGTACCTCAGCGGCGGGCAGCGCCGGAACGTCCAGCGCCGGTGCCGCGGCAGCCGGCGCCGCAGCGGGGACGGCGGCGGGGACGGCAGCGGACGCTGCAACGGGCACGGGAGCGAGCGCCGCAACCTGGATGGGCGCCGGCGCCTGGGCCGGCGGCACCGCGCGTGCCAGAGCCGCCGGCACGCCCAGCCATTCCGTCGAAGCCAGGCGCGCGACCACACCCCAAGGCAACACCGAGCGGTCTTCGTCCGGCCCGAGCGCGGCCACATCGGGCACGGCGGGTTCGACCGCATCGGCACCAAGCCCTCGCGCGGCGAACAGGGCGGGCAGGCTGCCGCGATCCTCGTCCGGGCCGAACGCGGCGACGAGCACCGGCGCCTGGACCGCCTCACCGCCAGCCAGCCCGGCCAGCGCACGCAGCGGCAGCCGCATGCCGTCTTCGTCCGGCCCCACTGCCGCCAGGGGCGCGGCAGGCGGCTGGATCTCCTCGGTGGTCCGCAGCCGCGATGCCAGCAGCACGGGCAGCACCGCGCGGTCCTCATCAAGGCCGATCGCAGCGACGCTGGCGGCAGCGGCGAGTTGCAGCGGCGCGGGCTGGCCGGCGCGGGCCGCCACCGGGATGTCCTCAAGCGCGTCCTGCAGGGCAACGCGCAACGCGTCGGCCTGCGCCATCGCGGCCGGGTCGGGAATCATGGCCAGCAGATCGGGCGACAGCGCATCCACCGCATCGGTACGCGACATCGCAGCCAGCGCGTAGACCACAGGCAGCGGGGCGGCGCCGCCCGAGCCCGCCAGCTGCACCGCTGGGGACTCGGTGCGCCGGCCCGGCAAGGCGCGGGCCGACACCAGGCTGGCGAAGATCTGGCCGCTGCGCGCGAGCAGCGCCGTGAGGTCCAGCGCGCTGCCGGAGGGCGCGGCGACCTCCACCCGCAGGTTCGGATAGCGCACATCGGCCAGCTGCACCGTGCGCCCGGGCGCGACCAGCACCGCGCCGGAAGCGGCGGTGGACACGTTGGCCTTGTCCGCGCCCAGTACGAACACGCGGCCCTCGGACAGGGTGGCCAGGGCCTGGTCGCCGAGCACCTCGTGCTGCGCGCGCGCGGCCACGCCCGGCGCCCCATCCATGCGTTCCAGCCGCAGGGCCGAGCGGTTCAACGCGGCGAGGTCGAGGTTCATGCCGGTGATGCCCAAGCCCGCGCCGGTGGCGACCGAGCCGTTGAGGAAAACGACGCGCCCGGCGCTGTCGAGGCCGCCGTTCAGCGCGAACGCACCGCCCGGCGCGACCTGGTTGAACACGACGCTGCCCGCGGACTGGTTGAAGCGCGCGGTGTCACCGGGGGCAAGGCCGAAACCCTGCCAGCGGATCAGGGTGGACGCCGTGGCGGGGGTCACCGTGGTGACGCGGCCCGCAGTGCCTATGGCAGCACTGCCCTGGACCACCGACGGTCCGGCCGGCTCGGCCAAGGCGCTGCCTGCGGCCATGCCCAAGGCGGCC
This sequence comes from uncultured Pseudomonadota bacterium, assembly GCA_903909415.1. Next base: position 4,858 of record CAIVVS010000261.1, on the reverse strand, counting down.
GCGACCAGTGCCGGCAATGGCCGTCGCGCGTACATGCGGGAACTCTAGCACAGCACCTGAAAACCCACATCAAATCAGCGATGTAGGCGAATTTCCGGCAACTTCCCCCTGAAGGACGGCCGCCGTGCCGGCGGCGCGGGGCGCGAACTCGCCCTCAGACCACGTCGGCGACCGGCGCGGCCGAGGCGCCGTCGGGATGGGCCTCGATATCCCCGATGCGAAACACCTGCTCGCCGGCGGCCGCCAGCATGCGCATCGCGCGATCCGCGTCGGCCGCAGCCACCACCACCACCATGCCGATGCCGCAGTTGAACACGCGGTGCATCTCGGCGTCCGCAACCCCGCCCTCGCGCTGCAGCCAGTCGAACAGCGGCGGGCGCGGCCAGGCGTCGCGATGCATGCGTGCGCGCGTGCCGGCCGGCAGCACGCGCGGCACGTTCTCGACCAGTCCGCCGCCGGTGATGTGCGCCATGCCCTTGACCGGCAGGGCCTGCATCAGCGCAAGCAGCGGCTTGACGTAGATGCGCGTGGGTTCCATCAGCACGTCGGCGAACGGCCTGCCGTGGAAGTCCGCCGACAGGTCGGGGTTGGCGCGCGCCAGCACCTTGCGCACCAGCGAATAGCCGTTGGAATGCGCGCCGCTGGAAGCCAGGCCCAGCAGGGCGTCGCCCGGCGCGATGGAGCGGCCGTTGATGATGGCGCTCTTCTCCACCACGCCGACGGCGAATCCGGCCAGGTCGTATTCCCCGTCCGGGTACATGTCGGGCATCTCGGCGGTCTCGCCGCCGATCAGCGCGCAGCCAGCCAGTTCGCAGCCGCGGGCCACGCCCTTGATGACATTGGCCGCGTCGTCAACGCGCAGCCGGCCGCAGGCGAAGTAATCCAGGAAAAACAGCGGCTCCGCACCCTGCACCAGGATGTCGTTCACGCTCATCGCCACCAGGTCGATGCCCACGGTGTCGTGCCGCTTGAGGGTGAACGCCAGCCTGAGCTTGGTGCCCACGCCGTCGGTGCCGGAGACCAGCACCGGCTCGCGGAACTTCTTCGAGATCTCGACCAAGGCGCCGAAGCCGCCTATGCCCCCCAGCACCTCCGGGCGCATGGTGCGCCTGGCGAAGGGCTTGATGCGCTCGACGAGTTCGTCGCCGGCGTCGATGTCGACGCCTGCGTCTCGGTAGGAAAGCGGGGGCTTGGCGGTCACGGTCGGGGTTGCGCTGGTGCTTGCTACGGGTCGGGGTCCGGGGGCGCTACAATGCGGCGCTGTCCGCAAGCAGGACGATACCCACGGCGGACGCCACCAGCGGAATTCTATCCGAGATGCCATCCCGCCTCACCCAGCCGCAAAACTTTCTCTGGATCGGCCTGGCGGCCGCGGGACTGGTGCTGCTCTACTACCTGTCCCCCATCCTGGCGCCGTTCCTGCTGGCCGCGATACTGGCCTACATATGCAACCCGGTCATGATGGCGCTGGAGAAGCGCCGCGTGAAGCGTGCGTTGGGCGCAGTGATCGTGATGCTGGGCCTGTTCACGCTGCTGGTCCTGCTGTCGCTGATCCTGGTGCCGCTGTTCTTCAAGGAAATCCAGCTGCTGTCGGTTCGCCTGCCCGGCTACCTGGACGAGCTCAATACCCATGTCGCCCCGTGGCTGAGCGCCAAGTTCGGCATCGCGCTGCAGTTCGACGCGGCGACGCTCAAGCGCCTGCTGTCGGAAACCCTCCAGGGCACCGAGGGCCTGGGCATGAAGGTGCTGGACTCCCTCAAGATCGGCGGCCTCACCGTGCTGGGCTTCGTCGCCAACCTGATGCTGGTGCCAGTGGTGCTGTTCTACCTCCTGCGCGACTGGATCACGATGGTCGCGCGCGTCGACCAGATGGTGCCGCGCGGCTGGCACATCAGGGTGCGCTCGCTGGCGCGCGAGGTCGACGCGGTCCTCGCGGAGTTCCTGCGCGGGCAGATTTCCGTGATCCTGGTGATGAGCGCCTACTACACGCTCGCGCTGTGGGCGACCGGCCTGGAGTTCTTCCTGCCGGTCGGCCTGATCACCGGCATTCTGGTGTTCGTGCCCTACATCGGCATGCTCACCGGCCTGGTGCTGGGCACGCTGGCCGCCCTGATGCAATTCGGCGCCGGGCCCGGCCTGCTCTGGGTGTGGGTCGCGTTCGCCATCGGCCAGGCCGCCGAAGGCATGGTGGTCACCCCCCTGCTGGTGGGTGACCGCATCGGCCTGCATCCGGTCGCGGTGATCTTCGCGCTGCTCGCCTTCGGACAGGTGTTCGGATTCTTCGGCGTACTGCTCGCGCTGCCGGCGAGCGCGGCGCTGCTGGTGGGCCTGCGCGAGCTGCGCCGCAGCTACCTCGACAGCCCGATGTACCGGCAATAAGGGGGGCGCGGTGGAGCAGATCCCGCTCGCGCTGGCCCCCGGGCCGGCGCCGAGCTTCGAGAACTACTATCCGGGCCCCAACCGGGCGGCGGTGGCGGCGCTGCGCGCTGCCTGCGAGGGCGGCGGCGAGCGCTTCCTGTTCCTCTGGGGGCCGGCCGGCAGCGGAAAAAGCCACCTGCTGCGGGCGGCGGCACACTCGGCGGCACGCCCGCCAGCTGGCTGCGCCGAACCCGCTGACGGATGCGGACCGGCGTGCTACGTCAATGCACCCCACCCCCTGGCCGAGGCCGGCGCGGGTTGGCCGCCGGCGCTGCTCGCGGTCGACGACTGCCAGCGCCTGGACATCGTCGGCCAGCTCGCGCTGTTCGACCATTACAACGCCATGCGCGCCGGCGGCGGCGTGCTGGTCGCCGCCGGGGACCGCCCCCCGGCCGACATGCCGGTGCGCGAGGACCTGCGCACGCGGCTCGGGTCCGGGCTGGTGCTGCGCCTGCAGGCGCTGGACGACGCGCAGAAAGCCGAGGCGCTCACCGAACACGCGCGGTCGCTCGGCTTTGACCTGCCGGCCGAGGTGCTGGCATTCGTCATGCGCCGCGTCGGGCGCGACATGGGCACGCAGATCCGCGTGGTGGACGCGCTCGACCAGCTCTCGCTGGCGCGCAAGCGACCGGTAACGGTCGCGCTCGCGCGCGAGGCGGTGTCCTATGCACGGGGCGCGCCGCTGTTCGCCCCGTCGCCCGCCCCGCAACCCGCAAGCTCGCCGGACTGACCCGGGAACGCACCGCAAGGATCTGCCTTGGAACTCGCCCTGTTCGACCTCGACAACACCCTGCTCTCCGGTGACAGCGACCACGAGTGGGCGCAGTTCCTCATCGACCGGGGCGTGCTGGAGCGCGGCATCTACGAGGCGCGCAACGACGCCTTCTACGAGGACTACAAGGCCGGCACGCTGGACATCTATGCCTTCCTCGACTTCCAGCTGGCGCCGCTGGCGGCCCACCCGCGCGCGCAGCTCGACGCCTGGCATGCCGAGTTCATGGCCGAGCGCATCCGGCCGATGATCCGCGAGGCGGGCCGCTCCCTGGTGAAACGCCACGCCGACGCGGGCGCGCTGGTGGCCGTGGTGACGGCGACCAATTCCTTCGTTACCGCGCCCATCGCGCGCGCCTTCGGCGTCACCCACCTGATCGCGACCGAGCCCCAGGTGCGCGACGGCCGCTTCACCGGCAAGCCGGAGGGAACGCCCTCGTTCCGCGAGGGCAAGGTCACGCGCCTGGCGCAATGGCTGGCCGCGCGCGGCGAATCCCTCGAAGGCTTTTCGCGCAGCTGGTTCTACAGCGACTCGCGCAACGACCTGCCGCTCCTGGAGAAAGTCACTGACGCGGTCGCGGTGGACCCGGACGCCACGCTGCGCGAGGCCGCGATCGCGCGCGGCTGGCCCGTGATCAGCCTGGCCTGAGCAGGCATGGACCGCGCCACGGCGGCAATCCGGTGAGGCCGCTGGCTGCGGCGGCGCCGATCGGGCGCGAGGCGGCCCTAGCGCTGGCACTGGTGCTGCTCGTGCCCGCCAGCCTGGCGCTCGCCCTCTCGCTGGGCAGCGTCGAACTGGGCGCGGCGCGCGTGCTCGCGGCGCTGGGAGGCGCAGACGACCCGACCGCGCGCGAGATCCTGCTGGGGCTACGCCTGCCGCGCGCGCTGGCCGCGATGTGCTGCGGCGCCCTGCTCGCGCTCGCCGGATGCCTGCTCCAGGTGCTGCTGCGCAACCCGCTGGCCGACCCGGCCATCCTCGGCGTATCGGGCGGCGCCTCGGCCGGGGCGCTGGGCGCGCTGCTGGCGGGACTCGCGCCCGCGGCGCAATACGGCCTGTCGCTCGCAGGAGCGGTGCTCGCGGTGATGGCGGTGCTCGGCTTCGCGCTGGCGGGCAAGGGCTGGAATCCGCACCGCGTGATCCTGGCCGGCGTGGCGGTCTCGGCCGGGTGCGGCGCGGCGGTCAGCCTGATGCTCACGCTCGCCCCCGCGGCGCAGTTGCAGGGCCTGCTGTTCTGGCTGCTGGGGGACCTGTCCCAGGCCGAGGCTGGACCGCTGCACTGGGGCGCGCTGGCGCTGGTGGGCGCCGCGGCCCAGTCGGTCGCGCGCTCCCTGGACGTGCTGACGCTGGGCGAGGACAAGGCGCGCTCGCTGGGCGTCGCGGTCAGGGCAACGCAGTTCGCGCTGCTCGCGGGCGCGGCGCTGGCGACGGTGGCCGCGGTGTCGATGGGCGGCGCGATCGGCTTCGTCGGCCTGGTCGTGCCGCACCTGCTCCGGCTGGCCGGTGTGCGCGGCCACGCCTGGCTGCTGCCGCTGTCGGCGGGTGCCGGCGGCGTGCTGCTGACGCTGGCCGACACCGGTTCGCGCTGGATGGCGGCGCCGCTTGAAATGCCGGTCGGCGTGGTCACCGCGATGCTGGGCGTGCCCGCGCTGCTGTGGCTGCTGTCGCGGG
>CAIVVS010000260.1 GCA_903909415.1 uncultured Pseudomonadota bacterium | reverse complement strand
TCCGTGCCTGCCGGCGTGGCCGGGCGGGGTGCCGCAGTGCGGGGGGCGGCCCGGGGCGCGCCGCGGTTTGCGGCAGGGGGTGCGCCGCGGCGTGGGTCACGGTTCGCACCACGGCTCGGGTCACGGGAGGCATCGCGCGAGGGCGCCTTGGCCTCCGCGGTCGCGGCGTCGCCCGGCTTGCGCGGGTACATCGGCTTGCGTGGGCTCATGGTCGTGCGCTCATGTCAGTTGGTGCTCCAGCTGGAACTGCGCGCCCTGGTCCTGTGCCAGTTCCCTGGTCATCCAGGGCAGGGCCTTGGCCATCACCGCCGGCAGGGTGTGGGGCGGGTTGATCACGAACATGCCGCTGCCGTACAAGCCAAGGCCGTCCTCGGACGGCGCCTTGACGCGCAGGCTGGCGTGGAGCCAATCCTTCTTCTGCAACTGGCGCAGGCGTTCGGCGAACTGTTCCGCCTCGCGGCGTTGCACCAGCGGATACCAGACCGCGTACACGCCGGTGGCGAAGCGCGACAGCGCATCGCGCAGCGATGCCACGACGCGCCCGTAATCGCGCTTGTCCTCGTAGGGCGGGTCGATCAAGGCGATGCCGCGGCGCGTGGGGGGCGGAAACGCGGCCTTCAGCCCGTCGAAGCCGTCGCTGGGCTGGGCGATCACGCGCGGGGCGAGCGGCTTGCACGCCACCACCAGCTGGCGGCCCTCGGTGGGGTGCAGCTCGAACAGGCGCAGCCGGTCGGCCGGGCGCAGTACCTGCATGGCGATGCCCGCCGAGCCGGGGTACTGGCGCAGCACGCCGTCCGCGTTCAGCGCGCGGACCTGTTCGCGGTATCCGGCCAGGCCTTCGGGCAGCAGCTTCGTGTCCCAGACCCTGCCTATGCCGGTCTCGAACTCGCCGTTCTTGCGCGCCTCGGCCGAGGCCAGCGAATGGGTGAGCGGGCCGGCGTGGGTGTCCACGTAGAGCAGGGGCTTGTCCTTGAGGACCAGGTGCTGCAGCAACTGCACCAGCACCACGTGCTTGAGCACGTCGGCATGGTTGCCGGCATGAAAGGCGTGGCGGTAGCTGAACATGCGGTGGGGCCCTTCGCGGCGGAGCGCCATTATAGGCGCGGGGGGATGCGCGCCCGGCGCGCGGCGGGTGCGCCGCTTGCCGTCGCCGGTCGCCGCGCCAGACTGGGCACGCCACGCCTGCCCTCTGCTACAATCTGTCGATGTCTTTCGCCCTGAACCCCGCCACCCAGCCTGTCCAGCCCGCCAACCGGCCGCTGGAACTGCTGGTCGTCGTCGTATCGGCCCTGGTAGCGGTCGTAACGGTACGCATCGCGCCGTAGCGGGAACCAGGCAAAGCAGACAACGAACCCTGAAACCCCCGCCGGCGCAGATGCCCGGCGGGGGTTTTGCATTTCAGAACCCCGCAATCGCAGGGGCAGGCCGGCAGAACCACCTGGAGCAGCAGATGAAGACCGACAAGCAAGCCATGCAGCAAGCGCAGGACGCAGCCGCCGGCGGACGCATCCGCCTCAACGGTGCGCAGATCACCGTCGCCCTGCTGGAGCGTCAGGGCGTGCGCGTCGTCGCCGGCATACCCGGCGGCGCGGTGCTGCCGATCTACGATGCGCTGCACGCAAGCCCGGGGCTGCGCCACGTGCTCGCGCGCCACGAGCAGGGCGCGGGCTTCATCGCGCAGGGCATCGCGCGCGCCAGCGGTGGCGCCGGGGTGTGCATCGCTTCCTCCGGTCCCGGTGCGACCAACCTGATCACCGCTATCGCCGACGCCGACCTGGACTCCATCCCGCTGGTCTGCATCACCGGGCAGGTGCCCAAGGCGATGATAGGCACGGATGCCTTCCAGGAAGTCGCGACCTGCGAGCTCGCCGGCCCGATCACCAAGGGCTGCTGGCAGCCGCAGTCGGCGCGCGAGCTGCTGCGCATCATCCCCGAAGCCTTCTCGCTCGCGCTGTCGGGCCGGCCCGGACCGGTGCTGGTGGACATCCCCAAGGACGTGCAGGCGGAAGTCATCGAGTTCGAGGCCTGGCCCGAGCCGGGACGCCGCATCGCGGAAGCCCCCGCCGACGCGGCGCTGCTGCGCGAGGCGGCGGCGCTGGTCAATGCCGCGAAGCGCCCCATCCTCTACATCGGCGGCGGCGTGGTGCAGTCCGATGCCTCGGCGCTGGCGGTGGAACTCGCCGAGAAGGCCTCGCTGCCGACCACGCAGACCCTGATGGCGCTGGGCGCGATGCCGGCCACGCATCCGCTGTCGCTGGGCATGCTCGGCATGCACGCGGCGCGCTTCACCAACCTGGCGCTGGAGGAATGCGACCTGCTCATCGCCGTGGGCGCACGCTTCGACGACCGCGCCACCGGCAAGCTGGCGCAGTTCTGCCCGGGCGCGAAGGTGGTGCACATCGACATCGACGTGGCCGAACTCGGCAAGCTGCGCCGCCCGGAAGTGGCGATCCCCGCGGATGCGCGCCAGGCGCTGGCCGCGCTGCTGCCGCTGGTGGACGCGCGCCCGCGCATCGACTGGCTGTCGCGCGTGGCCGACCTCAAGCGCGAATGGCCGCTGGACATGCCCGACGCGGACGATCCGCTCAGCCATTACGGACTGATCCGCGCAGTATCGGAACTGATGGGGAAGGACACCATCGTCACCACCGACGTGGGCCAGCACCAGATGTGGGTGGCGCAGGCCTACCCGTTCATGCAGCCGCGCACCTGGCTGACCTCGGGCGGGCTGGGCACCATGGGCTTCGGCGTGCCGGCGGCGCTGGGCGCCGCGCTTGCAGCGTCATCCGGTGATGCGCCGGAGGCAAAGCGGCCCGCGGTGGTGTGCTTCAGCGGCGATGGCAGCCTGCTCATGAACATCCAGGAACTCGGCACGGCGGCGGAAGAGGGCATCGACGTCAAGATCGTGCTCATGAACAACAGCGCGCTGGGGCTGGTGTACCAGCAGCAGGCGCTGTTCTACGGCAAGCGGCTGTTCGCTTCGCAGTACCGCGCCGGTCCGGACTTCATGCGCATCGCGGAGGGATTCGGCATCCGCGCCGTGGACCTGGCACAGGCGGCCGATCCCAGGGCCGCGCTGGCCGAAGCGCTGCGTACGCCCGGGCCCTGCCTGATCCATGCGCCGATCGACGCCGACATGAAGGTGTTCCCCATGGTGCCGCCGGGCGCGGCCAACAAGGAGATGATCGTCAGCTGAACCGGTCCGGCGGTCGTTGTGGCTGCTGCGCAAACCTGCCAGAATCGGACCATGCGCCTGACCCGAAAAGCCGTCGTCGTGCTCATGCTGGCCACTTCTGCGGCCGGTGCATGGGCGCAAGCCTGGCCCTCGCGCACCGTGAGGATCATCGCGCCGTTCTCCTCGGGCGGCACGGTGGATGTGCTTGCCAGGGAGATCGCGAGCCGGCTGTCGCCGGCGGTCGGCCAGCAGGTGGTGGTGGAGAACCGCGCGGGCGCCAACGGGCAGATCGGCGCCGAGGCACTGGCGCGCGCGCCGGCCGACGGCCACACCATCGGGCTGCTGGGCACGCCGCACGCGGCCGCGGGCTTCGTGCAGAAGGTGCCCTACGACATGTTCACCGACTTCACGCCGGTGACCCTGGTGGCGAACGTGCCCAGTCTGCTCAGCGTGAGCGCATCGTTGCCGGTGCAGACGCTACGCGAGCTGGTCGCGCTGGCGCGCGAACGCCCCGGCAAGCTGAGCTACGCGCATGCCGGCAACCTCACCGCCGGGCACCTGGCGATGGAACTGCTGCGCCTGCAGGCCAAGGCCGAGATCGTGCCGGTGCCCTACAAGGGCGGCGGCCCCGCGCTGCTCGGGCTGGTGGGCGGGCAGGTGGACGCGCTGATCATCGGGCCGCCGGCGCAGTTGCCGCACGCGCGCGCCGGCAAGCTGCGCCCGATCGCGGTGGCCTCGCCGCGCCGGCTCGCGATCATGCCGGACGTGCCCACCATCGCGGAGAGCAACGTACCCGGCCTGACGCAGACGGTGACGGAGTGGTACGGGCTGTTCGCGCCCGCGAAGCTGCCTGCGGACGTGCTGCAGCGGCTCAATGTCGAGGTGCTCAAGGTGCTGGCTGCGGCCGACACCCGCGCGCGGTTCCAGTCTCTGGGGGCCGAGCCGCTGGGCGGCAGGCCCGATGAACTGGCCGGCCACGTGCGCATCGAGTCCGAGCGCGTCGGCGCGCTGATCAAGGAACTCGGCCTGAAGGGCGAGTAGTCCGGGAGCGGCGCCTCCGGGGCGCCCGGCCTTGCCCGGGATCGTTCCTGGTCCGGGATCGTTCCTAGTTCGCGGCATCCCCGCCTGCGGCGGCCTGGTGCACCACGCGCCCGCCGACCAGGGTCATGTCGGGTCGCATCGCACGCAGCGCGCTGCCATCGCAGGTCAGCGGATCGTGCGGCAACACCAGCAGGTCGGCGAGCTTGCCGGCCTCCAGCGTGCCGCGCTGGTCCTCCGCCTCGCACAGCCACGCGCCGCCCGCGGTGGCCGCACGCAGCGCCTGCATGCGCGTGAGCCGCTGGTCCGGCGCGATCACCTTGCCGGAGGGCGCCACGCGCTCCGCTGCCAGCCAGATCGGCTGCCACAGCGTGATCGGTACGTTGTCCGTGGACAGCGACACCGGCACGCCGGCCTCGACGAGCGAGCGCAGCGGGCAGATCTCGTTTTCGCGCGCCGCGCCGACCTGCTTGAGGATCTGCTCGGCGCGGTGGTGGATGTGGGCGTTGGCATGCGCGGTGATGCACACGCCCATGTCCGCGAGTGACGCGACCTGGTTCGCATCCAGCACGCGCTGGTGGCCCAGGGTCCAGCGCAGGCCGTCGATGGGCGTGGCCGCATGCACCTGCTCGAACAGCTCGATCAGGTCCACCCAGATCCCGGATATGCGCATCTTCAACTGCGCGGCTTCGGCAAGGATGTCGAGCACCGCCTTCTGCGGCAGGCCGGTGTCGTAGCAGAAGCCGGCCCAGCCGGTCTGCGGCGCGCAACGGGCGCGCAGCCTTCCCTCGGGCGCATCGTCCACCTCGGTGTACAGGCCCGCCACGCGCAGCCACTCGTCGCCCAGCCCGCGTCCCGCGAGCCAGCCACCCCATTCGCGCAGCACGCCGCGAAGGTCGGCATTGCCCAGGCCGCTCCAGCCGGGGCTGAACACCAGGTGCGAGCGCACCGTCTGGCGGCCGGCTTCGCGCAGCCGCTGGTAGGTGGCGATGGTCGCCGGCGCCACGCCATGGCCCTCGAAGGTGCCGGTGGTACCGAAGGCGTTGTACAGGCGCATCGATTCCGCGAGTGCCAGCATGCGCTGGTCGGCGCTGAAGTTGGGCGCATCGCGGAACAGCGTGAACTCGGCAAGCGGCATTTCCTCGTGCTCGAGGAACACGCCGGTGGGCTCGCCGCGTGCATCGCGCACGATCTCCAGCTTGCCGGTGGGCGACACCGTGTCCCGGGTGATGCCGGCCAGCTGCAGCGCACGGGTGTTCGCCACGCACACCATGGGCAGCACCCGCGACCAGTAGCCCCATCCGGTGCGCAGCAGCACCGGATGGTCGGGCGCGGCGCGGTCCAGGTCGTGCCGGTCCGGATAGCGGCCCTCGCGGTACATCCCCTCCGACGGGGCCCACGAGGGCGGGTTGCCGATGGGCATGGTCACCACCCACTGGCCGCGCGGCACCCCGGCGGCGATCTCACGCACGCGCCCGACCAGGGCGTCGATGCTGTCCAGTCCGGCCAGCGACGGGAGCAGTCCCTTGAGGCCCTCGCGGTCCATGTGCGCGTGGCCGTCGATCAGGCCGGGCATCACGGTACGCCCGCGCAGTTCGGTGACCGTGGTGGACGGTCCGACAAAGGCGGAGATGTCGGCATCGCTGCCGGTGGCGAGGATGCGTTCGCCGTGCAGCGCCACAGCCTGGGCGACCTTGTCGCGCGCATCCATCGTGAGTACCTTGCCGCCGCGGAACACGCGGTCGGCGGGCAGGGGAGCAGTCATGCGGGCATCCGGGGCGAAGGAACGCGGCGATTGTGCCACGCGACATTGCGCGCCGGAGTCGGGCGGTATGCTGGCACGCGCATGCGCCAGGCAAGGGGGCATGCCACCACAAAACAGGGGGAGCCCGCATGGAGCAGGAACGCAATCCGGAAGCCGATTTCGACCGCAGGAAGTTCCTGCAATCCGCGACCCTGGTCGCAGGCACTGCCGCGGCTGCCGCGGCGACGCTCGCTGGGTCGCAGGCGCACGCGGCCGATGCGCGTTCCGGGACGGGATCTGCCGCCGCCGCCGCAGGCGGCCATTCCGGCCCGGTCACGCGCCGCTGGACCGAGCAGCGCTGGACCCTGGACAACACCATCCGCTCGGTCGGCATGGACTGGGACCAGCCGCGCTCCATATACCTGTCCGCTCCCATCGGCCCCCAGGCGAACGCGGATTTCGCGGCGATACGCGGGCGCATCCAGAAGTACGCGGATGCCACGCCGGCCTTCGAGGCGGTGGCGCGCCGGCGCGAGGCGGTGGCCAGGGCCGCCGAGGAGGCCGGCGAGCGGGTCACCGCGCGGGAGAACTACTACATGGCGACCATCCACTGGGCCGCGGCGCAGTGGCCGATCGACGAGAACAACGAGAAGAACCTGTTCTGCAACAAGCGCAAGCGCGAGTGCTACCTGAAGTACGCGCAACTGGCCGACCACAAGGTCGAGGAGGTCTGGCTCACGCTGCCCGACGGCAAGCGCCTGCCGGCCTGGTTCCACCTGCCGCCGGGCTATACCGGCGGGCGCATCCCGGCGGTGATCTCGATTCCCGGCATGGACAGCTTCAAGGAAATGGGCACGGCGCTTTACGGTGACCGCTTCCTGTCGCGCGGCATGGCGGTGCTGGCCGTGGACGGCCCGGGGCAGTACGAGGCGCCGGTGATCGGCAGCTGGTTCAGCATGGAGGCCTGGCAGGCCACCGGCAAGGTGTGCGTCGACTGGCTCGAGAAGCGCGCGGAAGTGGACGCCGGGAAGATCGGCATCAGCGGCACCAGCTTCGGTTCCTTCTTCTCCACCATCGCCGCGGCGCACGAGCCGCGCATCCGCGCGGTGGCGGTGAGCGCCGTCTGCCACGAGCCCGGGTTCCACACCATCTTCGAGGAGGCCTCGCCGACCTTCAAGATGCGCTTCATGTACATGAGCAACATCCATGACGAGGCGAAGTTCGACCAGTTCAGGAAGGGCATGACCTGGGAGGGCCACGCCAACCGCATCACGGCGCCTTACCTCTGCATCGCGGGCGAGGCGGACGAACTCTCCCCGCTGGAGCACACCGAGCGGCTGCTGAAGGCGCTGCGGGGCCCGAAGCGCTACGTGGTGTACCAGGACTCCCGCCACTCGGTCGGCGGTGTGCCCTCGGCCAACCTCGGGCCCAATCCGCTGGGCATCGTGGCCGACTGGCTGGCCTCGCAGTTCGCCGGCAAGGCATTCCCCAGCGAGAAGTGGTTCGTGGAAGGGACCGGGCGGATCGTCAGGACGCCGCTCTGATGGCGGGTGGCTACGGCCTGCGGACGAAGCGGAAGCAGCCGCAGCCGTAGTCGTAGCCGAGCGTGGCCTCCGGGGCGGGGTCCTGCAAGGGGGCCTCGCCTTCCACGCCGGTGATGAAGTGGAACTCGGCCAGGTCGAAGGCGTCGGCGAAGTAGCCGATGACACTGGCCGCCGGGTAGATGCGGTGGGCGTTGAAGTGGATCGCCGGCCTGCCGCAGGGCACCACGAACAGCAGCTGTCCGCCCGGCGCGACGGCCTTCTTGAGGTTCGCGATCGCCTTCAGGTCGCCGTCCGCGTCCACCGCGTCGCCGTAGCGCCCCAGTCCGATGTGCTCGACCACGTGCATGCAGGATACCGAGGGATGCCGGCCCACGTCGAAGTCCGCCGCCGCCAGGTCGGCACGCAGGCACTGCAGCCCGGGCAGGCGCAGCGCGGCCGGGCGCAGGTCGTAGAAGCGCGTGGGCACCAGCGCGCTCAACGTCGAGCAGAAATGCAGCGACGAGGAGAAGTCCACGTGGTGGGGTGGCGCGAGCCCGGCGACGCGTCGCAGTGCCCATGCCACATGGTAGACGTAGTGCTGGTCGAAAGCGGTGGAGGGCGTGTCCTCGTTGAGGATGGGCCACTTGAACCAGCGGTTGCCGAACTCCGCGCGCGCGGCGGCGCGCTCCATGAAGGTGTCGAGTTGGTCTTCGAAGCCGGCCTGGTCCATGCGGGGATTATCACCCGTGATGGCCTGCGCCGGCCTTGCACGGTGTGAAGCTGCTAGCATTCCCGTTGTCCGCAATCGACGTCCAGGAGCCGCCATGAACACCAAGCTGACCGCAATCCCGCTCACCGCCCTTGCCGCGCTCGCCTCGCTCGCAGCCGTGCCGCAGGCCATCGCGCAGGCCTACCCGAGCCGGTCCGTCACCATCGTCGTGCCGTTCCCGCCCGGCGGCAGCTCCGACCAGATCATGCGGCTGATGGCGCGCAAGGTGCAGGACTCGGTGGGCCAGACCATGGTGGTGGACAACCGCGCCGGCGCGGGCGGCGTGGTGGGCGCGGTGGCGGTCAAGAGCGCCGTCCCCGACGGCTATACGCTGTACATGGGCCATACCGGCACCCACGTCGTGAACGTCAGCCTGTACCAGAAACTGGATTACGACCCGATCAAGGACTTCAAGCCGATCACCACGCTGTTCTCCTTCCCCAGCCTGCTGGTGGTGCACGCCGGGCTGCCTGCGCGCACGCTGCAGGAGCTGATCGCCATGGGCAAGTCCAAGAAGGGCGGCCTGAGTTACACCACCCAGGGCATCGGCACGACCAGCCACCTGATGGGCGAGCTTTTCGCGCGCGAGACCGGCGCGACCCTGGTGCACGTGCCGATGAAGGGCGCGGCGCCCGCAGTGGCCGAGGTGGTGGCCGGGCGGGCCGAGATGATGTTCTCGTCCTACATATCCGCCGGTGCGTTCATCCGTGACGGACGCCTGCGCACCATAGGCATCGCCTCGCTGTCGCGCTCGCGCGCGCTGCCGGACGTGCCGACGCTGGCCGAACTGGGCGTCAAGGGCGTGGAGATCGACCAGTGGTTCGCGCTGTATGCGCCGGCGGGCACGCCCGACCCGGTGGTCCGCAAGCTGAACGAGGAGTTCGTCAAGGCGATCAAGTCGCCGGACGTGGTCAAGACCCTGGTGGACCAGGCCGCCGACCCGATGGGCTCCACGCCCGAGGAGCTGGCGAAGATGATGGCCTCCGAGATTCCCCGGGTGGCGAAAGTGGTGCGCGAATCCGGGGCGAAGGCCGACTGAGCCTGCGCGGGGCGCTCAGGCGGCGGGCGCGCCGACGATGTCGCGCGCCTCGGCGGGCGTCACCTGCAGGAGGTTGGCGAGGTCGCGGAAGTCGTCCGGCAGCGCCGGGTTGCCCCAGCCGCGTGACGAGTGCCGCGAGAGGTTCACCGCCAGCGCTACGCAGCGGCCGCGCGGGCCCGATGATTCGTCGTGGTGCATCATCGCGACCAGCTGCGCCGGCAGGCGCCAGCGCCTGGCCAGCGCGAGCTGCAGTTCCGGCAGTTCGAACCCGAGTACGCTGCGCTGCGCCACCGCGCTGCGCAGGGTCACATCGCGCGATTGCAGCCGCGCGACGTGGGCCGGCGCTGCGGGACACAGGCACCACAGCAGCATCTCGGCGATGTCGTGCAGCAGCGCGGCCAGCGTGATTTCCTCTATGGCGGGGTCGTTGCGCCACGCGGCCATCGCGCCCGCGAAGCGCGCGGCACGGCGCGCCCGCCGCATGACCCGCACGAAGCCGCGCAGCGCGTCGCGCTTGCCGGCGAAGGTGTCCGCCAGCACCGGCACCTGTGCGAAGGCCGCGAGGAACGGGCCGGTGCCCATCATGGTGATGGCGCGCCTGACCGTTCCCACGTCGGCCTCGGCCCGCGAGCCGCGCGCGATCGCAAGGTAGGCGAACAGCTTGGCGGCGAACAGCGGGTCCGCTTCCAGCGCGCCGTCCAGGTCGTGGGCGTTGAACTGCTCGGGGTCGGCGCGCAGCCGCGCGAGTTCCGTGGCGGTGGCGGGCAGCACCGGGAGCGAGCTGTTTGCGACCAGTCAGACCCAGTCCGACACCGAGGTCGGCGAAGGGGCTGGCGGATCGGAGGGGGAGACACGGGCGTCCATCGTTGTGTAACGGCAGACCCGGCGGCAGCTTGAGCAGGAACTGCCCGAATACATGTTAAGTAGCTGTTTATATTGGATAAAAAATCCCCTCCTGCATCTGCTACATTGGCCCGGGATGGCAGGGACGAACAGGGGGAGCAGATGAATCGCGCAAGCTGGATGTCGGTCGTGGCGAGGTTGGTGGCGGGTGCTGCATTGGCGGCGGGCGTCGCGCAGGGCGCATGGGCGCAGGCCTGGCCGGAGCGCCCGGTGCGCATGGTGGTGGGTTATCCGCCCGGCGGCGGCACCGACCTGGTGGCGCGGCTGGTGGCGCAACCGCTGTCCGACCGCTGGAAGCAGCCGGTGGTGGTCGAGAACCGCGCCGGCGCCAACGCCATCATCGCCACCGAGGCGGTGGTCAAGGCGCGGCCGGACGGCCACACGCTGCTGATGGCCTATGCGACCGAGCTCGCGGTCAATCCGGTGACTATGAAAAAGCTGCCCTATGACCCGGTCAAGGACCTGACGCCGATTGCGCAGCTCGGTTCCGCTCCCCTGGTGCTGGCAGTGAACCCGACGCTGCCGGCCAGGGACGTTGCGGGGCTGGTGGCCATGGCCAAGGCCAGGCCCGGTGCGATGTCCTACTCGTCGTCGGGCAGCGGCAGCGTGCACCACTTCGCGGGTGAGTTGTTCAAGCTGCGCACCGGCGTTGCGATCGAGCACGTTCCCTACAAGGGCTCGGGTCCGGCCACCGCCGATGCGGTCGCGGGACAGGTGCAGGTGACGTTCGCTTCGGTGGCCTCGGTGCTGCGCTTCGTGCAGGCAGGACGCCTGCGCGCGCTGGCGGTGACCTCGAAGCAGCGCTCGGGGCAGATGCCTGCGGTGCCCACGGGCGCGGAGGCGGGCGTGGCGGATTTCGAGCTGACCAGCTGGTACGGGCTGCTCGCGCCGGCCGGCACGCCCAAGGAACTGGTGGCGCGCATCCACGCCGACGCGACCGCGGTGCTGGCGCTGCCGGAGGTGAGGAACGGCTTCGCGGTGCAGGGACTGGACATCGCGCAGAGTTCGCCGGCGGCCTTTGCCGAGTTCATCCGCGAGGAAGCCGCGAAGTACGCGCGGGTGGCGAAGGCGGCGAAGATCGACGCGGAATGAGGCCGGGCGGCGGCGCTGCCCGGACGTCGCGAGGGCAACGCGCCTAGGCGCGGGCGGCGCGTGATTCGGTGACGTCGTTCAGCACGATCACCACGGCGGTCATCCTGCCCTTGCCGTCGGTGATCGGGCGCGCGTTGACGCTGAGCCAAAGCGGGCTGCCGACCGGACGGTGCAGGCGGTAGACCTTGCCGTTCACCGGGCGGCCGGTGCGCAGCACGACGGCGGCCGGACGGTCGTCCGGGCGGCCGGGGAAGGTTTCCTCGGGCTCGAACTTCCAGCCTTCGGGCAGGCTTTCATGGCCCAGCATGTCCTCGCGCGGCAGGCCCATCATGCGGCAGCAGGCATCGTTGCAGTCGATGATGAGGTTGTGCAGGTCGCGGATCCACACGCCCGCGTCCATGGTGTCCATGGTGACGCGCAGCTGCTGCTCGCTGCGCGTCAGCGCGAGCATCACCTGGCGCTGCTCCCGCGCCGCCGACCAGGACACGTAGAAGAACGCGCCCACGGCGAGCAGGGCGACCAGCGCCAGCAGCGTCGCGCCCAGGACGGCGAAGCGCCATTCCGCGAGGTAGTCATCCTCGGCGATGCCCGCCGACACCGCGAAGGGTGCGCTGTCGAGCTGGTTGAACACGATGGTGCGCTCCACCCGGTCATCGGGCGAGGTGTAGCGCGTGGTGCCGACGCGCGCGCCGGCGAGGATGGGCGCGGTCTCGCCGGTCGCGGCGGGCAGGTTGAGCTTGGCGGGGGCGGGCGGCCAGCGCAGCATCAGGCTGCCGTCGTCGCTGCGGCGTATCGAGAAGAAGCCCAGCTGCCCGAAGTTCAGGCGCCGGACCTGGGACTCGAACTGGTACAGGTCCAGGCTCATCGCCACCGCGCCGTAGAAGGCGCCGGACGCGCCGCGCAGCGGCAGCGCCATCACCACCACCGGCTGGCCGCTCTGCGCGCCCACCATCACTTCGGAGAACACCACCTTGCCGCGCGGGTTGTCGCGGATGCTGCGGAACCAGGCGCGCTTCTCATGGTCCTGCGGCGGCGCGTCCCAGGTGTGGTATCGCTGCACGCCCCGCGCATCGACCACGAAGGCGTCGGCGACCTCCGGGAAGTGGCGCAGGCTGAGCACCATCATGTCGCGCAGCTGCTTGCGCCTGGTCGGGGAGGTCTGGCCGGTCAGGTCGGACTCCGCCACCTCGGCCAGCAGGAGCTCGATCTGGGCGCGGGCACGCCGCACGGTGGCATCCAGGCGCGCCTCGGCCAGGGTGATGACGTTGCTGGCCGCCGCGATGGCGTTCTGCTCGCGTTGCTCGCGCAGCAGCGCGCTGTTGTAGATCACCAGGGCGGCCAGCAGGGCCGCCACGACCGCGAAGGCACCCAGGTAGGGCAGGGCGTCGCGCCACGGCCCGGATGCCGCGCCGTGCCGGATGGCGGCGGGTGCGGGCGCCTGTGCGGCGGGGGCCGCTGCGTCAGCCACGGTCGCCTGCCGGGGCGCCCGCAGTGCCGGACTGCCTATCGGGCGCGCGCTGGGCTGGTTGGGGCAGTCTGTTCACGCTGGCATTCTTCGGGGTCTCCGGCGCCTGACAGCTTGCCGCGCCGATTCCCGGAGTCTACCAAAACGGTGCCTGTGCCAACCGGATTGTGCTATCTGGATGCGTAGTATCACGCAGTCCAGGCTGGTCGGCCTGCGGCCGGGCAGGCCGCAGGCGTGCGTTGCGCTGGAACTACTGTTCAACCTTGATGCCGTTCCTCTGGACCACCTGCGCCATCTGGGCGCGCGCCCTCGCGATCAATGCGGCCAGTTCCTCCGGGGTCGAACCGGAGGGTTCGGCACCGAGGGTCGAGAAGCGCTCGCGCATCTCGGCCGTGTTCAGCAGGCGGTTGACGTCGGTGTTGATCCTGGTGACGACGGGACGCGGCGTGCCGGCCGGCGCGAACATCGCGGTGCGCACCGATGCATCGAAGCCGGGCATGCCGATCTGCTCGGCCACGGTGGCCCAATCGGGGGCCAGCGGCGTGCGCTTGCCGGTGGTGACCGCCAGCGCCTTCACCGTGCCCGCTTTCACCAGCGGCACCACCTGCACCAGGGAGACCACGCCGAACTGCACCTCGCCGTTGATCACGGCATTCATCGCCGCCGGTCCTCCCTTGTACGGGACGTGGAACCACTTGGTGTTGGTCTCGGCCTGCAACCACTCCCCGGCCATGTGGTTGGACGTGGCCAGGCCCGGCGTGGACCAGGTCACGCCGCCGGTGCGCGACTTGGAGTCCGCGAGCATGTCGCGCAGGGAGTTGTAGGGCGACTTGGCGGTGGTGGTGACCACCATCGGGTTCACGGTGATGGTGCTGATCGGCGCGAAGCCCTTTTCCGGGTCGTAGCCGAGCTTGGCGAACACCACGGGGTTGATGGTGAACGGGTTCAGCGAAACCACCAGCAGCGTGTAGCCGTCGGGCGCCGAGCGGGCGACCTGTTCGGTGCCTATAACCTCCCCGGCACCGGGGCGGTTCTCCACCGTGATGGGCTGGCCCCAGGTCTCGGAGAGCTTCTGCCCGAGCACGCGCGCGGCGATGTCCACCGGGCCGCCCGCGGCCGAGGACACGAGAACGCGTATCGGCTTGTTGGGGTAGTCCTGCGCAACGGCTGCCTGCGAAAACGCCAACGCAACGCCCGCGGCCAGACCCGCGACTGCCTTGATGCCGAATGCCATATCGCTTCTCCTTGATCAGCCCGCCCGTCCGGGCCACCGCCTGGCCCCGGGCACGCTGAAGATAATACGCCATGCAAGCAGCGTGCCTGATGCGGGGAATCATCTTTTATAATCGGCAACCAACCTCGGAGACACGTCATGACACTGCGCATCAGCCTTGCCTGCGAACGCTACGACCGGGTGCAGGCCATCTTCGACGGCCGGGTACGCATCGAGGGCTGCGAGGTCGACGCGGTCCCGCTTTCCGCCGAGGAATGTTTCCACCGCGCCTTCAACGGCGCCGAGTTCGACGTCACCGAACTCTCGGCCAGCAGCACCATGATGACCACCGCGCGCGGCGACTGCCCGTACGTCGCGCTGCCGGCGTTCCTGTCCAAGTGCTTCCGGCATTCGGCGATCTACATCCGCGCCGACCGCGGCATCCGCGAGCCGAAGGACCTGGTCGGCAAGCGCGTGGGCATGCCCGAGTACCAGATGACCGCCTGCCTGTGGGCGCGCGGCATCCTCGAGGACGAGTACGGCGTGCGGCCGCGCGACATCCTCTGGTTCACCGGCGGCCAGGAGCAGCCCGGGCGCAAGGAGCGCGCCAAGCTCAACGTCGACCCGTCGGTGTCGATCACGCCGATCCGCGATGACCAGACGCTGGCGCAGATGCTGGACGCGGGCGAGCTGGACGCGGTGATCAGCGCGCGCGTGCCGAGCTGCTACCGCGTCAACCCCAAGGTGGTGCGGCTGTTCGAGGACTACCGGGTGCACGAGCAGGCCTATTTCCGCAAGACCGGCTGCTTCCCCATCATGCACATGGTGGGCGTGCGCAGGACCCTGCTGGAGCAGCACCCCTGGCTCGCGGTCAGCGTCTACAAGGCTTTCATCAAGGCCAAGGAGATCGCCATCCATGAACTGCGCGATCCGGGCGTGAATTTCGTGACCCTGCCCTGGGTCTACGGCGAGGTCACCGCCGCGGAGGAGCTGCTCGCGCAGGACTACTGGAGCTACGGCGTCGGGCCCAACCGCAAGGCGATCGAGGCGATGCTTCGCTACTCCTTCGACCAGGGGCTGTCCGTGCGCAAGCTCGCGCCCGAGGAACTGTTCCACCCGGGCACGCTGGAGTTGTCGAAGGTCTGATCCGCCATGCAGCACCTGGACAGGGAGCAGTGAATGCGATTCTGCCCGATGATCGTCGCCATGCTGGCGGGCCTGGCCACGGGGATGGCCGCCAACGGTGCCAGCGCGCAAGCCGGCACCATCCGCATCGTTGTCGGATTTCCCGCCGGCGGCACCATCGACGTGGTGGCGCGCGTGCTGGCCGAGAAGATGAAGGATGACCTCGGCGCGCCGGTGATCGTCGAGACCCGCGCCGGCGCGGGCGGGCAGATCGCGGCGCAGGCGGTCAAGGCCGCGGCGCCCGACGGTCGCACGCTGCTGCTGTCACCCGACCATTCCATGGTGGTGGTGCCGCTGACGGTGCGCGCTCCGGGCTACGACCCGCTGGCCGATTTCGCGCCGGTGGGCCAGGTGGCGCGCTACCTGGGGGCATTCGCGGTGGCCTCCAGCACCGGCGTGCGCACGCTGCCGGAGTTCATCGCCTGGGCCAAGGCCAATCCTGGCAAGGCCAGCGTCGGCGTGCCGGCGCCGGGCAGCGTCCCGCACTTCGGCATGCTGGACCTGGGCCGCCAGGCCGGCGTCGCGCTGACCACGGTGCCCTACAAGGGATCGGTGCCGCTGGTGCAGGACCTGATGGGCGGGCAGCTGCCCGCTGGCACGACCGCCATGGGCGACTTCCTCGAGCCGCATGCCGCCGGCAAGCTGCGCGTGGTCGCGGTAATCGATTCGAAGCGCAGCCCGCTGCTGCCCGACGTGCCCACCTTCACCGAACTGGGCTGGAAGGTCGAGTTCGAGTACTGGATCGGCCTGTTCGCCCCTGCAAAGACCGACGCGGCGCTGGTGCAGCGGATCAACGTGGCGCTCGGCCGGGCGCTTGCGCTGCCGGACGTGCGCGAGCGCATGACCAAGCTGGTGTTCGAGCCGGCGCCCGGCACGCCGGCGGCGCTGGGCGAGAAGGTGCGCGCCGGCATGGCCTACTGGGGGCCGCAGGTGAAGGCCGCGGGCTGGGAACTGCAGTAGGGAGCCAGGGGGCGACCCCGGGACGACTCGCGAACGACCCGCGCCATGGCTGTCTCGCTGCTGCTCGGAAGCAGGGAACACGACCTCGGCGGTGGCCTGGTCATCCGCCGGCTGCTGCCGTCGGCGAAGAAGCAGGGCGTGGGCCCGTTCCTGTTCTTCGACCACTTCGGCCCGACGGCAGTCGCGGCGGATGCGGCGTTCGATGTGCTGCCGCATCCGCACATCGGGCTGGCGACGGTGACCTACCTGTACGAGGGTGCACTGGTGCACCGTGACAGCCTGGGCAGCGTGCAACGCATCGAACCCGGCGCGGTCAACTGGATGTCGGCGGGCCGCGGCATCGTGCATTCCGAACGCCGCCCCGACGACCTCAAGGGCAGGGCCTTCCGCAGCCACGGGCTGCAATTGTGGGCGGCGCTGCCGCGCGGGCGCGAGGAGGACGAACCGTTCTTCGAGCACACGCCCGCCCCGGCGATCCCCGAGGAGCGGTTCGGCGGCGTCACCGCCAGGCTGCTGGTCGGTCGCGCCTTCGGAATGGCATCGCCGGTGCGCGCCGCGAGCGAGACGCTCTACCTGGACCTGACGATGCCGGCCGGCGCCAGCTTCACCCTGGAACCCATCGCCCCGGAGCGCGCGGTGTACGTGCCCGAAGGCGGCGTCGCCATCGACGGCACGGACCTCGCGCCGCACACGCTGGCGGTGCTGGAGCCCGGCCACCGCGCCCGGCTGTATGCGGCACAGGGTGCGCGTGTCGCGGTGATCGGAGGGGAGCCGCTCGACGGCCGCCGGCTAATCTGGTGGAACTTCGTGTCCACCCGGCGCGAATGCATCCTGCGCGCGGCGGATGACTGGGCGGCGGACCGCTTTGCCAGGGTGCCGGGCGAGGCCGGACGCATCCCCTTGCCCGACAAGCGCCCCTGACGCGTGCCGCGCGCTCAGAGCAGCAACCACATCCCGGCGAGCACGAACAGCGCGAGGAACGCGGTCTCAGCCAGCAGCATCACCACCGGCGCCCAGCCCAGCCCGCGCAACTCGCCGAACGAGGTTTTCACGCCGAGCGCCGCGATCGCCAGGACCAGGCACCAGCGCGAGACCTTGAGCAGCACCGACGACACCTCGGCCGGGAGCATGCCCTGCGAATTGAGCAGCGCGAGCAGGATGAAGGCCACCAGGAACAGGGGAAGCAGCGGCGGGCGGTTGGACGCGTCGTGGCTCGCGTCCATGCGGAACAGCAGCGACATGCCCACCACCACCGGCACCAGCAGGGTGACGCGGAACAGCTTCACGTAGGTCGCGGTGGTCCCGGCCTCGGGCGAGTACATGTAGCCCGCGCCCACCACCTGCGCGACGTCGTGGATGGTCGCGCCGAGGAAGAAGCCCGCGGTGCGCGAGTCCAGGTCCAGCAGGTGGGCGATCGCCGGGTAGGCGATCATGGCGATGGTGGACAGTGTCGTCACGCCGACCACGGTGAGCAGGGTCTGGCGCTGGCTGTCCGCCGTCTTGGGCAGCACCGCGGAAATGGCCAGCGCGGCCGATGCGCCGCAGATCGCGACCGCGCCGCCGGTCAGCAGCCCCTCGGGGAGGCTGCGCTTGAGCATGCGCGCCAGCAGGGCGCCGAAACCGATGGTGGCGAACACACCGGCCATGGAAAGCAGCAAGGGCGCCGTGCCCAGCGAGCGGATGTGTTCCAGCGTGATGCCCGCACCGAGCAGGGCGACGCCGATGCGCAGGATGCTCTTCGCCGTTACGTTGATGCCCGGCGCGATCTTCGGGTCGGCGCACAGGAAGTTGAATGCCATGCCGAACAGCAGCGCGTACAGGAACTGCGGTCCGCCGTAGTGCTCGGACACGAAAGTGGCGGCCAGGGCGAGCACGGCCGCGATCATCACGCCGGGGACGTGCGTGCGCAGGGTGGCTGGGCTGAAGCGGGACATCGGGGCGCTTTCGGGGCGGCAGCCCTGACGGGCGGGCCGCGTGGATCGGAGCCGCGTTCAGGTCATCCTGGCGACGATGGCGCGGACCAGTTCTCCCTCGGGCTTGCCCAGGGCTTCCATGATCTCGAAGTGGTTCAGTCCGGCAAAGCGCTGCATGCCGGCCAGCTTTCCCGCCCGCTCCAGCGCGGCCGCGAACTCGCGGCTGTGGCGCTGGAACTCGTCGGTGTCGTGCTCGGCGTAGGCGATGAACACCGGGCAGCGGATCCGGTCGGCATGGCGGGCCGGGCTGAGTTCGTGTTCCTGCTGCTTGTCCAGCTTGACGTAGCTGCTGCGCGCGCTGAGCAGCACCGGTTCCATGTCGTAGGGGCCGCTGACGAATTGCGCCGCGCGGATGGCGTCGTCGGCGACGCCGAACGCCGCGAAGCCCTTGATCAGGGCCATCGCCGCCTGGTGCGCGCCGGACGAATGCGCCGAGAGGTAGATGCGCGCGGGATCGCCCTGCCAGCGCGACACGTTCTTCACCGACCACGCGATCGCGCGGCGCGTCTGCTCCACCATCTCCGGCAGCGGCACCTGCAGCACCTTGGAGAAATTGATGATCACCAGGTTGATGCCGTGCGGCACGAAGCCGGCGGCGACCAGCGAGTAGTCGTCCTTGGTGAAGTTGCGCCATGCGCCACCGTGGACGAACACCTGGGTGGGCGCGCCCGGCTTGCCGCAGGGGAAGATGTCCAGCACTTCATCCGGGGACGTGCCGTAGGGCACGTCGGCCTCGCGTGGGTGCGCGCGCAGCGCCGCCTCGCTCTGCGCCGGGTAGCGGTTGATGACTTCCAGCGCGTTCGGCGCCCAGCCGCGCTGGTCGTAGTTGCGGTCGAGTTCGGCTTGCGTGTAGTGCAGGAAGACCAGCGGGGCCGGGGCGGGGGAGTTGCTCACAGTCTTTGCTCCAGGAAGCGCAACAGGCGCGGGGCGAGGAAGCCGGCGGGGCTGCCGGGCTCGTCCAGCGGTTCGGACATCCAGAAATGCGGGGCGCCTTCCAGCACCACCGGGCGCACGAAGTGGCCGGCCTGCTTCAGCGTCGCGAGGAAGGCCTCGGATTGGGTGACCGGGTCGACGATGTCGTCGCGCGTGCCCCACGCGACCAGGAACGCGGTGGCATTGTTCCTGCCGCTCACCCAGGACGAGGGCGAGGCGTCGAAGTAGGCGCGCTTGTCATCGATCGCGCTCACGCCGAGGTGCTTCTCGACGATGGAATCGCGCGGCCGCAGCGGCAGGTCGTGCAGCCACTGCTGGTACAGGTCGAACACGCCGTAGACCGGCACCACCGCCTTGAGCCTGCTGCTGATCCCCGAGTACGGGCTGGCCGGCTGGGTGGCGGCGAACATCGGGTCGTCGCCGGCCAGCGCGACCAGCGCCGCGAGGTGGCCGCCGGCGGAATCGCCCATCGCGCCCACGCGCTCCGGGTCCACGCGCAGTTCGCCCGCCCGCCCCTTCAGGAACTGCACTGCGGCGCGGATGTCGTGCAGGGCCTCGGGGAAGGACTTCCTGCCGGGCCTGGACAGGCGATAGGTGGCGGAGAACAGCACGTAGCCGCGCTCGGCCAGCCACGGTCCCCAGTACTGGTAGGAGGAGGGCGCGCCCATCTGCCAGCCGCCACCGTGGATCGCGACGATGGCCGGATGGGCGCCGGGTGCCTTGGGCGCGTACCAGTCGCCCTTGAGGCTGTGGCCGTCGTGGACGGCATACTCGACGCCGGTGCGGACTTCGAATGAGGGGCTGGTGTCTGATTCCATTGGAGTTCCTGCTGGGCAGGCGCCAGTTTATCCCAGCTTGTCACGCGCGCTCCCGCGCCCGGTGGGGGCGGGAGCGCCGTGCCGCAGCCTGGTCGCCGTCGCCGCCGGTCAGCGCAGGCGCGGCAACAGGTTCACCGCGTTGCCGGATTCGATCGCGCGCACGGTGGACTCGGGCAGACCCAGCTTGCGGACCGCATCGGCTTGCGTGTCCATCGGCACATACGGGTAGTCGGTGCCGAACACCACCTGCGACTCCGGCACCAGCTTGAGCAGCGCCGCCATCGAGGACGGGTGCGTGGCGTTGGCGGTGTCGTAGTACAGCCGGCGGAACTCCGCCTCGAAGCCCTCGGGCGCGATGTTCTTCGCATCGGGGCGGAACTTGAAGAAGTAGTCCATGCGCCCGGCCAGCATGGGCACGGTGCCGCCGGCATGGCTGAACAGCCACTTGGTATCACGGTTGCGCGCCAGGGTCCCCGACAGCAGCAGGCTGGCAACCGCGCGCGTGGTGTCGTGCGGCACTTCCAGCACGGCCGGGAAGGTACCCACGCTCAGGCGCCCGCAGCAGCTCGCCACCAGCGGGTGGAAGTACACCACCGCCTTGCGGCGGTTGAGCTCGTCGAACACCGCCTTGTAGGCCGGGTCGCCCGGCCACTTGTCGCCGTAGTTGGTCTGAAGTCCCACGCCGTCGGCCTTGAGCACGTCGAAGGCATAGGCGATTTCCTTCAGGCTGGCTTCCACGTCCAGCATCGGCAGGGTAGCGAACAGGCCGAAGCGGCCCGGGTGGTCGCGCACCATCTTCGCACCGAACTCGTTGCAGGTGCGCGCCATGGCGATGGCCGCGGCCGGTCCCTTGTCGAACCACACCCCGGGCGTGGATGCGAGCGACAGGATGGCCGTGCGCACGCCGGCCTTGTCCATGTCCGCCAGCGCCTTCTGGACCGTCCAGCCGACCTGCTGCGTGAAATGGGGGATCTTGCGCTCGACTTCCCAGTCGAGCCAGGCCTTCTGGTACTCGGGGGGATAGAAGTGGTGGTGCGTGTCGACCAGCCTGGGCGGGGCGGAGGTGCCGGTGCTGCTGCAGGAGGGGAGGGTGGCGGCCGCGCCGATCGCGCCCAGGGCCTGCATGAAGCCGCGCCGCGAGCCGAAGCCCGTCGCGCCTGTCGTGCCCGTCGCATCCGTGACACACCCGCAGCCCGCAGCCGCGTGGCCCTGCGCAGTGCAATCGTTCGTTTCGATCTTCCCCATGAGGTCTCCTCCCCGTTGGTTGTGCCCCGCAGCCATGGTTGTCCGGCCGGGACGTCGCGCCAGTCTACGCGCAACGACGGTCCGGGCGGGTCCCCGCGCCGGCAGGGCGCGCGCACCGTTGCCGCCGTGACGCCGGGCTTGCGCAATGGCGGTACGCTACGGGGACGGACCACGGACAAGCGACCACGGACAAGCGGACAGGGACATGGAATTCGACGCCTATTCACCGAAGGAGATCGCCGCGCGCGTGGAAGGCGTGGGGGTTGCCAAGGCGCGCATGGCGTTGCTACCGCTGGCGATGCTGGGGATGATGGCCGGCGCCTTCATCGGACTGGGATCGATGTTCTACGTGCTGGTCATCAGCGACCCGTCGCTGGGATTCGCCGCCGGACGCGTGCTGGGAGGCGCGGTCTTCTCGCTGGGCCTGCTGCTGGTCGTCGTGGCCGGCGCGGAACTGTTCACGGGCAACAACCTGCTCGCCATGGCCTGGGCGCACGGCAGCATCAGTAGCACCGAGGTGCTGCGCAACTGGCTGGTGGTCGGCGTGGCCAACTTCGCCGGCGCCGCGGGCCTGGCGGCCCTGGTCGTCCTGTCCGGGCACACCGACATGAACGGCGGGGCGATCGCCAGGGCGTACCTGCGCATCGCCGAGGCCAAATCCTCGCTGCCTTTCTGGACGGCGTTCTTCCGCGGGGTACTGTGCAACGTGCTGGTGTGCCTCGCGGTGTGGATGACGCTGGCCGGGCACAGCGTGACGGACAAGGCCGTCGCCATCGTGCTGCCGGTGGCGGCGTTCGTCGCGGCTGGCTTCGAGCACTCGGTCGCCAACATGTACTTCCTGCCCATGGGGATGATGCTGCAGGCCGCCGCCGGCGGCGTGGTGCAGGCAGGCGGCCTGTGGTCCAACCTGGTCCCCGTGGTGCTGGGCAACATCGTGGGTGGCAGCGTGATGGTGGCGCTGGTCTACCACGTGGTCTACCGGCGCGGCGCTGCCGGCCCCGGCGCGCCGGAGAGCGCAGGGGACAAGCGCTAGGCGGCGCCGCTCATTTCCCGTCCGCCTCCAGCGCCTCGATGAACTTGTCGATCAGCGGCTGCAGGTACGCCGCACCGCTCAGGAAGCGCACGCCCGAGCGGTGCGCCAGAGATCCGTCGGCGCGGACCACGGGCACGGTGTAGCGCACTTCCGCGTCCACGATCACCGGGTTGTGATCCGGCAGCACGATCCGGCAGCCGCGCAGGATCGTTCCGGGCTGCAGGCGGATGTCGGCGTTGAACACGATGGCGCCGAAGCCCGCCAGGCTGATGTCGGTGACCTCGGCCTCGAAGGGCGTGATGCCGGCGTTGTCGGCGATGCAGCGCAGCGGCAGGTCGTGCGGCACCGGTATGCGCGGATGCTCGCGCCGCTGGGTGCGCGCAAGCGCCGCGGGAAACGCGTAGACCAGCACCGGCCGACCTTCGTGCCGCGCGCTGGCCGGCGCCGACACCTCGAACTCGACCCGCGAGCCGTCCACATGGGCGACGAAATTCACCGGTTCGCGCTTGAGCGCCTGCAGCGTAGCCGGGGCGTCCGCAGGGGCGCTGACCACGAAGCGCTCGCGCACCGGGTCCACGTGAAGCAGGTGCGTCATGAAGGGTCTGCCCAGCCCCTTGGACTCGCCCAGCAGGGTGGTCTTGCTGAGCACCAGCGAATCGAGGATGCGCCCGATCTCGATGTGCGAGCGGAACAGCAACTCGCTCCCGTGATGCGGCTCCGCGGGCTGGTCGCCCTGCTTGTCCGTCATGTTGAGTCGCGCGTGCGCGCGGTCACCCGGCTCAGTCCGCCTGCGCGCCGGAGAACTTCACCGCCACGGCCCAGCGCCTGATCTCCATGTCGAAGAACGCGGCGAACTCCTGCGGGTTGGTGTAGCGCACGGCCATCCCCAGTTTCTCGAATGCGGAACTCACCTCGGGAATCTGCACGATGGAACGCAGTTCCGACGAGACCCGCTCCAGCACCGCGTTGGGCGTCCCGCCGGTGGCCATCACGCCGGTCCAGGAATCGATGTCGATGTCGGGGAACCCCGATTCCACCAGCGTGGGTGCGTCCGGGAACAGGGGGCTGCGGGACCGCGTGGACACCGCCAGCAGGCGCGCCTTGCCCGCCATGATGGACGGCGCGGACGCCGGGCCGGCATCGAACAGGAAATCCACGTCGCCGGCGAGCAGGGCGGCCATCGCCGGGCCCACTCCCTTGAACGGGATGTGCAGCGCGCTGAACTTCGCGTGGTACTTCATGAGCTCGACGATCAGGTGGGTGCTGCTGCCGTTGCCGCTGGAAGCGTAGTTGAGCTTGCCGGGGTTGCGCCTGGCGAACTCCACCAGTTCGGCCACGTTGCGGACGCTGGACTTCGGCGACACCAGCAGGTAGTTCGTGGTGCTGGCGATCTGCGCCACCGGCGCGAGGTCGCGTCGCGCGTCGTAGGGAAGCGTCCTGTACAGCGAGGGCACGATGGCCGTCGACGAGGCCGCGATCATCAGCACGTGCCCGTCCGGCGCGGACTTGGCGACGAAGTCCGTGCCGATGGTGGTGCCGGCCCCCGGCTTGTTGTCGATCACCACGGGCTGGCCGAGCGCCTTGGACAGGTGCGGCGCGACGATGCGCGCGGTCACGTCGTTGACGCCGCCGGGCGGGAAGTTCACCACCAGGCGCAGCGGCCGGTTCGGGTAGGACTGCGAGGCCGCGGGAAGCGCGGCCAGGGTACCGAGCAGCGCCGCCACGGCAACGATGGACCGTGCGATGCGGTGCCGGGCGGGGCGTCGCGTGGTTGCGGACGTGGTTGCGTGCATGGTGTCGCGAAAGGTGTCGCTCGTGGGTCGATTCATGTCAGCCTCAGTGCGCAAGGGCGATGGAGTCGTGCACGTCCAGCGGCGCGTGCAGCTGCACGCCCGGGGCGGGGAGGATGCCGCGGCGGAAGCTGTCTTCCAACAGGCCGGCTGGCTGGCTCTCCGGGTCGGACAGCCAGAGCCGCAGCAGGTGGCGCTTGCGGTCCGGCTCCGGCCAGTCCTCGTACGCCCGGCGGGTGTGCATGGTGGTGTAATTGTTCAGGAACTGCACGTCCCCGGGCAGGAAGGGGATGTCGGCGGCGCACTCGCGCACCGTGTCGCGGTACAGGTCCAGCGCTTCCTTCTGGGCCGGGGTGTACTTCGGCACGCCGGGCAGGGTCTGCGCATGGTCCAGGCGTATGCCTCCGCCCACGGAATAGAAGCGCCCCTGTGCGAAGCAGAAGATCGGCAGCGTGTACCACGGCTGCTCGCCGGGGCCGATTTCGCCCATGCGCGATCGGTACAGGTCCTGCGCCAGCACCTGCACCAGGTCCGGGCGCTTCTCCAGCATGCGGTTGTAGACGCTCACCGAGCTGGTGACCATGCTCTCGCCGCCGCTCTTCGAAGTGCGCAGGCAGAGCAGGCCGACATAGTCGCAGCTGTCGGAATGGAAGCGCATCTCGGCGCGCGTCATGTAGCCCCGCACGTTCGGGTTGGCATAGTCTCCGCCCAGGTCCTTCACGTGGCCCAGCAGGTGGCCGTCGCGGTTCTGCGACAGCCGCCGCCCGAGGTAGGCGCCCAGGCCGAGGTAGGCCATGGCCTGGCCGGCCTGGTCGAGTTGCTCCACCGGAAAGCCGCGCAGCATGACGATGCCGCGCCCGTGCATCAGTTCCTGGCGCACGTCCTCCAGCAGCGTGGCAAAGGAGCCGAGGACGAAGTTCTGGCGCGTCACGTCCTCCAGCTTGACGCCGGCCTTGCGCGCCGCCGCGGTGGCCGCGACCAGTTGCGCGCGCTCGGCGTCGTCCAGGTGGTAGCTCCAGCGGCCGACGTCGGCCAGCGACGCCGGCGTCCACGCGGTCTGGTCGCGGATCGGCGACATGGCCACGGCAGCTTGCCTGGCTGCGTTCCGGTAAGTGCGGAAATCTCCCATTGCCTTCTCCTCTTTCTGTGTGCCTGACCGCGCCCGCTGTGCACCCGGTCCGCGCGTCAGTCCAGCCCTTCGATGCGGTAGTAGCGCGTCCAGCGCATCAGTTCCTCGTCGCTCATCGAGAACAGCACGCTGTCCTCGCCGGCGTGGTGCTCGATCCGGTTCCAGCCGGGCGCGACGATGGTGTCGCCGAACTGCCAGTCGAAGTCCGCGTCGCCGATGCGCGAGCGGCCCGAGCCGCGCATCACGACGTAGACCGTGTTGGCGGTGCGGCGGTACGGCCTCGACGTCCAGCCCGCAGCCCAGCGGCTGACCTTGAGCGCGAGCGTCGGCATGGTCGGCGCGGACAGGCTGATGGTGTCGCCGAAGTGGCCGGTGGGGTCCGGCGCGGCCGCATCGAGTTGCGCCAGCATGTCCGCCATGCGAAAGCGCATCGGCGAGACCTCGGTCCTGCGGTCCACGTCTTCCCAGCCCTTGGGGTGTTCCTCGAAGAACATCGGCTCCAGCAGGTGGGTGAGCGGCACGTCCAGCCCGTCCCACCAGTAAGCCTGGTCCGCGCCGTCGTGGCCGTGGCCGTGCCAGGAGCCGCCGGGGGTAAGCACGATGTCGCCGGTTTCCATCGGGTGTTTTTCGCCGTTGACGATGGAATAGGACCCGCGCGACTCCAGGATCACCCGCATCGCGTGCGGCACATGGCGGTGGGAGCGTGCCTTCTCGCCGGGCAGGATGGTCTGGTAGGCGCACACCATGGTGCGTAGCGTCGCGAAGTCGTTGCCCGCGACCGGGTTGCGCAGGATCAGGTTGCGGCGCTCGGCCAGTTCGGTGCTGATCACGCCGGCCGCGGCATTCAGCGCCTCGCGTGCCTCCGTCCAGCGCCAGTGCGCCGGGACGAAATCGGATTTCATCTGCGGCCACAGCAGGGGCTTGGCGCGGCGTATCCATCCCGGCGTCAGGTTCAGGCTGCCGACGGACTGCTCGAGTCCGGGCAGGGTGCCCATGCCCGGCAGGGCGGTGGTGGTGGTCATGGCGGCTCCAGGCGCTTGCAGCAATGGCCACGACGATATCACGGGGCTCCGTGCGTCCATGGCGGCCCGTCGGTGCGCTGCACCGCGTTGCGCTGGCCCGAACTGCGCGTCGCGTGAACGCTGTATCTCCGGGATACCGCCCGCGCCAGCGACTATGCTGGCGCATCGCACCTTCCCACCCCGGTCCCACCCCGAGGAACCACCATGCTGTTTGATTCGTATGTCGCCGGATCGCTCAAACTCGCCAACCGCGCCGTGATGTCGCCGATGACGCGCAGCCGCGCGGTCGATGCCAACACCCCCAATGCCCTGATGGCGGAGTACTACGGCCAGCGTGCCAGCGCGGGGCTGATCATCACCGAGGGCACCTCGCCCTCGCCCAACGGCCTGGGCTACCCGCGCATCCCCGGCCTGTACAACGCGGCGCAGGTCGCCGGCTGGAAGCTCTGCACGGACGCGGTCCATGCCAAGGGCGGCAGGATCTACGTGCAGCTGATGCACACCGGTCGCGTGACCCAGGCGGCGAACCTGCCGGCCGGCGCGGAAGTGGTCGGGCCGATGGCCGCCGCCTGCACGGGCGAGATGTACACGGATTCCAAGGGCATGCAGCCGCACAGCACGCCGCGCGCGATGGGTGACAAGGACATCGCCGCCGCAATCGCGGAGTACGCGCATTCCGCGAAGCTCGCGGTCGAAGCCGGCTTCGACGGTGTCGAGCTGCATGCGGCCAACGGCTACCTGATCGAGCAGTTCCTCAACGCCAACGTCAACCAGCGAACCGATGGCTGGGGCGGCAGCATCGCCGGGCGCAACCGCTTCGCGCTGGAAGTGGCGCGCGCCACGGTCGCGGCCATCGGGGCGGAACGGGTCGGCATCCGCCCGTCGCCCCATGGCGCCTTCAACGCCACCGGCAGCTTTCCCGACACCGATGCGCAGTTCCTGGAACTCGCACGGGAGTTGTCCGCGCTGCGGCTGTCCTACCTGCACGTACTGGATCATTCGGCGATGGGC
Organism: uncultured Pseudomonadota bacterium; assembly: GCA_903909415.1. Next base: position 42,809 of record CAIVVS010000260.1, on the reverse strand, counting down.
GCCCCGGCCGTGCCCGAGGCGATCAAGGCAGGATTGCGTGACGCGTTCAAGGGGACTTTCATCCTCGCGGGCGGCTTCGACGCCGAGAGCGCCGAAGCGGCACTCCAGGCAGGCAAGGCGGACCTGATCGGCTTCGGCCGTCCGTTCCTGGCGAATCCCGACCTGGTTGCGCGCATGCGCGCGGGCGCCGCGCTGAATGCGCCGGACATGGGCACGTTCTACACCCCCGGTGCCAAGGGCTACACCGACTACCCCAGCCTGTAAGCCGGGGCAGGGCCCGATGGCGGTTGTGCCGCCGGGCCCGCCGCCGTCCGCTCAGCGGCGCGGCTCGTGCATGCCGCGCACGACGTCGTAGCAGGCGCACGCGGCGGATTCCAGGCCGGTCCTGTCGAGTATGGTGATGTTGCCGCGGGAGTAGTCGATCAGCCTGCGCTTCTGCAGCACCTGTGCGGCCTCGGTCACGCCGACGCGCCGCACGCCCAGCATGTTCGACAGGAAGTCATGGGTCATGTGGAAGGCGTCGGTCCGGACGCGATCCTGGGTCATGAGCAGCCAGCGCGCCAGGCGCTGCTCGACCACGTGGAAGCGGTTGCACGCGGCGGTCTGCGATACCTGGTTCATCAGTGCGTAGGTGTATCCGTACAGCTCGCGCCGCAGCGGGGCGTTGACGCGGAACTCGCGCATGAATGACGCCGCGGTCATGCGCAACGCGCTGCCGGCGCCCTGCACGAGCACGCGCACTGGGGACACCTTGCTGCCCAGCACCAGCGGCAAGCCCAGCATGCCTTCGCGGCCGATCAGCCCGACTTCCAGCGCGAGGTGGCCGTCGGCCAGCGTCAGCAGCGACAACATCGCATTGCCGGGAAAGTACACGTGGCGGATGGCTGCGCCCGGTTCGTAGAGGACGTCGCCGAATGCCAGGGTGACGGCTTCCATCCTGGGCAGCAGGCGGCGGTAGTCGGACCGGGGGATGGCGGCAAGCAGGCTGTTCTCGATGGACACCCTGCCGTGGCGGGCCGCGCCTGCGCGGATGGCTTGCTTCGGGAGGTGCAATGTCAAGGGGAGCCAGTCTTGGTTCAGGTTGCCTTCGGCGCGCGAGGCGGACCAGGCGGTACGGTCCGGTGCCGGGATGCTGCAGGCGGCGTCCTCCTGCGTCTGTTCGCTGTCGAACACATCCAACGTGGCCCAGCGCACAGTGCCGGCGACTCGAAAGCGCAGACTGGTGGCGCAGTCCAGTAGGGATGGCGGGCGCCGGTTCCAGTCCGCCGCGCGCCTGCGATCTGGCAGTCCGGACACGGGGGAAGGCATGCACACCGAACCAGTCAAGGCTTTCGCCCTCATCCTTCTCGTTGCGGGGCTCCAAGGCGCCGCGAATGCCGCTGAATCGGACGCGCGTGGACCCCTGCCAGTCCTGCTCAGCGAAGCGGCACGGGAGTCCCCGGAGGTGTCCCCGGCCGCGTCCGCCCTGACGGATGCGGCCCCGGATGTGATGCTCGCGGCGGTCACGACCGCGGTCACCGCCAGCCTGCGGGCGGAGCGGGGACAGAAGTCGCCCACGCCTGGCAAGGTCTCGGAGATCGTCCAGTCGATGATCCTGCCGCTGTTCAACTTCCAGCACATGACGCAGTTTGCGCTGGGCCGGAACTGGCGCCTGGCCACGCCCGAACAGCAGGGCACGCTGGTCGCGGAGTTCACGTCCCTGCTCGTGCGCACCTATTCCGCCGCGCTCACCAACTACCGGGACCAGCCCATCGAGTACAAGCCCCTGAGGCTGACTCCCGGCGACGCCGATGTCACGGTCCGCTCGAGCGTGAAGCAGACCGCATCGCAGCGCGTCTCCATCGACTACGACATGGAGAAAACCGCGGCCGGGTGGAAGGTGTACGACGTGAAGATCGGCGGCATCAGCCTGATCACCACCTACCAGTCCAATTTCGCCCAGCTCATCCAGGAGGGCGGGGTGGCCAAGCTGATCCAGACGCTCGCGGAGAAGAACCGCCCGACCGGCGGCTCTGTCAGCTCCGGCACCGAAGGCGCAACCGTGCTGCTGTTCGTCTATACCGTGATGCCGGGGCTGCTCGGCGATCGTAGGTAGCTGCGAACCGGGGGCCGCCTGATCGCCCGGCGGGGTGTTCGACAGCAAACTGAAGTTCGCGGTTGCATGGCGCATGCATGGCTTCGTGTCCCCTTGCGATTGCGCCTGAAGGCGGCAAGCGCGTCGATCCGCAAGCTGTTCGGCTCCATCCCACCGCGACCAGGCTGACGGCGCCAATGGGCGCCTAGCCCCAGTTCTGAGGGTCGCGGGCGCACCGTGGCATCCAGTCTGGTGGCGCGGGACCTCGCAGTGAAAGCCGCCATGAAGCCCATCCAGATCGCCGGCCTCGTGTTCATCGCGCTGGGCGCAGCGGTGCTCGGTTACGAGCTCTTCAGCTACACCACGACCGAATCGGTATTGCAGATCGGCTCCATCACCGCGACCGCGGAACGCACCCACACGGTGTTCCTGTCCCCGCTGGTGGTGGCGGGTGGCTGCGCGCTGGCTTACGCTGCGATCACCGGCAAGCGCTGAGGCGTCGCGGCCTCCCCCGCGGCGGGGGCGCCGGGCAGCAGCAACTGCGCGTGGTGCTCGGTGCCGTCGTCGCGCAGCGTGATCCACCCGTCAGGCTGCGGCTCGCCGTCCAGGCTCATGGCCGGGGCCAGCGTCGAGCCCGGCTGGACCACCACTTCGAGGCGATAGGTGGTGGCGCCGAATCGGTAGCTCATGCCGAATCCGGGCCAGTCCGCCGGCAGGCAGGGTTCGATGCGCAGCCGGCCGGCTTCGATGCGCAGGCCCAGCAGCGACTCGGTGACCAGCTGGTACATCCAGCCGGCCGAGCCGGTGTACCAGGTCCAGCCCCCGCGCCCGGTGTGCGGCGCCACGGCATACACGTCGGCGGCGACCACGTAGGGTTCCACCATGTAGATGCCGGACCGGGCCGGCGAGCTGCCGTGGTTTAACGGGTTGATCATGCGGAACAGTTCCCAGGCCTTCCCGTGGTCCTTCAGCTCGGCGAAGGCCATGGTCGCCCAGATCGCCGCATGGGTGTACTGGCCGCCGTTCTCGCGCACCCCGGGCAGGTAGCCCCGGATGTAGCCGGGATCGGGCTCGCAGCGGTCGAAGGGCGGGGCGAGCAGGCGCACCAGCGCGTGCTGGCGGTCCACCAGGCGCTCGTCAAGTGAGGCCATGGCGGTGCGGGCGCGCTGCGGGCTCGCCACGCCCGAGAGCACCGACCAGGACTGCGCAACCGAATCGATGCTGCATTCCTCGTTCACCGACGAGCCCAGCGGCGTGCCGTCGTCGAACCAGGCGCGCCGGTACCAGGCGCCGTCCCAGCCGTGCGCCTCGATGTTCTCGCGCAGGTGCAGCGCCTCGGCCTCGCAGCGCTCGGCGAACGCCGCGTCCCCGTGCGCGCGCGCCACCGGGACGAAGGCCTGCAGCACGTGGTGCAGGAAGAAGCCCAGCCAGACGCTCTCGCCGCGGCCGCCGGCGCCCACCAGGTTCATGCCGTCGTTCCAGTCGCCCGAGCCCATCAGCGGCAGACCGTGCTCGCCGTAGCGGAAGCCGCGCAGGATGGCGCGCACGCAGTGCTGGTAGACGCTGGCCGATTCCAGCGAGCGCTGCGGCAGGTCGTAGTACGAGTCCTCGCCCGGGTTCACCGCGCGCCCGTCGAGGAAGTACACCTGTTCGTCCAGCAGCGCCGTATCGCCCGTCGCCCGGACGTAGCGGCACGCCGCCAGCGGCAGCCACAGGAAGTCGTCGGCGCAATGCGTGCGCACGCCGCGCCCGGCCAGCGGATGCCACCAGTGCTGCACGTCGCCCTCGAGGAACTGGCGCGAGGCGCAGCGCAGCAGGTGCTCGCGCGCCAGTCCCGGCTGCGTGTGCACCAGCGCCATCACGTCCTGCAGCTGGTCGCGGAAGCCGAAGGCCCCGCCCGACTGGTAGTGGCCGCTGCGCCCCCACAGGCGGCAACCCATGGTCTGGTACACCAGCCAGCCGTTGCACAGCACGTCCAGCGAGCGCTCGGGCGTGCGCACCTGGACGGCGCCCAGCGCGTGGTTCCAGTAGGCGCGCACCGCGGCCAGCGCGTCGCGGGCGGTGCCGGACCGGCGCAGGCGCTGCACCAGGCTGCTCGCGTCATCCTTGCCCTGGCCGGTTCCCATCCGGAAGATCACCTCGCGCGTCGCGCCGTCGGCCAGCTCGAAGGGAACCTGGATCGCGGCACAGGGGTCGAGGGCCGCGCCCACGCGCCCCGACAGGTGCGCCCGGCCCATCGCGGCCGGGTCGCGCAGGCTGCGGTTGCGGCCGATGAACTCGGCGCGGTCGCCGCTGACGGTGCGCGCCGCGTCGTCGGCGTCGAAGAAGGCCACGCATTCGCCGAACTCGGGGTTGTAGGCGTTGCGCGCGAACAGCGCGCCGCCCTGGGTGTCGATCTCGGTGACCACGTGCATGCCGGACTTGTGGCGCGAGTTGCCCAGCACCCATTCCACGTAGCCGGTGGCCGACAGCTGGCGGGTCCGTCCCGACACGTTGCGCACCTTCAGCACCGCGAACTTCACCGGCAGGTCGTGCGAGACGAACACCGTGAGCTCGGAGGCCACGCCGTCCTCGGTGTGCTCGAACACGCTGTAGCCGAAGCCGTGGCGCGTGACGTAGGGCCCGGTGCCGCGCCGCGGCAGGCCGCTGGGCGACCAGGCGTGGCCGGTTTCCTCGTCGCGCAGGTAGAAGGCCTCGCCGCTCACGTCGCCCACCGAGTCGTTGCTCCACGGCGTGAGCCGGAACTCGTGCGCGTTCTCGTTCCAGGTGTACATCGACCCGCTGTCGGACACCACGCAGCCGAATCGCGGATTGGCCAGCACGTTCACCCAGGGCGTGGGCGTGGCCTGCGGGTGGGTGGTGGTGATCACGTATTCCCGTCCGTCCGGGGTGAAGCCGCCGGTGCCGTTGGGCAGGTAGAGGTCCGCGCGCTGCGCGTCCGCCGGCGCGCCGGGCAGCCTGGCGGGGGCGGGCGCGCGCGCCCGGCCCGGCACGAGCTTGGGCATGGCGAGGTCCGCGGGGGGGATGCGCTTGACCTGGTCGGCGAGGCTGCCGCGCGCATCGGTGAGCACCACGCGCGCCACCGACTGCAGCAGGATGCGGTCCTCGTTGGAGATCTGGTCGGCCGAGCGCACGAAGATGCCGCCGGGCCGGTCGATGACGCTGGTCTCCTGGCCGGCCGCGATCAGTCCCATGATCTGCTCGTGCAGCGCCTGCCGGTAGCTGCCGCGCTCCTCGTTCCAGATCACCAGGTCCACCGCCAGGCCCTTGAGCCGCCAGTAGGCATGCGCCTGCACCATCTGGCGCGCCAGTTCGATGTTGGCCGGGTCCTTCAGCTGGACCAGCACGATCGGCAGGTCGCCCGAGATGGCGTAGCCCCACAGCCCTGACTGGCCGCGCCGGTTGGCGGCGATCACCGCCGCATCCGCGCGCAGCGAACGGTTGGCGTGGATCACCGAACCGGCCAGCCGCCCGTAGAGCTGCGCGTCCGCCTCGGTGACGTTGATCTGGCGCAGCGCCACCTGGCTGTGCGTCCACGCCATCTCGAAGGCGCGGTCGGCGAGGCGCCGGTCCTGGTACTTCTCGGCCAGCAGCAGGCAGGCGGCGCGGTCCTCGCCGATGCCGGTCACCAGGTCGAAGGTGACGGTCTGCATCGGGTCCAGCGCGACGCTGCGCCGCACCGACACGACCGGGTCGAGCACCGATCCCTGCGAGCCCGAAAGCGACACGCCGGCCTGCAGCGCGCGCGGGTCGACCGGTGCGTTGCCGCGGCCGATGAAGCGGGCGCGGTCCGTCTCGTAGGACACCTGCGAGTCGGCGACGCCGTGCACCGCCATCATGTGCAGCATCCAGATCGTGGCCTCGCCGCTGGAGCGCTGGCGCCGGGTGCAGAGGATCGCGCCGCGCGCGGCGTCGATCTCGGTCTGGATGAACAGGTTGCTGAAGGCCGGGTGCAGGTCGTCGGCCGAGGACGCCGCCAGCACCACCTCGGCGTAGCTGGTGGCGTCGATGCTGCGCCGGGTGCGCGTGCGGTTGGTGACGCGCACCCGGCGGATCTCGATGTCGTCCTCGGGCGACACCACGATCTCGGTCTGGGTGTCGAACTCCGCGTCGTTGCAGCGGAACTCCACGCGCTGCTCGGTGAACACCGCCTCGTAGGCGTCCATGCGCCTGAGCGTGGGCTGCAGCGAGGGCGACCAGACCTTGCCGGTGCCGGTGTCGCGCAGGTAGCAGAACGTGCCCCACGGGTCGCCGGTGCTGTCCTCGCGCCAGCGCGTGACCGCGACGTCCTTCCAGCGGCTGTAGCCGCCGCCCGCGTTGGTGACCATGACGTTGTAGCGGCCGTTGGACAGCAGCTGCACCTCGGGCAGGCGCGTGTCCGGCGTGCTGAACAGGCGCAGCGGCAGCTCCTGCGCCTCGTCCGACACCCGGTAGTCGGCGCCTTCCCGGTCCGTCAGGTAGAGCGCGTTGGCCTTGGGGATGCGCTCCTGCAGCAGCAGGATGGTCGCGCGCACCAGCGGGTCGGAGGCGAAGCGCCGCTGCATGGGCCGGTCCAGCAGCAGGTCGCTGAAGGCCAGCAGGCTCATCGCCTGGTGGTGCGCCATGTAGGAGCGCACCACGGCGCAGGTCTCGCGCCGGCGCAGGCGCGAGGCGGTGTAGTCGGCCGCCTCGTAGAAGCCGTAGCGCCCGAGCATGCCTTCTGCCGCGAGGCGCTGCAGGTTGGAGCAGGCCTCGTCCGGGGCGACCATCAGCGCCAGTGCGCTGGCGTAGGGGGCGATGACCAGGTCGCTGGACAGGCCCCGGCGTATGCCCAGGCCTGGCACGCCGAAGGCGCGGTACTGGTAGTTGTGGGCGGCGTCGATGGCGTTGTAGCCGGACTCGGACATGCCCCAGGGCACGCCGCGCTCGCGGCCGTACTCGACCTGGCGCCGGACCGCCGCGCGGTAGCTCTCGTCCAGCAGCGTGTTGTCGAAGGTCGGCATCACGATCAGCGGCATCAGGTACTCGAACATCGAGCCGCTCCAGGACAGCAGGGTCGGGCCGTTGCCCACGTTGATCAGCGAGCGCCCCAGCGCGAACCAGCTCTCCTGCGGCAGCTTGCCCTGCGCGATGCCGACGAACACCGCGAAGCGCGCCTCCGAAGCCAGCAGGTCGTAGCAGCCGGGGTCGCGCCGGTGCTCGGTGACGTGGTAGCCGATGGCGAGCAGGTGGCGCACCTCGTCGTAGAGGAAGTCGTAGTCCATGCGGGCCATCGCGGCGGCCTGCGCGGCGAGCCCGGCCAGCTGCTTGATGCGCTCGTTGCCGCGCGCGGCGGCCTGCGTGAGCCCGTTGGCCACCGCGCCCAGCCAGGCGCGCTCGGCCGGGCTGGTGGTCAGCGCGAGGCGCGCGGCGATCGCCGGCTGCAGTTCCCGTTCCAGTCCGGCCAGTTCACCCAGCAGCGGGATGCGCTCCAGCTGCGCCAGCTCGCCGGAACCGGGCGGCGTGCCGGCCAGCACGGTCCAGGGTGCGAGCCACGCGATCTCGCCGAGCAGTTCGTGGCAATGGCGCTCCAGCGCCTGCGCCCAGGTGTAGGGTTCCGGGCCGCCGGCCTCGCCCAGTTCGCGGGTGATGCGCACTGCGGTGGCCGCCATGCGTTCCAGGCAGCGGTGCAGGTCGCGCAGGCCCGCCGGCGGCGTGGCGCGCGCCTCGTCCAGGTGCGCCTGGAACTTGCGCAGCGACCCGGCCGCGGCGGTGGGGGGCGTGCCCGCCAGCGTCAGGAACGTGTCCTCCAGCCCGTCCAGCCAGCGCACGCCGCTGATCGGCTGGCGCGCGATGCCCTCCAGCCCGGGCGCCAGGGTGACCAGGTGGCCGGCAAGGTTGCCGCTGTCCACCGAGGACACGTAGACCGGCAGCAGCGGCTTGAGGGTCTGGGTGTCGTACCAGTTGTAGAAGTGGCCGCGGTGGCGCTCGAGCAGGCGCATGGTGGCGAGCGCGTCGGTGGTGCGCTGGATCAGGCGGGTGGTGGTGATGTAGCCGAAGTCGTGCGCCGACAGGTTGGCCAGCAGCGACAGGCCCATGTTGGTCGGCGAGGTGCGGTGGGCCAGTCCCTTGTCGCGCGTCTCCTGGAAGTTGTCGGGCGGCAGCCAGTGGTCCTCCGCGCTGACGAAGGTGTCGAAGAATGCCCAGGTGCGCCGGGCGATGGTGCGCAGGAACAGCGTCTGCTCCGCGTCCAGGCTGGCGGGTGTGCCGGCGACCGGCTGGCCCAGCCACCACACCACCAGCGGGCAGGCCAGCCACAGCAGCAGCACCGGCGCGGCCGGCGCCAGCGACGCCGGTTGCAGGTCGGCGAGCAGCGCGGCCATGCCCGCGGCCAGCAGCGGCGCGAGCCACAGCGCCCGCATGATGGCCGGCGTGCCCGGCCTGCCATCCGCCGCGCAGGCCGCGTCCAGCCGCGCGCTGGCGGTCCACTCCAGCATGCGCCGGCGCGTCACCAGCCCGCGCCACAGCGTGCGCAGCACCGCGTCCAGCGCCAGCCAGGCCTCGAAGGGCATGCAGGCCACCGCGAACGCGAATCCCGCCAGCCGCGCCAGCGCCGAGCGCAGCACGATGCGAAGGTGCTGCGCGAACGGCGCCTCGGCGGGCTTGCGCGCGAGCTCCACCGCCGTCATGCCGAAGGCGGGCAGCCACAGCACGGCGAGCGCGGCGGCGGTCCAGAGCCAGGCCTGGTCTAGCGCGAGCCAGCCGGCCAGCAGGATGGCGGTGAGCGCGGGCGTGACCAGGCTGCGGCGCAGGTTGTCGAAGATCTTCCACTGGGACAGCAGCGACAGCGGGTTGGCCTCGGTGGCGCGGGCGCCGACGCCGGGGCCTCCCGCCGGCACGCGCCGCAGCAGCCAGGCCGCCAGTTGCCAGTCGCCGCGCATCCAGCGGTGGCGGCGGCTCGCGTCGGTGCTGTAGCGCGACGGGTTCTCCTCGTAGAACTGCACGTCGCTGGCATAGCCCGAGCGCGCGTAGCAGCCCTCCAGCAGGTCGTGGCTGAGGATGCGGTTCTCCGGCAGCCGGTCCTTGAGCGCGAGCTCGAAGGCGGCCACGTCGTAGATGCCCTTGCCGGTGAAGGAGCCCTCGGCGAACAGGTCCTGGTACACGTCGGAGGTCATGCGCGTGTAGGGATCCAGACCCGCGTCCTCGCCGTGGAGCAGCGCGTAGCGCGAATGGCTCGCGCCCGGCAGGCTCACCGCCACGCGCGGCTGCAGGATGCCGTAACCCTGCGTGACGCGGCGGCGCGCCGGATCGTAGAGCGCGCGGTTGAGCGGGTGGGCGATGGTGGACACCAGGCGTCGCGCGGAGTCGCGCGGCAGCTGGGTGTCGGTGTCCAGCGTGATCACGTAGCGCACCCCGGACAGGCCCTGGACGTCGCCGACGATGCGCGAGAACGGCGCGCTGATGCCCTCGAGCAGCAGTCCGTTCAGCGCCGCGAGCTTGCCGCGCTTGCGCTCCTCGCCGATCCAGGCTCCCTCGCGGGCGTTCCACAGCCGCGGACGGTGGAACAGGAAGAACGGGTCGCCCTCGCCGGCGGGCGCGGCGCCGTGGTACTTCAGGTTCAGCGCGGTGATGCGCTCGCAGGCGAGGGCGAGCAGCGCGGCGTCCTCCGGCATCTCGGCCGCCGGGGCGTCGCCGAAGTCCGTGAGCAGGCCGAACTGCAGGAAGGCGTCGCGGTTGGCGAGGAAGCGCACCTCCAGCGACTCGGCCAGGTCCTCCACGTTGCGCTCGGTGTAGAGCATGGTGGGGATCACCACCAGGGTGCGCGAGGCCCGTTCCAGTCCCTTGGCATAGTCCAGCCGCGGCAGGGGTTCGGGAAGGAGCGTGAGCGTGGCCAGCCAGTTGGCGATGGCGATGGCCAGCTGGCTCATCGCGAGCGCGGTGGCGAGCGCCCCCGGCCAGGCCAGCCAGCCCGGCAGGCCGTTCGCCGCGGCGTGCGACAGCAGGGCCGCGGTCAGCGCCGTGGTCACCAGCAGGATGAAGGCGAGGTAGGCGCCGCGCGTGCCGACGCACCGGGTGGCGGCGCTCCAGCGCGGGCGCGCGCCGGCCGCGGCCTCGAGCTGCGCGAGCCCGGCGCCGACCAGGTAGTGCCCGACGTGCGCCTCGCGGTGGTCCCCGGTGCCGGATGCGCCGTCGGGCGGGGACGCCGCGCCTTCCTTCCCGGCGGCGTCCAGCGCGAGCCGGACGCACAGCCCGGCGACGCGCTCCTCGGTGAGGCCGCCGCGGCGCGCGAGGGACTCCACCACGTGCCGGTAGTGGTCGCGGGTGGCGAAGTCCATGCGCGGATACACGCCCGAGGCATCCTCGCGCAGGATGCGCTCGGTGGCGCTCATGGATTCGACGAAGTCGTGCCAGTCGGTGGCGGCGTGCTGGCGCAGGCTGCTGATGCTGTTGCTGATCGAGACCTGGTCGGCGGCCTGCTGCTGGTTCTCGGCCTGCACCAGCTGGGCGATGGACAGGCCGAGTTCGGCCAGGCGCTGCTCGATCCAGTGCAGCGGCATGGTCATCGCCGCGCTCTGGCCCTGCAGGCGGCGCGCGATCTCGGCGACGAAGGAGCTGGTCATCGCCGGGTTGGAGCGCGCCATGTCCGCCACCACCAGGATCAGGCTCTTGGGATCGTTCTGCACCGCGTCGGACATGTGGCCGGCCCACACGGCGGCGAGGTCGCGCCCGCTGCGGTGGGCGATGATGCGCGTGCCCACCCGGCGCAGGTTCTCGATCAGCGCCAGGCGCAGCATGATGGGGATCGCCCAGAGCTCGCCCAGCGTCAGGGTGGTGACGCTCTGGTAGGCGGTGAGGAAGCGTCCCAGCGTTTCCGGGTCCACCTGGCCGTCGCCGTGCGAGATCGCCTCCAGCGCGATGTCGTAGACGCGCGGCAACCCGGCGGAAGGGCCGTTGCCCAGGCGCGGCAGTTCGCGGCTGTAGTCCGGCGGCAGGTGCTGCCGCGCGGTGCGTATCTGCTCTTCGATCAGGTGGAAGTTGTCCAGCAGCCATTCGCCGGCGGGGGTGCCCGGGCGCTTGTCCAGCACCGCGGCGATCAGCAGGTCGCGCGCACGGTGCAGCACCGACTCGTTGCGCGCCAGGCGAGTCAGCAGGGGATCGCGTATGCGCTTGCGTCCCGGCGAATGCGAGGCGGCGAGCGCCTTGCCGTGGGAGGCCATCTGCTCGACGCTGAGCAGCTCGGAGCGCAGCGGAGGCTCGTCGGCGGACCACTCCTCCGCCCATCCTCCCGGGCGGAATCGGCGTATCAGCCCGGCCAATGAACCGGCCAGGGTAGTGGCGCTTGTCTTCAATCGTCCAGCCTGTTCATGAGGTTGCGTGGACTGTGCGATGAGGCGGAGAGTGTGCGTCGATGGGTGCGGAGGTTCTGTACGCCATCGAACATAGGCAGTCCCGGCCCGCGCAGGGTGCCGGGACGACTGGCCGCGCCGCGCGGCCGCATTCCCGCATCAGTCGTGCACCGCCCGATGCGGCGCGCCCCTGCTTGTGGGCGGCGGTTCCGGCGCGGCGGCTAGCGGACGGGGAGGCAGGGCACCGACGGTGTGCCGCTCAGTTGCGCAGGAGGAGTTCGGCGATCAGGCCGGTCGCGATCGCGATCAGTACGAAGTCCGCGCCGGTCTGCACCCAGTGGTAGCCCCGCGGCGGCGCATGCAGGTCGTGGCCGCGCCAGTCATCGACCACGTAGTAGCGGGTGCGGAACTCCGCCGGCATGCGTTGTCCTCGACGGTATTCATGGTTGGGGCCGGCGCCGCGCTCATCGCGCCGGTCTTCCATTCGCTCGCGCGTGATGGCGTCGCGCCGTTCCGGCCCCCGGCCGCGGGATTCCCGCCGCTCGTCCGGGCGGAACTGGCGCTGCTGGGCGCGCTCGGGGCGCCGCTCTGCATCGCGCGACTGGCCGCGGCTTTGCTGTCCGCGGTCCTGCCAGTCGTTGCGGTCGCCGCCACCACGTTCACCCTTGCCCTGGGCGAGCGCGGTTGCGCCACTGATCATCGATGCGGCGGCGAGAATTGCCGCGATGGTTCCTGGTTTCATGGGAATCCGTCCGTGGTGGCGTGGCGCCGGCCCGGTTGGGCGGCGCAGCGCGCAACCCTATGCGCCGGCGCGCGTGGCGTCGGTGTGTCAGCGCACCCAGCACCCGTGCCCCTGTGCAACGCGGCCCGGTTCGGGCATGTACGCGGGCGCACGGCCCTGCCCCTGGTCGCCGCACAGAATGCCGGCTCCGGACGTCAGCTCACTCAAGAACGACATCCGCATCAAGTGACGCGCATGCTGGCGCCGTCCCCTTCCTTGCCGGCCTCGAACGCGACACCTCGCGCAGGAGCCTAGCCAGGACCGACACGTCCCGTTGCTGGTGCTCCTTGGCGCGACGGGGCTGTGCGCGCAAGCGCACCGACGCGGCGCGGACGGGCACGCATGATGGCCTCGGGTGTTCGTCCTTTTTCCCTCCCTTGGCGGACGCCTGGAAGGTTCGGCCCGGCACGGCAACTCCGTTCCGGGCCATTTTTGCGTCAGGCGGGCAGCCGCCGCATGCGGCGCTGGAGACAGCGCGATGGATGTATCACTGAAGGTGTTCCTTTACCAATTCATTGGCGTCGTTTCGCTGGCCATGCTCGCCGTGCTGGTCGTGGCATTCCTCTCCATGCCCTTGTCACTCGGGATGCATCCGGGTGAAGAACGTCCCGCGTCCGCCCCGCCGCGCGGACAGCCGTCCTGATCCGCTGCTGGTGGGGTGGTAGAAATAGCTATGAAAAACAGCGGTTTATGCGGCTTTCAGGCCATTTTGCGCGCGGAGTGCGATGCGGCGGAACGGCCTGCCTCCGATGCCGGCCTCACCATATTCAGCCGGTGCGCCGCGCGGCGCATTCGTGCATGCCCTCCGCGTCGAGTATGCGCACCAGGCGCAGCCGAACCGACAGCAGGCCGCGCGCCTGGAACCGGGTGAACTGGCGGCTGACGGTCTCGATGCGCATGCCAAGGTAGCTGCCTATGTCGTCGCGCGTCATGTGCAGGATGAACTCGCCGTCGGGCCCGCCCCAATTGGCATGGCGGCGCGACAGGTTGAGCAGGAAGGCGGCGAGCCGCGCCTCGGCGCACATGCTGCCCAGCAGGAGCAGCACGCCATGGTCGCGCGTGATCTCGCGGCTCATCAGCCGGTGGAAGCGCCGCTGCAGCCCGGGGTGCTCGCGGCACTGGCTGGCCAGCAGCGCGTAGGGAATGGCGCTCGCGGCGCTGTCCTCCATGGACACCGCCTCGCTGGCATGGGTGGAGGCGCCGATCGCGTCCAGCGCCATCAGCTCGCCAGCGAGGTGGAAGCCGGTGACCTGCTGGCGTCCGTCCTCCGAGAGGCTGGCGCTCCTGAACGAACCGCGTCGTACCGCGTACAGGTAGCGGAACGGGTCGCCGGCGCGGTAGAGGAACTCGCCCTTGGTAAACTGCCGCTGCGGCTGCCCGAACCCGTCCATCCAGCCATGCTCCGCCGAATCGGGCTCCGCCGGGACCGCAGGCGGGCGGCGCGGCAGGTCCGTCGCCCTAGCGGGGCCGATCCTGCTCAGGGTAGCCGTCATGACCAGCAAGGCCTTCGGGGTCCTTCGACCGCGTGCGCGGCGTGCAGCACGGCGGCGAGGTCGGTGGCGAGCATGTCAGCAGGGCGGCGCGCGCCGAGCAGCGCATTGGGCCGCGCGAACCAGCCGGCCAGCGACCAGCCGCTGAAGCTGGCGGGCAGCGCGGCGCGCACCCGCTGGACGTCGTGCTTGGTCGACAGGTCCCGCTGGTCGAACTGGAACATGGGAATCCACAGCGTGTGCCGCCATTCGAAGGCGAACAACTCGCCCGCGACCAGCAGCCGGGCGAAGCTGATGAAGTCGCCGTGATCGTGGCGCGCGAGCAGAAGGCCGAGGTCCGCGCCGCTGGAGGTGCCGCCGCTGGAACGGAAGCCATCCAGCATCGCGGCAAAGCCGGTGTCGCTCGGCTTCGGGCCCGGCTCTGCGACTGGCTGGGTCGCGGAACCGCGCGCCTTGTTGGCGTCGAACGCGGCCGGCGCTCCGTGATGGAACTGGATCGGCTGCTGCATGGGAGCGGGACTCATGGCTTGCCTCCGGACGGAATCCGCGCACCGACGCTGCGGGGTGCGTGCGGACAGCTTGGTCCGGTGGCCGGGGAGCGTCTGTGCGGTTCCGAACGTAGGCCGTCGCGCGTGCCGCGGCGCGCAGGCCGCGCGTGTCTGCCTTGGGGCGATCCGTCGAGCGGTCCCGCGCCTTCCAAGGAGCCGCGGCCGGCCCGAAATGCGAACTGCTCCCGGCGATGCCTCGCCGGGAGCAGTTAATGCCGCTTGGCTGGCGGTGGCCTTACTGGATCTTCAGGCCGAGCTTTCGGATGATCGCGCCCCACTTCTCGTAGTCTTCCTTCATGCGCGTGGCCAGGGCCTCGGGGGTGCCACCCAGCGGGAACAGGCCCAGGCCCAGCAGGCGCTCGCGCACGTCGGGCGCCGACAGGGCCTTGTTGATCTCGGCATTCAGCCGGGCGAGCACCGCGGGCGGGGTGCCCAGCGGCGCGAAGTAGTTCCACGACGAGTTGGTCTCGAAGCCGGGCCAGGTCTCGGAGATCGCGGGCAGGGCGGGATAGGTGTCCAGCCGCTTGAGCGAGCCGACCGCGAGCGCCTTGAGCTTGCCCGAGCGCACGAAGGGCATGGTCTGCGCCAGGCCGCCGTAGGCGAGTTTCACTTCGCCCGCGACCATGTCCACCAGGTACTGGCCGCTTCCCTTGTAGGGAATGCCGACCACGTCCGGCACCGGGATGCCGGCGGCCGACTTGAGCATCTCCATGGACAACTGGTGGATGCTGGCCGTGCCGATGTGCGCGTAGCTGACCTTGCCCGGGTTGGCCTTGAGGTAGGTGACGAGTTCCGGCACGGTGTTGGCGGGGATGCTCGGATGCACCGCCAGCACGTACTCGACGTTGATGCCGCGTATCACCGGCGCGTAGTGCCTGTCCCAGTAGCCCAGGTCCGGCATCAGGTGCGGGGTGGTGACCATCTGGCTGTCGTTGCCCAGCAGCAGCGTGTAGCCGTCGGCCGGACGCGCGCGAGCCGCGTTGTAGGCGATCAACCCGTTGGCCCCGCCGCGGTGCTCCAGCACCATCTGCTGGCCGAAGGCCTCCGACAGCTTGCCGGCCACGGCCTGGCCGATCGGGTCGGCGCTGCCGCCCGGTGCGATCGGCACGACCACGGTGATGGGGCGCTGCGGCCAGGCCTGCGCCAGCGCGCCGCCGCACAAGCCCATGGCGCAGGCGAACAGGGCCGCGCCGAGGCGCGTGCGATTCGAGGCGGATACCGTGCGTGTCATCGGTGTTCCTTTCTGGTTGGCATGCAAGCCCGCAGCCGTGGTTGGGGCCCCGCCACATCTTGGCGCATTCGGGGCAACGACGCCATGCCGCGCCTCATTGCGGTGCGGCATGGCTTGCGCCGGTGCGCCCGTCCCGCGTAGTTCCCCGCCTCGCGAATGCATGTACGATCCGCCGACCGATTCCGCATTGGATGCCAAGATGAATGCAACCAGCAGGGCAGAAACCGACGCCATGTTCCGCTGGCCCGACGAGGGCCTGGCGCGCGTGCCGTTCCGCGTCTACAACGACCCGGAGATCGCCAAGGCCGAGCAGCGCCTGCTGTTCCAGGGCGAGACCTGGAACCTGGTGGGCCTGGACGTCGAGATCCCCGAGCCCGGCCAGTACCGCACCAACTGGGTGGGAGACACCCCGGTGATCATGGTGCGCGATGCGGCCGGCGCGATCCGCGTGTTCGTCAACCGCTGCATCCACCGCGGTTCGATGCTGTGCCTGGAGCCGGGCGGCAGGCTGGAGAACTTCACCTGCATGTACCACAACTGGGTGTACAGCCTGGACGGCAAGCTGCAGTCGGTGGCCTTCAAGCGCGGCGTGCGCGGCGAGGGCGGCATGCCGGAGAGCTTCGACATCGCCAGCAAGGGCCTGAAGGAACTGCGCGTGGACACCATACGCAACCTGGTGTTCGCGACCTTCTCCGACAAGCTGCCCTCCGCGGCGGAGTGGTTCGGCCCGCGCATGGTGTGGAGCTTGGAGCGCTTTTTCCACAAGCCGATCAAGCTGATCGGCGGCTACACCCAGGTGCTGCCCAACAACTGGAAGCTGTACGCCGAGAACGTGCGCGACTCCTACCACGCGAGCCTGCTGCACACCTTCTTCGCGACCTTCGGCCTGAACCGCCTGTCCATGGACGGCGCGGTGGAGGTCAACGAGGCCGGCGGCTCGCACCTGAGCTGGGCCAAGATGGCGACCGACGATGCCGAGGGCACCGACTACGCCAACGGCGGCCTGCGCTCGATGCGCGACCTGGCGATCGAGGACCGCCGCATCCTCAAGGTGTGGCCGGAGTTCGAGGACGGCATCACCCACATGATCCAGACCCTGTTCCCCAACGTGTTCCTGCAGCAGATCCAGAACACGCTGGCTGTGCGCCTGCTGGTGCCGCGTGGCCTGGACCGCTGCGACCTGCAGTGGTGGGTGTTCTGCTACGAGGACGACACCCCGGAGCAGATGCGCATGCGCCTGATGCAGAGCAACCTGGTCGGCCCCGCCGGCCTGGTGTCGCTGGAGGACGGCTTCATCGGCAACGCCGTGCAGCGCACCACCAAGGGCGACCAGGGCGTGGGCGCGATCGTCGAGATGGGCGGGCATGACGTCGGCCCGGCGCGGCAGACGCGGGTTTCCGAGGGCGCGGTGCGCGGCTTCTGGAAGCAGTGGCGCGGACTGCTGGGTTACTGAGCGGGTTACCGGAATGGCAACGATGAATGCAGCAGACAGGGATTTCCTCGCGCGTGCGGCGCAGCGGGTGGTGGATTGCGCGGGGACCATCGACGACGACCGGCTGGAGGACTGGCCGGGCCATTTTTCCGAGGAGTGCCTGTACCGGGTGCAGACCCGCGAGGGCCATGCCAACGGCTGGGCCATCGGCCTGATGCACTGCGAGGGGCGCGGCATGCTGCGCGACCGGGTGCTGGCGATCCGCCACGGCAACGTGTTCGATCCGCATACCTACCGGCACGTGGTGTCGCTTCCGCGCTTTGCGCCGGGCAGCGAGGGGACGCCGGCCGCGCAGCGGCGCGTGCTGACCAGCTTCAACGTGACGCGGGTGATGAAGACCGGGGAGGTGTCGCTGTTTTCCGTGGGCACCTACGACGACCTGTTCACCGAGGTGGATGGCGAGCTGCTGATCCGGGAACGGAACGTGCTACTGGATTCGCGCAACCTCGACACCCTGCTGGTCATCCCGATCTAGCCACACAGCGAAAAGGACGCTAGGCCCATGCCCTCCACCGGTTTCACGCTCTCCCTGCTTGCCCCGGCGATCGCCGCCCTTGCCCTGGTCCTGCCTGGCACCGGCGTCGCAGCGGACCGCCCGGCGGGCTTTCCCGGCCAGCCGATCCGCCTGATCGTGCCGTTCCCGCCCGGCGGCACCAGCGACATCATGGCGCGCGTGGTGGCCACGCGGCTGGAGAGCGCGGCCGGTGTGCGCATGCTGGTTGAGAACCGTCCCGGCGCGGGCGCGGCCATCGGCATCACCGCCGTCACCGGCGCGGCGCCCGACGGCCTGACCCTGCTGCTGGGCGCGGCCGGACCGCTGACCATGAGCCCGCACATGGGCAAGGTGCCCTATGTCGTGGACCGCGACCTCGCGCCGGTCGCGCTGGTCGCGGGTGTGCCCAACATCGTCGCGGTGCATCCCGGCGTGCCGGCGCGCACGCTGACTGAACTGGTTTCCTGGATCCGGTCTCAACCCGGCAAGGTCAGCTTCGGCTCGGCCGGCCAGGGCACGACCGCGCACCTGTCGGGCGAACTGTTCCGCTTCCTCGCCGGCGCGGACATGCTGCACGTTCCCTACAAGGGCACCTCGGCGGCGGTGACCGACCTGGTCGGCGGGCAGATCCACATGCTGATCGACAACCTCCCCGGCGTGCTGCCGCAGGTGAAGGCCGGCAAGCTGCGCGCGCTGGCGCTGACCAATGCGGCCCGGTCCAAGGCGGCGCCCGACGTGCCGTCCGCGCCCGAGGCCGGCATGAAGGACCTGGTCGTGACCGGCTGGTTCGGCTTCCTCGCCCCGGCGAAGACGCCCGCGCCGGTGGTGGAGTGGCTGGCGCAGGAGATCCTCGCCACCTCGCGCCTTCCCGAGGTGCAGGCGCAACTGGGCGAGCAGGGCGCGGAGATGGACCTGAAGGGACCGGCGGAATTCCGCACTTACCTGCGCTCTGAATCCGAGCGCTGGGGCAAGATCATCGGCGCGGCGAAGATAGGCGCGCAGTAAGCCGCGCGGCAAGCCACTCAGTCAGCCCGCTGGATGCGGCGCCGCACGGCGTGATGGGAAATTATTCAATAAAAACAGCCACTTAGGCTGTTTTTGGCGATTTTTCGATGTGCGCCTCGCGCCAGGCGCGCGCGCCGCGCATCGCGGGCTTGAGCGCCGGCGCGTGGACCAGCGCGATGCTCAGCCAGACCGCGACGCTGAAGTACAGCGACATCCACGCCACTTCCTGGCGCCAGTCTTCCCAGCGGTGCGACACCACGCGCCGTCCCGCGGCATCGAGCACGCCCTCGGCGAGGCCCATGTAGGTCCGGCCGTGCGCCTCGTCGGCGATCCAGCGCGCCCAGTACATGGGCACGTCGACCAGGAACATGTAGCAGACATAGCCGACGCCGGCCGCGCAGATCACGGCGAGCAGGTTGCGCAGCGCGGCATCGCAGCGCGGCCAGATCGCGACCAGGCTGGTGACCAGCAGCGCGGCGCTGATGCCCCACAGCGTTTCCTCGATCACGTGGCCGAGGTTGGACGTGGTCAGCACCGAGTACCAGGAAAAGCCCTCGGCGACCAGGATCAGCGGGACCAGCGCCAGCGCGCAGGTGTGGCCGAGGCGGCTGCGCGTCTCTACCGATATCTCGCGCAACAGCAGCGCCCACTGCGCGACGAAGCAGAGCTCGGCCACTGTGGCCACCGAACGCCCGACGATTGCGCTGGACAGCCAGACGTCGAACAGCACCATGCGCGGGACGTCGAACACCGGCAGCACCGAGCGGAACGCGCAGCCCAGTACGTACCCCGCCGACAGCAGCAGCTGCAGCCTGCGCGCGGCGTACACCTCGGCGGTGAGCAGGGGCTGGCGCCGCCCCAGCGCCTTGGCCGACAGCGACCAGGCGAACACGTTCACCGCGCTCACGGCGCAGAGGAACACCCACCAGAGGAAAACTTCCTTTGACATGATCCTGCAATGTTGCCATGGCATGCGCCGGGGGCCAACTTATGTGACAGCGGCGTCCCGGCGTCAGGGCTCGACCCGCAGACTGCGGCGGCACGCGTTGGCGAGCAGCGGGCGCGCCGAGGCCAGCGCGTCCGGGTCGTCCAGCAGGGTCGCCCCGGTGAGGCGGGCGTTGCCGGACAGGCCGACCTCCGCGCGCAGTTCCATGAAGCGCTCCGGCGAGCCTTCGGTGATCCGCGCCTGGCCGGTCGCGAGGATCTCGTAGCGCGGCGGCAGCACGTTCCAGACCACGCGCAGCACGTAGATCTCGTGGCGGCTGAACAGCCGGTGCAACTGCATGCCCAGCGGTTCGCCCGAGGCGCAGCGCAGCGCCAGGTCGTCCCATTGAGCGAACTGCGCGACCTGCTTGCCGCGCGACAGGTTGCGCCGCAGCTCCAGGTACTCGAGGGTCTGCGGGATCAGCTTGAGCGCCAGGTAGGCGGCGATACCGAGCAGGAACAGCAGGCCCATCGTGCGGCCGGCCTTGCCGCGGCGCGCGAGCGCGGCGACGGAAACCGGGCCGGAAGCGGATTGCGTGGAGGTGCGGCGACGGATGAGCACCAGCAGCATGCCCAGCCCGAGCAGGGCGATGAGCAGCGGTTCGGCGACGGCGAGCAGCAGGGAGTCCAAGGCAGCGGTTGTTTCTTGTTGCGGTTGCGGCCTGCATTATCTTGGCAGACCGCGCCGCTGGATACCGCGGATATGCCCGAAGCAGGGGATACGGCGCCAGCGCGGGCTTGAGGCAGAATGCCCGCATCCCCGAACGGAAATCCTGCAATGAACCTGTACCGCCAATGGGTCCGCCCGGTCGCGTTCCGGCTGGATGCGGAATGGACGCACCACAGCGTGCTGGGCGCGGCGGGCGGCCTGTGCCGCGTGCCGGGGGTGGCGTCCCTGGTCGGCGCGGCATTCGGCACGGGCGCGGGCGCCGCGCAGGCGCGGCTGCGCACGCGCGTCGCGGGACTCGACTTCCGCTCGCCGCTGGTGCTGCCCGCCGGCATGGACAAGAACGGCGTGGCCTGCGAGCTGTTCGCGGCGATCGGCTTCGGCGGCGTCGAAGTCGGCTCGGTGTCGGTGCGCCCGTCGGCCGGCAACCGCGTGCACCCGCGCCTGTTCCGAGTCGTCGCCGACGATGGACTGATGGTCCACTACGGCGTGCCCAACGACGGCGCCGAGGTGATCGCACGGCGCCTGGCCGGACGCCGGCCCGGCGTGCCGCTGGGCATCAGCCTGGTGGAGACCAACACCGGCGTGCCGGCCGGCGCGGAAGCGGTGCTGGCCGAGATCACCGGCGCGGCACGCATCCTCGCCCCGTGCGCGGACTACTTCGCGATCAACCTGCATTGCCCGAACTCGCCGCCGGGCGCGAACCCGCTGGACGATCCGCAGGTCATCGCCGAACTGCTCGCGCGCCTGGCGGAGGTGACGCCGCGCCGTCCGGTGTTCCTCAAGGTGCGCCACCCGCGCGACCTGTCCGACATCGACGCCCTGGTGCGCGCGGTCAGCGGGAGCACGGTGCTCGCCGGCTACATCGTCGGCGCGGCGCTGCCCAAGCCCTACGAGGGCTATCGCACGCCGGCGACGGAACTGGCTGCCAGACCCGGCACGCTCACCGCGCCGCCCATCCATGCCTATGCGCTCGCGGCGCTGCGTGAGTGGGATGCGCGCATCGACCGCTCGCGCCACGTGCTGGTCGGCACCGGTGGCATTCTGTCCGGGGAACACGCCTACGCGATGATCCGCGCCGGCGCCTCGCTGGTGCAGCTGCTCACAGGGCTGGTGTTCCAGGGGCCGGGCCTGGTGAGGCGGGTCAACGAAGGCCTCGCGCGCCTGCTGGAGCGCGACGGCCTGCCGGACGCGGCGGCCGCGGTGGGACTGGACCGCAGGTAAGCCGCCTGGCCGCGCTCAGGCCAGGCGCGCACCCACCTCGGCGACGCTCGCGACGTCGCCGAAGTAGAGCTGGAAGTTGTTGTACGTCGCCTCGTGCAGAGCGCGCTCGCGCGCCGCGTTCGCGTCGGTGAGCATCACCACCTTGCAGCCCAGCATCGAGGCATCGCGCGCGGTGGACTCGCAGCAGGTGTTGGTGACGGTGCCGGCGATCAGCAGCGTGTCCAGTCCGCGCGCCTTGAGCAGGGCGGGCAGCTCGCTGGAGTCGTCGATCATCGCGCTGTACTTGATCTTGCGCGCCACCGGGTCGCCGGGCAGGACGTCGAGCTTGGCGTACACCTTGTAGCCCTCGGCGTCTTCGGCAAGGCTCGCCAGCCGGCGCTTCGCGGTCTCGGGGGAGAGGAAGTTCTCGTGGTGGTTGCGCCAGAGCTCGTGCGCGCGGTGCGCCGTGGTCTGCACCCAGATCACCGTGCCGCCGGCGGCGCGCAGCGTCGCCGCCATGGTGTTGATCGCCGGGACGATGCCGCGCGCCTGCGCGATGGTGCCGGGGATCTTTTCGGACACGAAGTGGTTCTGCATGTCCACCACCACCAGCGCCGTGGTGCTGGCGTTGAGCCTGGGATAGGTGACCGCGCGTCCGAGGCGGCGCAGGACCGCGCTGGTCACGAACGCCGGGGCGCTGTACTCGAACGGCGTTTCTTCTTCGGTATGCATGGCTGTTGTCCTGGGGATGCGATCAGGGTGGCGGGGATCAAGCCGGGGCCGGCCTGCGCGACGACGCGGGTGGCGCTAGGCCTTGCGGTGGCGCAGGTACAGCGCCTCGACCTTCTCCCGCGCCCACGGCGTGCGCCTCAGGAACTTGAGGCTGGAGGGGATGCTGGGCTCGTGGGTGAAGCAGCGGATCTCGACCGCGCGGCCCATCGCTTCCCAGCCGAGCTTCTCCGCCAGCTCGACCAGCATCTTCTCCAGCGTGATGCCGTGCAGCGGGTCCTGCTTCGACGGCTGGTTCATCCGGCCTTCGCCGGCGCGACGTCGCGCCACTCGCTGGGTTGCAGCGCCGGCGCGCGCGACCACCGGGTCAACGGACGTCCCTCGGCCAGCGCGGTGAGCTCGCGCTCCCACAAGCGCCGCATGATGATGATGCTGCCGTCGCTGCCGCCCAGGTTCTCCACGCTGCGGTCGGTGATGCGGCCCTGGCCGACCATGGCCACATGGTCCTCCAGCGTGACCGCATGCACCTTCTCGCGGTCCACGTCGGCGAGGCGCTGCCGGCCGGCGAGGATTTCCTCGGCCAGCGGCGTCGGCGCATCGGCCATCTTCGCGAAGGTCTCGTTGGTCTTGTCGATGTAGCGCTCGGCCGCCTCGCCCTTGAGCGGCACGCGGCTCAGGCTGATGTTCAGGTGCTGCTCGTCGTCCACCGGCACGAACCAGACCAGGATCTCGATCCGGCCCGCGTGGTAGGAGAACGCGTACTGGTGGTTCACGTTGGGCATGCCGAACTGGTGCCAGCGCTCCTTGCCGCTGTCGCGCCGCGCGCCCAGCTTCAGGCCCCAGGGCGTCTCCTCGGCGAACGGGGTGGGGCTGTCCACCTTGCCGTCGTAGTTGCCCTGGAAGCCCAGGTGCGCGAAACCCACGTGCGCGGGATCGGCGACGTTCTCGATGGCCTGGAAGTAGTTGGTGCGCCGCAGGTAGGTCTGCTCGGCCACGTGGACCAGCACGTCCGGGTCCTCGAAGTCGGGATAGCGTGGGAATTCGGGCGGCTCGCCTTCGCCCATGTAGGCGAATACCAGGCCGAGGTATTCACGCACCGGGTAGCCCGCGATCCTGATCCTGCCGGCGAAGGCCTCGTGCTTCTCCGCCGGCTGCTCGATGCACTGGCCGTTGGGCGCGTATTTCCAGCCGTGGTACAGGCAGCGGATGTCATCGCCTTCCACGGTGCCGGCGGACAACTGCGTGCGTCGGTGCGCGCAGCGGTAGCCGACCAGGTGCGCCTGCCCGCCCTGGCCGCGGTAGAGCGTCAGGTCCTCGCCGAGGATGCGGATCGGCTTCGCATGGCCGGGCGCCAGCAGTTCGCCGATGTACACCGGCTGCCAGAAGCTGCGCAGGTAGCGGCCGGCCAGCGTGCCCGGGCCGGTGTGGACGAAGTCGATGCCGTTGCCGCCGGGTGTGGCCGCTGGCGTGGCCGTGGGTGCGGGCGCCATGCCCTCCAGCGACAGCTCCCAGTGCTTCCTGAGGTTCAGGGTCTTGTTGGTCATTCCGCTTTCGCTCCCGATTCACGCACCATCCGGCCCCAGCGGGCGATCTCGCCCTTGAGGAACTCCGCCAGTCCCTCCGGCGTGCTGGTGGCCACCTCGATGCCGTCTCCCGCCAGCGGCTGGCGCACGGTGGGCGCGTTGAACAGTTCGACCGTCTCGCGGTTCAGCCGGTCGATGACGTCGCGCGGGGTGCGCGCGGTCGCGAACACCGCGAACCAGAGCACCGCCTCGTAGCCGGGGACGCCGGCCTCGACCATGGTCGGCACGTCGGGCGCGACCGACATGCGCTCGCGGCTGGTGACCGCCAGCGCCTTGAGCTTGCCGGCGCGTACCTGGGGCATGGCCAGCGCCGCGGTGTCGAACAGCAGTTGCGTGCGCCCGGCCACCAGCTCCTGCAGCGCCATCACCGGGCCGTTGGCCGGCACGTGCACGATGTCGATGCCGGCGGAGGAGCGGAACACGCCGCCCGCGATATGGCCGGAGGAACTGATGCCGGCCGAGGTGTAGTTCAGCACGCCGGGCCTGGCTTTCGCCAGCGCGACCAGCTCCTGCACGTTGTTGGCCGGAACATTGGCCGGCACGAGCAGCAGCATGGGGATGCGCGCGACCAGGCTCACCGGCGCGAAATCGGCGACCGGGTCGTACGTGAGCTTGCTGCCGAACAGCGCCACATTGACCGCGTGCGTGGCCGGTCCGCCGAGGAACAGCGTGTGGCCGTCAGGCGCGCTGCGTGCCGCGGTCTCGGCCGCCAGCACGCCGCCCGCGCCGGGGCGGTTCACCACCACCACCGGCTGGCCCCAGCTCTTGGTCAGGCGCTCGCCGAGCAGTCGCGCCACGCGGTCCGGGATCGCGCCGGGCGGGAAGGGCACGATGAACTGGAGCGGCTTGCCGGGATACGCAGGGCGCGCATCGGCGGCGCTGGCGGACGCGGGCCAGGCCAGTTGCAGGGCGGCGGCCACAGCGAGCAGCGCACGGCGCGCAGGGGACAGCGGAGGCAGGTACATCGTCGTGCTCCCGGTTGCAGAAGGGGATAGCCCGTGGAGGCGGCGTGCGAGCCAGGGCGCCAGGGTGGAACGGCAATCTAGCATGGTGGCCGGGCCCCGGCGTGGGGCATGGTGAGTGATCCTGGTGCGGGGCGATACAGGCCATACCGGTGGTAGGCTTGCCACTCCGCCAACGACCCGTCATTCCCACGCATGGCCACAGAACAGACCCGCCAGCCCGATGCCGCCCTGTTGAACGACTGGCATGTCGTCGCACTCTCGGAAGACATCGCCGAGGACTCGGTGCACGGCACCACGCTGCTGGGCGAGGACCTGGTCATCTGGCGCCATGCCGGGCAGGTGCAGGTCTGGAAGGACATCTGCATCCACCGCGGCGCGCGCTTTTCCAAGGGCTGGGTGACCGACGGCAACCTGACCTGTCCCTACCATGGCTGGCGCTACGACAGCGCCGGCAAGTGCGTGCACATCCCGGCGCAGCCCGACGTGCTGCCGCCGCCCAAGGCGCGCGCCCAGACCTACCGCGTGGTCGAGCGCTACGGCTTCGTCTGGGCCACGCCCGGCGACCCGCCGCATGACGTGCCGCATTTCCCGGAAGCCGAGGACCCGTCGTTCCGGGTGTACACCGCCGGGCCGTACGAGTTCGGCAATGCGTTCCGCTCGGTGGAGAACTTCCTCGACGCGCCGCACTTCCCCTTCGTGCACCCGTCGATGAACGGCGAGTTCGACACGCCCGACCCGATCAACGACTACGAGGTGACCACCGGCCCGGAAGGCCTGCGCACCAGCTCGGTGTTCGTGTTCCAGCGCTACGGCGACCACCGGCAGATCCCGGTGAACGCCGAGTACAAGTACCGCTGCCACCGCCCGACCACGGCGGGCTTCAACAAGCAGGTGCGCATCACCGACCCGGCGCAGGCCCACCTGGGCAGCGACCAGGACTGCTTTGCCATGATGCTCAACGCGCAGCCGCTGGACGAGGAACGCAGCCTGATACGCCTGTCGGTGGCGATCAACTTCGGGGCGGACCTCACCCAGGCGGACATCCGCCGGCGCCAGGACGCGGTGTTCGCGCAGGATGCGGCCATCGTCGCGATGCAACGGCCATCCCGCCTGCCGATCGACCTGCGCGCCGAGCTTCACATCCGGGCCGACCGCATGGCGGTGGCCTACCGCCGCTGGCTCGGGGCTTTGGGCATCACCTACGGGACGACTTAGCGCACGCTGTCCCTCGCCTGCATTGGTCGTACTATCTGAGTCCGTCCAAGCGAAAGAGCCCGCCCCGAATGTCCAGGGAAGTCCAAGTCGCCTCCAGGCGCGCCGTGGTTGCCGCCGTGCAGCTGCCCGATGTCAGCGACGTCGATTTCGAGTCCTCGCTGGACGAGCTTCGGGAAATGGCCAAGACCCTCGGCTTCGAGGTGGTGGCCACCTTCACCCAGAAGCGTTCCAGCTTCGACAACGCCGCCTACCTCGGCAAGGGCAAGTGTGAGGAATTGCGGCGCTTCGTGCAGGGCGAGCTGGAGGAGCCGGACGAGGACGAGCCGGCCAAGCCCGCCGTCGCGCTGATGGGCGCCGCCAAGGTCGCCGAGCGCCGCATCGCGCGCCATGGCGCGGTGGCCGCGCGCGAAGCCGCCAAGGCCATGGCCGGCGCGGACACCCGCCAGGCGGCCTTCGTGCTGGTGGACCACGACATTTCGCCGTCCCAGGCGCGCAACCTGGAAAACGCGGTCGGCTGCGAGGTGATGGACCGCACCATGGTGATCCTGGAAATCTTCCACCGCCATGCGCGCTCCAACGCGGCGCGCGCGCAGGTGGAGATCGGCCGGCTGCGTTACCTCGCGCCGCGCCTGCGCGAGGCCGCCAAGCTCGCCGGGCCGCAGGGGCGTCAGCGCAGTGGCGTGGGCGGGCGCGGCGCGGGCGAGGGGGCGGGCGAGGCGGACCGCGCCAAGATCCGCGACCGCATCGCCGAACTGAAGAACGAGATCGTCGCGCTCGACCTGGAGCGCCAGACGCAGCGCGCGCGCCGGCAGGAGAGCCTGGGCCTCGCGCGGGTGGCGCTGGTCGGCTACACCAACGCCGGCAAGTCCACCCTGATGCGCGCGCTGACCGGCAGCGAGGTGCTTGTGGCCGACAAGCTGTTCGCGACCCTGGACACCACCGTTCGCGCGCTCGTGCCCGAAGGCGTGCCGCGCGTGCTGGTGAGCGACACGGTGGGCTTCATCAAGAACCTGCCGCACGACCTGGTGGCCTCGTTCAAGTCCACGCTGGAGGAGGCCGCCGAGGCATCCCTGCTGCTGCACGTGATCGACGCCAGCGACCCGGGACTGGACCGCAAGATCGAGGTCACCGACGCGGTGCTGGAGGAGATCGACGCCGGCAAGGTGCCGCGCCTGCGGATTTTCAACAAGATCGACCGGGTGGGCGACAAGAAGGCGCAGGCCGCGAAGGCGAAGGAACTCCGCGCCAGGTACCCCAAGTGCGTGGTGATGAGCGCGGTCGACGCGGCCGACGTCGCCAAGCTGCACAAGTCGATCCGCGCGTTCTTCGCGCGCGGCCTGGTGAAGGCCGAACTGTTCCTGCCCTGGTCAGCCCAGAAGCTGCGCGGCGAGGTGTTCGACACCTGCGAGGTGCTGGAGGAACGCGCCGAGGCGGAGGGGGCGTTCATCCGGGTGCGCGGGGACCGCGAGGTGATCGAGGGCTTGCGGGAGCGGATCGGCAGGCATTGAGCGGATTGATGGGGTGATGCCAGGCATGATCGCAACCAGTCTCGCGGTCCCCCATAGGGAAAATGCCCTGACAGGCGCGTGAGCCGACTTTGCCTGTTGCCTGTGCCGGGTCCTTTCACCCGGGGAAGACTGCCTTGGCCGATGGAGGATCGCCATGAAGACCCGCACCGCAGTGCTACTCGCAATCACGCACCTGGCAGTTGGCGCCGCCGGATTCGGCGCCGGCATCTACGCTTTGCCGATCCTGATCGCGCCGCCTGCCCCCGCGGCCGGCGAGGTCAGCGCCGCGGCCGCGCAGGCCAGGTACACCGGCACGTTCCGGCGCGACCTCAAGGACAGCGACCCCTTGCACTGGGGGGAGGGGCAGGTTTCAGTCGGCGCGGCATCGATCAGCCTCATGGGCAAGCTCGCGCCAGGGCCTGACTACAAGCTCTACCTGTCCCCGGAGTTCGTCGAGACCAAGGCCGACTTCATGCGGCTGAAGCCGAAGATGGTCCGGGTGGGCGACGTCAAGACGTTCGAGAACTTCGTCGTGCCGGTGCCGGCGGGTATCGATCCCTCCAGCTACTCGGCGGTCATCGTCTGGTGCGAGACCTTCAGCCAGTTCATCACGGCTGCGAAGTACCGGTAGGTCGCGGTGGCCGCCGTATCCCATTCCAGCCGGCCCGGTCGGCGTTCCCGCCCCATCCTGGCCAGCTGCGCGATGCGCCTGCTGCGGGCGTTGCTGTCCATGGCCATCATGCTGGGCGTGGCGACGCCTGCGGCCTGGGCTGAAGCGATCACCGGTGCCAGGTACGAGGCCCCCGTCGAGCGATACGGGCATTTCGCCCTCGGCCGTCCGCACGAGTACGCGCGGGTGAGCGCGACCACGGACGCCGGGCGCACGCTGACACTGCAGCTGCCGGACAACGAGGTGTTCGAGGACCTCGCGCCGCGCCTGGTGCGCCTTGCGGCGGGCGAGCCGGCGGAACTCCTGACCATCATCAGCAGCCGCGAGGGCGGCGCGCGGCTGGCGATGATCCGACTGGCCGGCGACCGGCTGGAGTTGGCCGCGCAGTCCCCGGCGATCGGCACGCCCATGCGCTGGCTGAATCCGGTGGCGGTCGCGGACCTGGACGGTGATGGGCAGGCCGAGGTCGTCGCAGTCATCACGCCCCACATCGGCGGCACCTTGAAGGCCTATCGCCGGGTCGGCGGAAAACTGGTCGAAGTCGCCAGCCTCGCGGGGTTCTCGAACCACGTCTACGGTTCCTCCCAGCTCGCCTTGTCGGCGTCCGTGGCACTGGGTGGCCGGATGCACTTGGTGGTGCCTGACACGAGGCGGTTGCACCTGCGCGTGGTTGCGCTGGAGGGCGGGCGCCTGCAGGAGGTACGCCGGTGCGCGCTGCCCGAGGCGCTGACCGGGGCGGTGCGGGTTGCCGCGTCTTCCGGGGTCGTGGTTGGGCTGAGTTCCGGGCAGAGGGTGGTTGCGTTGGAGGACTGCGCGGTCAGCCGTGTGGCGGAGTGATGTGGATGTTGCTCGTACTCCCGGGGATCAGCTCACGGCTTCAAGAGGATTCGCCCAGGAACACCGGCACCCGGTCCTTTGTTGGGCTGGACCCGCAACAACATGAACATGGAGTCGCTGAGCATGCGAACTGAAGAAGCGCGGATCCTTGACGTCCTTGACCAGTGGGCCCGTGCCACGCGTGAAGGTCGGCATGACGAGGTGCTCGCCAATCATCTGCCCGACGTGGTGATCTTCGACGTATTGCAACCGCTTCGGTACGAATCGGCGGCGGAGTACCGCAAGAGCTGGGACGACTGGCAACCGGATGCGCAGGGAGAGATGCTGTTCGAGCTGGAAGACTTGCAGGTCAGCGCGGGAGCCGACTTCGGATATGCCTTCGGCTTGCTTCAGTGCGGAGGAACGCTTCCGGACGGAAAGACCTTTCGTGACACCGTACGGATCACCTTCTGCCTCAGGAAGCAGGGTGGGGACTGGAAAGTAGCGCATCAGCACGTTTCAAAGCCGTTCGGGCAGGGATGATGGAGGGAGCCCGCTTCGCCCGTCTTGCGTCTCCTGAATCGGACGATGGGGAGCACTGTGGCGGGGCCAAGGGTAAGGGTGAGCGCAAAGCATGTTGCCGGCTAGTGGGCCGGAAACGAATTCGCAGTCACGCATCGACATCCATTCCCAGACATCGTGGGCCATGGATTCAGAGAATCCGGCTTAGCGCCAACTTTGGCTAAGTCGTTGATTCTGGTGGCTCCCCGACCAGGGCTCGAACCTGGGACCTGCGGATTAACAGTCCGTCGCTCTACCGGCTGAGCTATCGGGGATCAGTGGTGCCACCGGGTGGTGGCACCAGACATCTCGGGCTGGATCGTACTGCCTTGTCCAACCCAACAGCCCTGTATTCTAACGACTTTCCCCCACAGGGTCAACGCGCCCCATGGCCAAGCAACGCCGCAAAAGCCGCGCTGTTCCGCTGATCCTGGCGGGCCTGCTGGTGCTGGTGGGGCTGGTGCTGGCCGTCCCGTGGCTGGTGCCGATGTCGTCTTACATCCCGCGCATCGAGCAGGCCGCCTCATCGGCCCTGGGCCTGCCGGTGAAGGTCGGCGCCTTGCGCCTGCACCTGCTGCCAACTCCGCATGCCACAGCCAGCGGGATCGAGGTGGGCGCGCGTGACCTGCGCGTGGGCACGGTCTCGGCCTGGCCTGAACTGGGTTCGCTGTTCTCCGAGACCAAGGTCATTCGGCTGGTCGAAGTAGAGGGCCTGTCGGTGCGTGATGCGCTGTTCGCCCGACTGCCGTCCAAAGGAAAGGTGCCCGATCCCAAGCGCGCCCCGCCCGCAGTCCAGGTGCGGCATGTGACGGTCAAGGACCTGCGTCCCGAACTCAGCGGCAAGCCCGCGGGCGTCTGGCGCGCGGACCTGGAACTGGGTGGCGCGCTGGGCGTGGCCCGCGCGGACATCGCGAGCGAAGACGGCCATCTCAAGGCGCGTCTCGCGCCCTCGGACCGCGCCGGCGTGTGGTCGCTGGCGGTGGATGCGAAGGACTGGAAGCCGCCGCTGGGGCCGCCGCTGCAGTTTTCGTCGCTCAGCCTGCGCGGCAGCGTGACCGAAACCCTGCTGGACCTGCCCGAGGTAAAGGCCGCGCTCTACGGCGGCACGCTCAATGGCCGAGTCCGTCTGGACTATCCGGCGCGCTGGGTGCTGGCCGGGCACTACGCAATGCAGGACATCGACGTGGCGGCGCTGGCCAAGGCGTTCACGCCGACCAATACGCTGGGCGGCAGGCTGCGCAGCGAGGGGCAGTTCGATGCGCGCGCGGCTTCCGCCGCGGCACTGGCAGATGCCTTCCGGCTGGACGGGCGCTTCGGTATCGCCGATGGTGTACTTAACGGCTTCGACCTTGCGAATGCGGCCAGCAACCTGCTCAAGGGCGGCGCCAAGGGAGGGCAGACGCGCTTCGACCGCTTCGACGGCAGGCTGCAGGTGGCGGGCGCCAACGTGAAGCTGCGCCAGCTGGTGGTGGCCAGCGGCGTGCTCGAGGCCAAGGGCAACGTGGACATCGCCGGGGGATCGAAGCTGGACGGCATCGTGGACGTCGAACTGAAGCAGACCAAGGGACTGGTCGGCGTGCCGCTGGCGCTCTCGGGCACGGTCAAGGACCCGGTGATCTCGCCGACCAGGGGCTCCGCGATAGGCGCGGCGGTAGGGACGGTGCTGCTGCCGGGCGTGGGCACCGGCCTGGGGTCCAGCGTCGGGCGGTTCTTCGAGAAAAAGACCTCGAAGTAGGGCGCCCTCGGCTAGGTGGGCGGGCGCCCTGGTCCGTTACAAGCCGGCGATCGGCCCTTGATCACTGCGGCCACGGAGTCGGCCACGTAATCCAGGTTGCGGGTGTTGAGCGCGGCCACGCAGATGCGGCCGGACTCGATGGCGTACACGGCGTACTTCTCGCGCAGCGCGATCACCTGCTCGCGCGACAGGCCCGAGTACGAGAACATGCCGCGCTGGCTGACCACGTAGGAGAAGTCCTGGCCGGGCACGCGCGCGCTCAGGCGCTCGGACAGGCCCTTGCGCATCGCCTTGATGCGTTCGCGCATCTGCGCCAGCTCGCCTTCCCACTGGGCGCGCAGCGCGGCGGTGGTCAGCACCGCCTCGACCACCTTGCCGCCGTGCGTGGGCGGGTTGGAGTAGTTGGCGCGCACGATGCGCTTGAGCTGCGACAGGGTGCGCTGGGCTTCGTCGGCGGAATCCGCCAGCACCGACAGCGCGCCGATGCGCTCGCCGTAGAGCGAGAACGACTTGGAGAAGGAGTTGGACACGAACAGCGGGCCGCCGGCCGCGGCGAACTGGCGCACCACGGCGGCATCGGCGTCCAGGCCGTCGCCGAAGCCCTGGTAGGCGATGTCGAGGAAGGCGACCAGGCCGCGCGCGCGGACGATCTTGAGCACCGTGTCCCACTGCGCCGCGGACAGGTCCACGCCGGTCGGGTTGTGGCAACAGGCGTGCAGCACCACCACGTCGCCGGCGGGAATCGCTTCCAGCGCGGCCTGCATGGCGGCGAAGTCCACGCCGCGGGTGGCGGCCTGGTAGTACGCGTAGGTCTTGACCTCGAAGCCGGCGCCCTCGAACAGCGCGCGGTGGTTCTCCCAGCTCGGGTCGCTGATCCAGACCTTCGCTTGCGGCGCGGCGCGGCGCAGGAAGTCCGCGCCGACCTTGAGGCCGCCGGTGCCGCCCAGGGCCTGGACGGTGACGATGCGGTTTTCCTTGATCGCGGCCGAGTCCGCGCCGAACACCAGTTGCTGCACCGCCTTGTCGTAGGCCGGCAGGCCGTCGATGGGCAGGTAGGCGCGGGCGAGGTGGATGTCCGTCAGGTGGCGCTCGGCGGCCTGCACGCAGTCCAGCAGCGGCACCTTGCCGTCGTCGCCGTAGTAGATGCCCACGCCCAGGTTCACCTTGGCGGGGTTCTTGTCGGCGTTGTAGAGCTCGGTCAGGCCCAGGATCGGGTCCTTGGGGGCCATCTGGATGGCGGCCAGGACGGAGGGGGCGGACGGGCTTGGATTGGCTGGGGTCATGGTGATAGCATGGAATGTTTGTTGCGGCGCAAACATTCTACCCGTGCTGACCTCTTTTCCCAATAGTCCCTTCCGGCTCAGCCAGGCTTACGCCCCGGCTGGCGACCAGCCGCAGGCGATCGACAAGCTGACCGAGGGCATCAACGACGGCTTGGCCTGGCAGACGCTGCTCGGGGTGACCGGCTCGGGCAAGACCTTCACCATGGCCAACGTGATCGCCCGGATCGGGCGCCCGGCCCTGGTGCTGGCGCCGAACAAGACCCTGGCCGCGCAGCTGTACTCGGAGTTCCGCGAGTTCTTCCCGGAGAACGCGGTCGAGTACTTCGTCTCCTACTACGACTACTACCAGCCCGAGGCCTACGTGCCCTCGCGCGACCTGTTCATCGAGAAGGACTCCTCGATCAACGAGCACATCGAGCAGATGCGCCTGTCGGCGACCAAGTCGCTGCTGGAGCGGCGCGACTGCGTGCTCGTGGCCACCGTGTCCTGCATCTACGGCATCGGCAACCCCGTGGACTACCACGGGATGATCCTGCACCTGCGCGAGGGCGAGAAGAACCCGCAGCGCGAGATCCTGATGCGCCTCACGGCGATGCAGTACGACCGCAGCGAGCTGGACTTCAAGCGCGGCAGCTTCCGCGTGCGCGGCGACACCATCGACGTGTTCCCGGCGGAGAACTCCGAGACCGCGATCCGCATCACCCTGTTCGACGACGAGATCGAGAGCCTGCAGGTGTTCGACCCGCTCACCGGGCACGCGCACCAGAAGGTGCCGCGCTTCACGGTCTACCCGTCCAGCCACTACGTGACGCCGCGCTCGACCACCATGAAGGCGATCGACGGCATCAAGGCGGAACTGGTCGAGCGCAGGCAGCAGTTCCTCGATGCAGGCAAGCTGGTGGAGGCGCAGCGGGTCGAGCAGCGCACGCGCTTCGACCTGGAGATGCTGGTCGAGCTGGGCTTCTGCAAGGGCATCGAGAACTACACGCGCCACCTGTCGGGGCGCAAGGCCGGCGAGCCGCCGCCCACGCTGATCGACTACCTGCCGCAGAACGCGCTGATGATCATCGACGAGAGCCACGTCACCATCGGCCAGCTGGGCGGCATGTACCGCGGCGACCGCGCGCGCAAGGAGAACCTGGTCGAGTACGGCTTCCGCCTGCCCTCGGCGATGGACAACCGGCCGCTGAAGTTCGAGGAGTTCGAGAAGGTGATGCGCCAGACGGTGTTCGTCTCGGCCACGCCGGCGGACTACGAGAAGCAGAAGTCCTCGCAGGTGGTGGAGCAGGTGGTGCGCCCCACCGGACTGGTGGACCCGCAGATCGAGGTGCGCCCGGCCACCACGCAGGTGGACGATCTGATGTCGGAGATCTCGCTGCGCGTGGCGCTGCAGGAGCGGGTGCTGGTCACCACGCTCACCAAGCGCATGTCCGAGCAGCTCACCGACTACCTCGCCGAGCACGGCGTGAAGGTGCGCTACCTGCACTCGGAGGTGGACACGGTGGAGCGTGTGGAGATCATCCGCGACCTGCGCCTGGGCGTGTTCGACGTGCTGGTGGGCATCAACCTGCTGCGCGAGGGCCTGGACCTGCCCGAGGTGTCGCTGGTGGCCATCCTGGATGCGGACAAGGAAGGCTTCCTGCGTTCCGAGCGCTCGCTGATCCAGACCATAGGCCGCGCGGCGCGCCACATCAACGGCCGCGCCATCCTCTACGCCGACCGCATGACCGACTCGATGAAGGCGGCGATCGGCGAGACCGAGCGGCGCCGCACCAAGCAGGTGGCGCACAACCTGAAGAACGACATTACGCCCAGGGGCGTGATCAAGAAGGTGCGCGACCTGATCGACGGCGTGTACGACCCGCAGCAGATGGAGCTGGAGCTCAAGGCGGCGCAGGACCAGGCGCGCTACGAGAACATGTCCGAGAAGCAGCTGGCGCGCGAGATCAAGCAGATCGAGAAGCAGATGCTGGAGCACGCGCGCAACCTGGAGTTCGAACAGGCCGCGGCGGCGCGGGACCGGCTGGCCGAGCTGAAGAAGAACTTCTTCGGCGCGCGCCCCGACGACGACCTGGAAGCGGCCACCAAGGCAGCCTGAATGCGGGCTGACGGCGCCGCGGCGCGCCTTGCCATGCCCGCGCCGCGCCCCTAGAGTAGCGGCGCTTTCAACGGGAGGAGCACCATGGACCGTCGCACCTTCGTCCGGGCCGCGGGCCTGGCCGCCGCGCTGCCTTCACTGGCCTTCGCGCAGGACAAGTACCCGTCCAAGCCGATCAACTGGATCTGTCCCTACGGCGCCGGCGGCAGCGCCGACCAGCGCTCGCGCCAGCTCGGGCGGCTGATGAGCGCCGCGCTGGGCGTGCCCATCATCGTGGACAACAAGCCAGGCGCCGGGGCCAACATCGGCACCGAGATGATCGCCCGGGCCAGGCCCGACGGCTACACCGTCGGCATGGGCAACTTCGCGCCGATGGCGGTCAATGCGGCGCTGTTCAGGAAGCTGAACTACGACCCGGCCACCGACCTCGTGCCCATCATGCTGATCGAGCGCGGGCCGCTGATCCTGATGGTGCGCAGCGACTCGCCGTTCAAGTCCGTCGCCGACGTGGTGAGGGCCGCCAGGGCCGCGCCCGGCAAGCTGGCCTACGCCTCCGGCGGCATCGGCGGCACGCACCACCTGAGCGGCTCGCTGTTCGAGCATGCCGCCGGCATCGACATGATCCACGCCGCGTACAAGAGCGGCGCGGCCGGCCAGACCGACCTGATGGGCGGGCAGGTGAACATGATGTTCGAGCAGATGTACGCCGCGATGCCGTCCATCAAGGGCGGCAAGCTGCGGCCGCTGGCGATCACCAGCAAGGCGCGCTCGCCGCTGCTGCCCGACCTGCCGACCATGGCCGAAGCCGGCTACCCGCAGGTGGAGGTGCTGAACTGGCAGGGCCTGATCGGCCCCAAGGGCCTGCCGGCCGACATCGTCAGGGTGCTCAATGCCGCGGCCAACAAGGCGCTGCAGGACCCTGCGCTGCGCCAGATCATGCTGGACCAGGGCAACGAGATCGCCGGTGGCACACCCGAGCAGTTCGCCGCGCTGGTGAAGTCCGAGGCGCCGCGCTGGGCGAAGGTCGTGGCCGAGGCGAAGATCCAGCCGGAGTGACCGGGCGGGCCTCGACGCGGCCCGGCGCTCAGTCCATCTTCACGCCCGCGTCGCGTATCACCTTGCCCCAGCGCGCGATGTCGGCGCGGATCTGCGCGGCGAAGGCCTCCGGCGTGCCGCCCACCGGGTCGGTGCCCTGCTGCGCGAAGGCCTCGCGCACGTCCTGGCGCTGCACCACCTTGTTCGACTCGGCGTTGACCCGCGTGACGATGTCGCGCGGCGTGCCGGCCGGCGCGAACAGGCCTATCCACAGTTCGGACTCGTAGCCCGGCACGCCGGCCTCGATCATGGTCGGCAGCTCGGGCAGGGTGGGGTTGCGTTTCGCCGAGGTGATGGCCAGCGCGCGCAGCTTGCCGGACTTGACGTGCGGCATCACCGAGGTGGTGGCGTCGAACATCATGGTCACCTGGCCGCTGATCAGGTCGGCGAAGGCCAGGCCGCTGCCCTTGTAGGGGATGTGGGTCATGTCCAGCGCCGCCATGCTCTTGAACATCTCGCCGCTCAGGTGGTACACGGTGCCGGTGCCCGAGGACGCGAAGGTGAGCTTGGCGGGATGGGACTTGCCGTAGGCGATCAGCTCGCGCACCGACTTCACCGGCAGGCCGGCGGTCACCACCAGGATGTTCGGGCCGATGTTGATGTTCATGACCGGCGCGAAGTCCTTCACCGCGTCATAGGGCAGCCTGGGGTTCAGGTTGGGCGCGACCGCGTGCGTGCTGGTGGTGGCCATCAGCAGGGTGTAGCCATCGGGCGAGGCCTTGGCGCCCATGTCCGCGCCGATGGTGCCGCCGGCGCCGGGCTTGTTGTCGATCACCAGCGCGTGGCCGAGCGCGGCCGACAGGTGCGGCGCGATGGTGCGCGCGACGATGTCGGTGCCGCCGGCGGGCGGGAAGGGCACGATCAGGCGGATCTGCTTGGCGGGCCAGGCGGACTGGGCGTGGGCCAGCGGGACTGCCAGCGTGAGTAGTGCGGCAGCTAGTGCGCGGCTAAGCGCGGTGTTCAGTGACATGGATGTTCCTTGTATTGGCTGAAAAATCAGCCACTTTCCAAGCAATTGGCATACCCGGGGGATTTAGAATACGCGACCGGGCGGGGGGCCGCCGTGAACGCAAGGAGTCACCGTGGCACGAGTCGTCGATCTCACCCTGCCAGTCCGTTCAGGCATGGCCGGCATCCCCGGCATCCCGCTGTACGAGCGGTTTCCCACCCGTGTCCAGGCAGCAACTCTGGTCAGCGAAGAGCAGCGCGCCGTGCTGCTGGCGGCGGGCGTGGACATCATGGAAGGCGCCGGGGTGATCGGGCACATGAACACCGTGCTCACGCTGAACAGCCACATCGGCACGCACATCGACGCGCCCCGGCATTTCTTCGCCGACGGCGCGGCGGTGGATGGCCTGCCGCTGGATGCGCTGGTGCAGAGGAACGCGGTCGTGCTTGATCTCAGCTCGATCCCGGCGGGCGAGGGCGTCACCGGCGATGCCTTGGAGCGGTTGGGCGTCAAGCCCGCCCCCGGGGACATCGCGGTGATCCGGACCGGCTGGACCGACCGGGCCTGGGGCACGCCCGAGTTCTGGACCAACACCGTCTGGCTGGATCCCAGCGTGGGCGAATGGACCATGCGCCACCAGGTCGCCGCCGTGGCCATGGACTGCTTCCCGGAAAAGCCGTTCTGGCGCTACACGCTGCAGCCGAACGAACGCGGTGCCAACCACCGCCGCTGGCTGGGCGCGGGCGTGCCCATGGTCCAGCTCGTCACCAACCTCGGCGCGCTCGGTCCCCGTTTCACCATGACCGCGCTGCCGCTGCGCCTCGCGGGCATGGACGGCTCCCCGGCGCGGGTGGTGGGCGTCGAGTAGGGACGCCCCTTCCCGGGGCCGTTCCGCTCAGGCCGAACCGGCCTCGCAGCGTTCGACGAAGCCGCGCAGCAACGGGTTGAACGCCGCCGGCTTCTCCCACTGGATGAAGCGGCAGGCGCCGGGAATGCGGGGCGCCTCGCGGAAGCCCGTCATCCCGGCCAGCACTTCCGGCTTGTCCGGAAACGGGTCGAGTTCGCCGCAGACGCCGAGCACCGGCATCGTGAGTCGCCGGAACGCCGGGATCAGGTCCGGCACCGAGGTGGCGAACTCCAGCATGCCGCGCCGGTATTCCTCGACCGGGTGCGCGCCGAACAGCCGAACGCATTTCTCGCGTATCGGGGAGTCCGTCGGGATCACCATGTAGAGGCTCCTCCCGCCCTCGACCATCAGGTAGTCGATCAGCGCGTCGCGGCCCTTGGTTTCCAGGATCTTCACCACCGTGTCGCTCGCCTTGGCCCAGCGCTCGAAATACTGGCCGGCCTCGTGCAGTTCGCTCCAGGCCACCATCGCGATGCCGGCGACGTCGTCGGGGTGCTTGATCGCGTAGTTGGCGGCGATGGTCGCGCCGAAGGCCACCGCGACGAACACCGGTTTGCGGATGCCGTGGTGCTGGATCAGCGCTTCCAGGTCGCGGGTCTGGTTCTCCAGCGAGTAGCCATACTCCGGCG
This sequence comes from uncultured Pseudomonadota bacterium, assembly GCA_903909415.1. Next base: position 4,793 of record CAIVVS010000260.1, on the reverse strand, counting down.
CGCCGCTGCTGGCATGGCCGCGGCGGTCGTAGACGAAGCATCGGTGGTCGCGGGAGAACTCGGGAATCTGGTGCTCCCAGTAGTCGGTGCCGTGGATCTCGCCGTGGATGAAGACGATGTCGCGTCCCTGCCCGGTGAGCCCGCAGTTGAACTCCCAGCCGTTGGCCCTGACCTTGGCCATGCTCATTGGACCTTGATCCCGGTTTCCTTAATCACCCGGCCCCAGCGCTCGTATTCCGTGGCGATCCATCGCGTGAAGTCGGCCGGCGTGTTGCCGATGGTGTCGTTGGTCAGCGCGCCTTCCTGACGCAGCCGGTCCGCGATGTCGGCCGAGGCGACCGCCTTGTTCAGCTCGCCGTTCAGTCGGGTGATGATGGGCGCGGGCGTGCCGGCCGGGGCGAGCAGGCCCCACCAGGCCAGGCTCTCGAACCCGGGCAGGCCCTGGTCCGCGACCGGCATCACGTCCGGGAACAGCGGGAGCGGCTTGGCCGAGGTGGTGGCGAGCATGCGCAGCTTGCCGGCCCTGGCCTGCGACGCGAAGGCGGTGCCGGCCGAGTCGATGATCAGTTCGGTGCGTCCGCCCAGGGTCTCGGCGACCGCCTGCGCGGTGCCGCTCAGCGGAATGTGCGTGACCTTGAAGCCCAGGCGCGCCTCCATCACTTCCCAGGTGAGGTGGTGCTGCGAGCCGATGCCGATGGACGCGTAGTTGAGCGCCCCGGGTTTGGCCTTGGCCGTGGCGATGAGCTCGCGGAATGAGTTGATCGGCACGTCGGTGCGCACAGCGATGTAGTACGGGCTGCGCTGGATCAGGCCGATGGCGGCGAAGTCGGTCGTCGGGTTGTACTTCGCGCTGGGCAGCAGGTGCGGGGCGACCGTCACGTTGGCCGCCACGCCCAGCATCAGCGTGTAGCCGTCGGGCGCGGACTGCGCGACGGCGGTGCCGGCGATGGTGCCGGCGGCACCGGTGCGGTTCTCGATCAGGAAGGTCTGTCCCATGGCCGGCGTGAACTTCTCGGCGATCATGCGGATCACGGTGTCCGGCGCTGATCCGGGCGGGAAGCCGTGCACGATGCGCACCGGCTTGGCGGGCCAGGCCTGCGCCATCGCCGCGCCGCTGCCCGCGGCCATCATGGTGGCCATTGCCGCGGCCGCGAATGCCCTGCCTGCTGCGCTGCTGAGTCCTTTCATGCTTCTCCCCCCGGAATGGCATGCCGATCGCATGGTCGGCGCAGTATATGACGCGTTCCGGCGCGCCCGGCGGTCTGCGTCCCCTAGAATGTCGCGCCATGGAACCAGCCCGCCATCCGGTCGCGCGCGCCAGCGTGCTCTACGTGTGCACCGGCAACATCTGCCGCTCGCCCACCGGCGAGGCGGTTTTGCGCGAGCGCGCGGCGCGCGCCGGCCTGGCATTGCATGTGGATTCGGCCGGCACGCACGGCTACCACGTCGGCGAGCCGCCCGATCCACGCAGCATCGCCGCCGCCGCGCGCCGCGGCTACGACCTGTCGCCGCAGCGCGCGCGCAAGGTCGAGCGCATCGACTTCGAGCGCTTCGACCACGTGCTGGCGCTGGATCGCGGCCACCAGGCCATCCTCGCGCGCCTGGCCAAGCCCTCGCAGGGACACAAGCTGACGCTGGCGCTGGACTGGTCGGTGCGCTTTGCCGGGCAGGACGTGCCCGATCCGTACTACGGCGGTGCCGAGGGCTTCGAACTGGTGCTGGACATGCTGGAGGACGCGGCCGACAGGATGATCGCCGCGCTGCGCGCCTCGCGCAAAGGCTGACGGCAGGCCGAGGCCCGCTCAGGGCGCGATGGAGAAGCGCCGCTCGACCAGGTCCGCGTCGTCGAAGTGGCGCCGGCCGACGAAGGCGGTGGCATGCCGCCCCCATTGCCGCATCGCGCCGGCGCTCGGTATGCCCATGGGCCAGAAGAAGGCTGCCTCCGGTCGCGCGCTCGCGGCCACCAGGCCGTCCTCGCCGTAGAGGCTGCGGCGCGGCTCGGGTGAGGCGATGCTCAGTGGCAGGCTGCGCAGGCTGTCTTCATGCCGCGCTTCCAGCCGGATCGCGCCGGGCGCGGGCAGGCCTGCAAGCGGCGTGACGCCCGACAGGTAGTGCGTCCCGGGCGCGACGCGAAGCACGACGCGCGTGGTGCCGGCCGGCAGGGAGGCGGGGGAGAACGCCCATTCCTCATCGGCCACGGGCGAGGGGCGCGGGACGGCGCGCGGCGTAGGGAAGAACAGGTGGTAGCAGCCGCAGGGATGGATGCTGTCGGCCAGCAGCAGCGCGCCGCGCGCATCCAGGGTCACGCGCCAGGCCAGGCCGTCGAGCTTGCCCGCGAGCAGGTCGAACGCGCCGCTGGCGGGGCGCTCGGGGAACCACACGGTGTAGACCAGTTGCGGCAGGACCTCGGCGCCGACGCGGGTCCATGCCAAGCGGCGGTACACCGCAGGCTGGTCGCCATCGACGCGCGGCTGGCCGTCCGGCCCCCAGCGCATGGCGCCGATGCGGTCGGCGAGGCCACGCGTGCCGACCTCGAACACCGGCGCATAGGCATCGAACAGGCGCTCCAGCAGCGCGGGGGCGATCTGCAGCACGCCCAGCGCGTCGCGCGGCGCGGCTGCGACTTCCGCCTGCAGGTCCGGCATGGACGGCGGTGCGCCGGTGGCCGCGTCGTAGCGCACCACCTGGTTCGGGTCCATCGGCGCGGCGGCGAAGTCGGCGAGGGTCTCGCGGTGCCAGCGCGCGATGCCGGCGCTGAACGCGGCGCGCGTCACGGCATACAGGCCCACGGTGCGTTGCCAGTCCACGTAGTCATCCGGCACCCGCGCGCGCGCGCGCAGCGCGGCGCGGCGGTCCGGGCGCGCGGCATCATGCGCTCCCAGCAGCGCGGCGCAGCGGAGGGCCTCCGTGAGCAGCGAGTCGGCCGAAGCGGACGTGCCCGGGGGAGCGAGCGCGGTGCGGGCGGCGGCCGGCAGGTTGGAGAACTCGGCGCGGCGCGCTTCCAGGTCCAGCCGGGCCATGCCAGTGGTCCATGCCTGCCAGCCCGCGTCGCCCTCCAGTCGCGGGTCCGCGACGAACGAGGCGTGCAGCCGGTCCGTGCGCAACTGCGCGAAGTCGGCGATGCGCGTGCTGCCCGCATCCCGCACGCCAGCCAGTCGCACGGCCGTGTCGGCTTGGGCGTACCAGTCGCGGCAGGCGCGCACCGCGTCGGGTGCGTCGGCCGTGAGCGGGTCGGGCGCGCGCTGGACCGCGCAGCCCGACAGCACCAGCAGGGAGAGGGCAAGTAGTTGGGGGCCGACGGCGGGGCGGTGTGCCATGCGGACGATGTTACCGGGCCTTCGTTGCGTCGCTCATTGCAGTCCGCGACTGCCGGTCAGTGCTGCTGCAGGGCCGGTATTTATGGGTGGTGCACCGACAAGGCCTCGCGCATCCGCCCGGCATGCGGGGAAGGAGGCGGATGGGTGGAGCGCCGAATGAATTGCCGGAAAGGGGTAAAAATGTGTAAGTGGCTGATAATAAAAGAAAAACGGACATGGCTACGGCGTATGCCACAACCCTTGATGATGTGCGCGGAAGGTGTGGTTTCGCTCGCGCAAACGCAGCGGCCGGAGCGCCTTTGATGCCAGTCAAGGCATCAGGGCGCTCCGGCCGCTGTTTGGTGCTTGCTGCTGTCGTGCGCGGGTCCCTCCGGCGGATCAGCCGGGCTGGTTGCCGTCTCCGCGCGTGTCGACCTGGACCATGGGGGTGCTCAGGTCGGTGGGCGGGGCACGCCGCTCGCGCTTGGCCGGCACGAAGGCCGGCTCAGGCTCGACCGGGGGCGCAGCCTTGGTCTTCACCAGTTGCAGGCCGCTTTCCTGCAGGGCGCGCTCGATCTCCACCGGATCGGCGGCGCGCGGTGCGGGTGCGGCTGCAGGGGCCGGAGCGGGCGCAGGGCGCTCGACCGGTGTGGCTTGTTGCACGGGTGCGACGGCAGGCGTCGGCGCTTCCGCAGGGGCGGGAACCGCGGCCGGAGCCGGAGCGGTCACTGCTGCGGCAGGAACCGGTTCAGCCGCGGCCACGGCGGCAGGGGCATGCGCCTCTGCTGCGGGGGTTTCGACCTGGGCGGCTGCCGGAGCGGCGGGCTGGCTGTCGGACGACCAGCGCATTTCCGACTGCACCGGACGCTCGACGCTGGAACGCGACTGATCCGGCGCGGCGTCGCGCATCGGCTCAGCCGGGTTGCCGGCGTCGGCGCGCGGGGCGTCGTTGCGCTCGCGCGCTTCTTCGCCTTCGCCGGCCTCGCGCGGGGCGCCGTCACGCTGGCCGCCTTCGCGGTCACGTCCGCGTCCACGACCGCCACGACGGCGACCGCCTTCACGTCCGCCCTCGCGTCCACCTTCGCGCTGGGTGCCATCGCCCCGCCCGTTGTCGCGCATGCCTTCGACGCGATCGGTGCGCGGCTGCTGCTGGCCGTTGCCCTCGGTGCTCACCACGGCGTCGGCTTGCGGGGCAAGGCCTTCCGCGGCTGCGGGCAGCGGCTGTCCGTCCTGGCCGTTGCGCGGCTGGCGGTCGCGATCACGCCCGCGTCCGCGCTCACCGCCACGCTCGCCACTGCGTTCGCTGCGCTGGCCGCCTTCGCCTTCGCGACGCGGCTCGTTGCGTTGCTCGCCACGGCCCTCGGCACGCGGCTCGCCGCGACCTTCACCGCGCTGGCCGCCACGCTGGCCACCTCGCTCGCCACCGCGCTCGCCCTGGCCGCGCCCTTCCTGCCGGCCGCCGCGCTCGCCGTCACGGGCGCCGTCCCGGCCACCACG
>CAIVVS010000259.1 GCA_903909415.1 uncultured Pseudomonadota bacterium | reverse complement strand
GTACGACACCAGGCCCACCGCTTCCCAGCCGAAGAACAGCTGCAGGAAGTTGTTCGCCATTACCAGCATCAGCATGGAGAACGTGAACAGCGAGATGTAGGCGAAGAATCGCTGGTATCCCGGGTCATCCTTCATGTAGCCGATGGTGTAGATATGCACCATCAGCGAGACGAAGGTCACCACCACCATCATCAGCGCGGACAGGCGGTCGATCAGGAAGCCGATCTCCAGCTTGGTGTCCCCGGACGTGATCCACGTGTAGGCCGGACCGTTGAACACCGTGCCGTTGGCCAGCACGTCCTGCATCACGATGCAGGCACCGATGAAGGATACGGCCACCCCGGCAATGGTCACCCGGTGCGCGTTGGCTCGGCCTATCACCCGGCCGAACAGGCCGGCGATGATGGCGCCAAGCAGCGGAGCCAGCGGAATCAGGAGGTAGAGGGGCTTCATGGGATCGGTCCGCAATCAGCCTTTTAGGCTGTCCAGGTCATCCACGTTGATCGTGGCGAGGTTGCGGAACAGCACGACCAGTATCGCCAGGCCGATGGCCGACTCGGCCGCCGCCACGGTCAGGATGAAGAACACGAACACCTGTCCGGCGATGTCGTCCAGGTAATGCGAGAACGCGATGAAGTTCAGGTTCACCGCGAGCAGCATCAGTTCGATCGCCATCAGCAGCACGATGACGTTCTTGCGGTTCAGGAAAATGCCGACCACGCTGATCGCGAAGAGCAGCGCACCGAGCACGAGGAAGTGTGAAATAGTTAACAAAATCAGCGACTTAAGTTAATTTCTGGCAATTCTAGGACTCATACCGGCTTGTCGGTGGACGCGGCCTGCTCGCCCACCTTGGGCTCGGCAGGCATGGATACCAGGCGCACCCGGTCAGCGCGACGCACGCGCACCTGGGCCGACGGGTCCTGGGCCTTGGTGTCCTTGCGCTTGCGCATGGTCAGGGCAATGGCCGCGATGATGGCCACCAGGAGCAGCACCGCCGCCAGCTCGAACGGATACACGTAGTCGGTGTAGAGCACCCGACCGAGCGCGCGGGTGTTGTTGTATGCGGCACCGGGATCGGTCAGGCCGACCGGGCGACCCCAGGCGTTCCACAGCACCAGGATCATCTCGATGGCGATGAACACGCCGACCACCAGCGCCAGCGGCAGGTTGGCCCAGAACCCGGCGCGCACCCGCTCCAGGTTGATGTCCAGCATCATCACCACGAACAGGAACAGCACCATCACCGCGCCGACATAGACCAGCACCAGCGTGATGGCGAGGAACTCGGCGCGCAGCAGCATCCAGATCGCGGAGGCCGAGCAGAACGCCAGCACCAGGAACAGCGCGGCGTGCACCGGGTTGCGCGCCGTGATCACGCGCAGCGCCGCCAGCAGCATGACTGCGGAGAAAAAATAGAAGATCGCGGTTTCGAGGATCATCGGTACTGCGCGTCGGCCGCGCGGTCCTTGGCTATGGTCTGCTCGTAGGTGTCGCCCACCGCAAGCAGCATTTCCTTGGTGTAGTACAGGTCGCCGCGCTTCTCGCCGTGGTACTCGAGGATTCGCGTCTCGACGATGGAATCCACAGGGCAGGATTCCTCGCAGAACCCGCAGAAGATGCACTTGGTCAGGTCGATGTCGTAGCGCGTCGTTCGGCGGGTGTTGTCGGCGCGCTGCTCGGACTCGATGGTGATGGCCAGCGCGGGACAGACCGCCTCGCACAGCTTGCAGGCGATGCAGCGTTCCTCGCCGTTGGGGTAGCGGCGCAGCGCATGCAGGCCCCGGAAGCGCGGGCTCTGGGGCGTCTTTTCCTCGGGGAACTGCACCGTGATCTTGCGGGCGAACAGGTGGCGCCCGGTCAGCGCCATGCCGCGCACCAGCTCGAGCAGGAGGAAGGACTTGAAGAAATCGCGCATGCGTTCGGCGATCATGGGCGCGCCACCGTCCAGATGTTCCACGGGGTCTGCATCCAGACGCCGACCACCACCAACCAGACCAGGGTCACCGGGATGAACACCTTCCAGCCCAGGCGCATGATCTGGTCGTAGCGGTAGCGCGGGAAGGTCGCGCGCAGCCAAAGGAACAGGGTCACCACGCAGACCATCTTCACCAGGAACCAGCCGACAGGCGGAATCCAGTTGAACACCACGCTGTCGATCGGGGCCTGCCAGCCGCCGAAGAACATCACCACCGTCAACGTGGCGATCAGCCACATGTTGGCGTATTCGGCGAGGAAGAACAGCGCGAAGGACATGCCCGAGTACTCGATCATGTGGCCGGCGACGATCTCGGACTCGCCCTCGACCACGTCGAAGGGCGCGCGGTTGGTCTCGGCCACCCCGGAGATGAAGTACACCACCAGGATGGGCAGCAGCGGCAGCCAGTTCCAGGACAGGAAGTTCAGGCCGGCGTGCGCGAAGGTACCCCTGCCCTGCCCGTTCACGATGTCCGACAGGTTCAGGCTGCCCGAGACCATCAGCACCACCACCAGCGCGAAGCCCATCGCGATCTCGTAGGCAACGATCTGCGCGGCCGAGCGCATGGCGCCGAGGAAGGCGTACTTGGAGTTCGATGCCCAGCCGGCGATGATCACGCCGTAGACGCCCAGCGAAGTCATCGCCATCAGGTACAGCAGTCCGGCATTGATGTCGGCCAGTACCAGTCCAGGCGCGAACGGAATGACAGCCCAGGCGGCGAGCGCCGGCATCAGAGCCATGATGGGCGCAACGAAGAACAGCACCTTGTTGGATGCCGTAGGGACGATGATCTCCTTGAGCAGCAGCTTCACGCCGTCGGCCACCGGCTGCAGCAGGCCGAGCGGGCCGACGCGGTTCGGGCCCTGGCGGATCTGGATCCAGCCGATGAACTTGCGTTCCCACAGCGTCAGGTAGGCCACCCCGCCCATCAGCGGCGCGACGATGCACATGATCAGCACCAGCGTCTTGACCAGCGTGTAGACCCATGGGCCCCACATAGGGCCGAACAGGCCCTGCGACAGCGTGAGCGCCGCCTGGGGGATGGACAGGAGCATCTCCGTCATTTCGCAGCCTGTCCCGAACCGGCCAGCTCCACCGGACCGAACATCGGGCCGAGTGCCGCGGTCGACTCATGGGCGGCGGCGATGCGCACGCAGCCGTCGGGCACGGACCCATCAATCGCCAGGTCCAGCACGGCTTCGCCGCCGGACTGACGTGCAACGACCTTCGCACCGGCAGCCAAGCCGAGCTTCGCCGCCAGCGCGGCATTCACCAGCGCCCGCGGCGCACGCGCGTCGCGGGTCTGCTGCAACGAGGGGGCCCGGCGCACCAGCGGGTCGGCGAAGTACACCGGCACGTCAGCGACGCGCTCTAGACCGGAAGCCGCATTAGCCAGCGCCGCGATCGCCACCGAGGTCTGGTTGTCCAGGCGCGAGGCCACGTCGCCCCCCGGGCAGGCCTGCTCGCGGATCGCCTCGGACGAGTCCTGGTCGAAGCCGGACACGCCCAGCAGGTTGGCCAGCACGCGCAGCACCTTCCAGGCCGGGCGGGTGTCGCCCAGCGGACGCACCACGCCGTTGAAGCCCTGCATGCGCCCTTCGGTGTTGACGAAGGTGCCGGAGGTTTCCGTGTACGGGGCGATGGGCAGCACCACGTGGGCATAGTCCATGGCGCGGGTCTTGAACGGCGTCATCGCGATCACCAACTCGGCCGCATCGATCGCGTGCAGGGCAGTACGCGCATCGTGGCAGTCGAGTTCCGGCTCCACGTTCAGCAACAGGTAGGCCTTGCGCGGGTTCGCGAGCATCGCGGCGGCGTTCAGCCCGCGCGGGCCGGGCAGGCACCCGGCGAGGAAGCCGCCGACGCTGTTGGCTGCTTCACCGAGGAAACCGAAACGGGCTCCCGCCAGTCCGGCGATCGCCTGCGCGAGCGCGTGCAGCTGCGCCGCGTGCGGATGCTGCTGGGCGGCGTTGCCGAGCAGGATGCCCACCTGCTTGCCCGAGGCAAGGCTGTCTGCGATGGCACGCGCTGAGGCGCTCACGTCGGCTTGCGCGACAGCCTGCGGCACCGGCTGCTGCTTGGCTTCGGCCAGCGCGCGCAGCACGCCGGCGAGGGTCGCGACCATGTCGCCGGGACGCACCACGGCACGGTTGGCGACCGGCATCAGCAGGTCGTCGTCGGCCATGTGCACCACGTTGACTTTCAATGCGCGGCGAGCGGCCTGGCGCAGCCGGCTGGCCAGCAGCGGTTGGTCCTTGCGCAGGAACGAGCCCACCAGCAGCAGGCGGTCGAGAGATCCGAGCTCGGCGACTTTCATCCCCAGCCAGGGCGCGCCGGCGAGCTTGCCGTCGGCGGAGAAGTCGGACTGGCGCAGGCGGAAGTCCACGGAGTCGCTGCCGAGCCCGCGCACCAGCTTCTGCGCGAGGTACATCTCTTCCAGCGTGGCATGGGGGCTGACCAGCGCGGCGATGGCGTTGGAGCCGTGCTTGTCCTTGGTCTCGGCAAGGCGGCCGGCGGCGAATTCCAGCGCCGTCTGCCAGTCGGTTTCCTGGAGGCGGCCGTCGCGCCGGATCATCGGCTTGGTCTGGCGGGCGTCGCCGTTCAGCGCTTCATACGAGAAGCGGTCGCGGTCGGCGATCCAGCATTCGTTCACGTCCTCGTTCTCGAACGGGACGACGCGCATCACGCTGTTGTGCTTGACCTGCACCACGAGGTTCGCGCCGAGGCCGTCGTGCGGGGACACGGACCGGCGTCGCGCCAGTTCCCAGGTCCGCGCGGAGTAGCGGAACGGCTTGGAGGTCAGCGCACCCACCGGGCAGACGTCGATCATGTTGCCCGACAGCTCGGAGTCCACGGTCTTGCCGACGAAGGACACGATCTCGGAGTGTTCGCCGCGGCCGATCATGCCCAGTTCCATCACGCCGGCCACTTCCTGGCCAAAGCGCACGCAGCGGGTGCAGTGGATGCAGCGGCTCATCTCGTCCGCGGAGATCAGCGCGCCCAGCGGCTTGTGGAACACCACGCGCTTGGGTTCCTGGTAGCGCGAGGACGAGCCTCCGTAGCCGACTGCGAGGTCCTGCAGCTGGCATTCGCCGCCCTGGTCGCAGATCGGGCAGTCCAGCGGATGGTTGATCAGCAGGAACTCCATCACGCCGCCCTGCGCCTGCTTGGCCTTGGGCGAATGGGTCCAGACCTTCATGCCGTCGGTGACCGGCGTCGCGCAGGCCGGCAGCGGCTTGGGCGCCTTCTCGACCTCGACCAGACACATGCGGCAGTTGGCCGCGATGGACAGCTTCTTGTGATAGCAGAAGTGCGGGACGTAGACGCCCAGCTTGGTGGCGGCTTCCATGACCATGGAGCCGTGCGGCACCTCGACCTGCTTGCCGTCTATCTCGACCTTGAGCAGCGCCATGTCAGGCAGCCTCGCTCACGGGTTGCGACGGGGAAGCGGCGGCACCCGCCCTGCCCCAACGCGGTTCGACGGACGGGCCCTGCACCAGGCACTGCTTGTGCTCGATGTGGTGCACGAACTCGTGGCGGAAATGCTTCAGGAAACTCTTGACCGGCAAGGCCGCCGCGTCGCCCAGCGCGCAGATCGTGCGGCCGGCGATGTTGTCGGCGACGTTGTCCAGCATTGCCAGGTCCTCGATGCGACCATGGCCGGTCTCGATGCGGTGGACCATGCGGTACAGCCAACCAGTGCCCTCGCGGCACGGCGTGCACTGGCCGCAGGACTCCTCGTAGTAGAAGTACGACAGGCGCTCCAGCGCGCGAACCATGCAGGTGGTCTCGTCCATCACGATTACCGCGCCCGAGCCCAGCATGGAGCCGGCCTTGGCGATCGAGTCGTAGTCCATGTCGGTGGCCATCATCACGTCGGCCGGCAGCACCGGCATCGACGAGCCGCCGGGGATCACCGCCTTGAGCTTGTGGCCGCCGCGCACGCCGCCGGCCATCTCCAGCAGCTTAGCGAAAGGCGTGCCCAGCTTCACTTCGTAGTTGCCCGGGCGGTTGACGTGGCCGGTCACCGAGAACAGCTTGGTGCCGCCGTTGTTCGGCTTGCCCAGCGCGAGGAAGGCGTCGCCGCCGTTGCGCATGATCCAGGGCACCGCCGCGAAGGTCTCGGTGTTGTTGATCGTGGTCGGCTTGCCGTACAGGCCGAAGCTGGCCGGGAACGGCGGCTTGAAGCGCGGCTGGCCCTTCTTGCCCTCGAGCGACTCCAGTAGCGCGGTTTCCTCGCCGCAGATGTAGGCGCCGAAGCCGGGGTGGGCGTGCAGGTCGTAGGAGAACTCCGAGCCAAGGATGCGCTGGCCGAGGTAGCCGGCGACGCGCGCCTCCTCGATCGCCTGCTCGAAGCGCTCGTAGACTT
>CAIVVS010000258.1 GCA_903909415.1 uncultured Pseudomonadota bacterium | reverse complement strand
GGCGTGGACCTGGCACGAGCACGTGCATGCCGGCCAGGGGCGTGCCGTCTGGGTGGATGCGCTGGACGTGCCGCTGGTGCGCTACCTGCGCGACGCGCAGTTCGAGCCGGGGCCCTCGCACGACATCAACCCGCTGCCCGATGACGCCGCGTTCGCCGCGGCCGGGCTCGCGCCGGCGCACCATTCGCTGGCCGGGGCCGGCGCGCATTCGCCGATGTTCCGCTATCCGTGGGCGACGGCGCGAGCCGCGCTGGACGCGCTGCGCCCGGACGCCGACGGCTCGCGCCTGCTGCGCTACACCAACCCGCTCAACGGCGGCCCGGTGATGCCGACGCTGGACTGTTACCTGCTGGCCCTGGAAGCCGGCCGGGACACCGTCGAGCGGCGCAGCAACTCCAATGCCGTGTGCGTGGTGGTGGAGGGCACGGGCAGCTCGCGCATCGGCGAGCAGGAAGTCGAATGGGGGCCGAACGACATATTCACCCTGCCCAACGGGTCCTGGTCGCGGCATCGCGCGTCGGCGGGCGGGGCCTGCCTGTTCCAGATCAGCGACCGCGAGTTGTTCAGCCGCATGGAAATGCTGAGGGAGGAAGTCCGTGGTTGAGTTGGTGGCGAAGGAAGGCAAGCGTAGCGGGAGCAAGCGTAGTGGCAAGGCAGGGGCGAAACGCGAACCGCGCAGGAACGAGAAGGTGCCGCTGCTCATCATCGGCGCCGGCCCGGTGGGCCTTGCGCTGGCGACCGACCTGGGATGGCGCGGCGTGCGCTGCATGGTAGTGGAGCAGCATGACGGCACGGTGGTGCACCCGCGTGCCAACACCGTCAACTCGCGCAGCATGGAGTTCTGCCGCCGCTGGGGCATCGCCGGGCGGGTGCGCGAATCGGGCGCGCCGGCGGATTTTCCCTCCGACATCGTCTATGTCACCGGGCTGCGCGGCCACGAGATCGCGCGCATCACCCGTCCGCTGCACGGCGGCACCGAGCCGCTGCCCACCACGCCGGAGCGCAGCCAGCGCTGCAACCAGCTCTGGTTCGATCCCATCCTGCGCGAGCGCGCGGCGGGTTTTTCGTCGGTGTCCCTCAGCTACCAGACGCGGCTGGACGGCTGCGAGCAGCACGCGGACCACGTGGTCGCGCGCCTGACCGACCTGGAGAGCGGCGACGCCTTCGAGGTGGAATGCGAGTACCTGGTGTCCTGCTGCGGCGGACACGGCCCGGTGCCCGCGTTGCTGGGCTCGCGCATGGAGGGCACGCAGGTGCTGTCCTGCCACCTGAACGTGTTCCTGCGCATCCCGGCACTGTGGGAGCACCATGACAAGGGCAAGGCGGCGTTCTACTACTTCATCACGCCGGCCGGCATGCGCACCAACCTGATCGAGCTGAACGGCAACGACCTTTGGCGCCTGAGCATCAACAACGGGCAGGAGCGCATCGACGCGGAAAGCGTGGACGTGGACGCGCTGGTGCGCGAGTGCATCGGTCCGGACGTTCCCTATGAAATCGTCTCGGCGCTGCCCTGGACCTGCCGCAGCCTGGTGGCGGACAAGTGGGGCGAGGGCCGGGTGTGGCTGGCGGGTGACGCGGTCCACCAGCATGGCCCGCAGGGCGGCTTCGGCATGAACACCGGCCTGGGCGACGCGGTTGACCTGGGCTGGAAGCTGGCCGCGCGCGTCAAGGGCTGGGGCGGGCAGGGGCTGCTGGAGCACTACCCGACCGAGCGCCGGCCGGTGGCGGTGCGCAACGTCGGCGAGGCGACCGACAACATGTCGCGCTCCTTCGACCCGGAGGCGCTGGCGGGCATCGCCGATGACACCGACGAGGGTGCGGCACTGCGCGCGAAGCTGGGCGAGGAAATCCTCGCCACGCGCCGCAAGCAGTTCCTGTCCGAGGGCATCGCGCTCGGCTACCGCTACGATTCCTCGCCGCTGGTCGCACCCGACGGCACGCCCGCGCCCGAGGACAGCGTCAGCACCTACGTCCAGACCGCGCGGCCCGGATCGCGCGCGCCGCACGCGCTGCTGGCCGACGGGCGCTCCACGCTGGACCTGTTCGGGCGCGGCTTCACGCTGCTGTGCTTCGGCGCGCACGCGGCGGCGCAGGCGGGCGGACTGGTGGCGGCAGCCCGCCGACGCGGCATGCCGCTGGCGGTGGAGCGGATCGACCAGCCGGAGATCGCCGAACTGTACGAGGCACGCTTCGCGCTGGTCCGGCCCGACGGGCATGTCGCGTGGCGCGGGATGTCTCCGCCGGAGAATGCCGCGGTGCTGGTGGACAGGATGCGCGGCGCGGCGTGAGTCGGGACGCCGCGGGCGCGGCGCCGCTGTGCGGATGCGTCAGGTCCCGTGCGCCGCAGGCCGGATGCGCTCGAGCACCGCGCGCAGTTCCGTGGGCGTGAACGGCTTGGACAAGTAGTCGTCCATGCCGGCCTCCAGGCAGCGCTCCCGGTCGCCTTCCATCGCGTTGGCGGTGATGGCCACGATGGGCACGTGCGGCGCGTCGGCCAGCGCGCGTTCGCGCAACCGGATCTCCCGGGTCGCGCTCAGGCCGTCCATCTCCGGCATCTGGACGTCCATCAGGATCACGTCGACGGGGTTGGTGGCCCACATCTCGACCGCGTCGCGTCCGTTCTCGGCGACCATGACCTTGTGGCCGCTGTTCACCAGCACCTTGCGCGCGAGCAGGACGTTGACCGGGTTGTCCTCCGCCAGCAGCACGCGCAGGCCGTCTGTGGCGCGTGCCGCCGCGGCGCGCGCTTGGGAGGCACGCCCCGGATCGGACGGCTTGCCCGTGCCGGACAGCGCCTGGCCCAGCGCGGCGCGCAGGTCTCGCGCCGACACCGGCTTGGCCAGGGTGGCGGCGCAGCCAGCGCGGTCCGCGCGGCGCACGTCGCGCGCCAGCTGGCCGGCGCTGGTGAGCGCAATCACCGGCAGGCCGGGATGGCGCTCCATCAGCAGCGCGGCGAGCGCGATGCCGTCCTCCTCGCCGAAGTGCACGTCGATCACCGCGGCGGCGGGCCGTGCCTGCGCCAGGGACAGCACCTGCGCGCGGTCCCTGGCGGCCAGCACCCCCACGCCCGCGTGCGCGAGCGCATCGGTCGCCAGGCCCAGTGACATCGGGTTGTCGTCGGCAAGGACCACGGAAATCCCGTCCAGCATCCCGTAGAGCGCGGCGGGCTCGGCCTCGCCCGGGCCCACCGGCTGCAGCGCGGCGGTGAAACTGAAGCTGGAGCCGACGTCCGGCGTGCTGTCGACGTCGATGCGCCCGCCCATGAGTTCCACCAGCCGGCGCGATATCGCCAGTCCGAGGCCGGTGCCGCCGAAGCGCCGCGCGATGGTCTGGTCGGCCTGCGCGAAGGCCTCGAACAGGTGCTCGCGCTGCGCGTCGGTCAGGCCCGGCCCGGTGTCGCGCACGGTGAAGCGCAGCAGGCCGTGGTCGGAGGGCTCGGATGCGCGGGCGACCGTGACCTCGATGTCGCCCGTGTCGGTGAACTTCACCGCGTTGCCCACGAGGTTCACCAGCACCTGGCGCAGCCGGCTCGGGTCGCCGTGCCACACGTCGGGCAGGTCCTCGGGCACGCTGTAGGCCAGCTCCAGCCCCTTCTGGTGGGCACGCAGCGCGAGCGCGCGCAGCGTGTCGGCCAGCAGGTCGCGCAGCGGGAAGTCGATGTTCTCGAAGGCCATCTTGCCGGCCTCGATCTTGGAGAAATCCAGGATGTCGTTCAGGATGGCGAGCAGCGAATCGGCCGAGCTGCGGATGATGTCCACATACTGCGACTGTTCCGGGCGCAGCTCGGTCTCCAGCAGCAGGGCGGTGACGCCGATGATGCCGTTCATCGGCGTGCGGATCTCGTGGCTGACGCTGGCGAGGAAGTCGCCCTTGCTGCGGCTGGCGGCCTCGGCGGCGTCCTTGGCGCGCAGCAGTTCCACTTCGGCCGCCTTCTGGCCCGTGATGTCGCGCAGCGTGCCGACCATGCGGAGGGCATGGCCGTTCGCGCCGCGCGACACCACGCGTCCGCTCGCGGCGAGCCAGCGCCACTGCCCGCCGGCGGCGCGCATGCGGTACTCGGTGGCGAGGTCTGGCGTGCCGGGTGGCAGGTGCTCGCGCAGCGCGGCGCGCGCGCGCGCGCGGTCGTCCGGATGGATCATCGCCTCCCACTGCACGCGGTTGGTCGGCGCGCTGTCCGCGGGAAAGCCCAAGATCGCGTGCCAGCCGTCGTCCACCATGACCTGGTCCCGCTCGAGGTCCCAGTCCCACAGCGCGGAACTCGCGCTGCGCAGCGCCAGCAGCAGCCGCTGTTCGGAGACGCGCACGCGCTCGGCCGCCTCGGCCCGCTCGCGCACCAGCCGCGACATCAGCCCGGACAGGTCCTCGATGCCCGCTCCCTGCGTGGTGTTGATCGCATCGCGGGCGTCCGCCTGCGGCACGGCCGCGCCTTCCGTGCCGCGGGTGTCCAGCAACTGCTCGGCGGCCTGGCGAAGCGCGCGCAGCGCGCGCGCCTGCACCTCGGCCTCGCCGCGCAGGCGCTCATTGGCTTCCAGCAGCTCGAGCGAGGACAACTCCAGGCTGCGCGAGCGCAGGTCCAGGTCCCGGTCGGCCTGCAGGTAGGCTTCATCCACGGTCGCCAGCAGCGCCCGCAGGCGCCCGGGCAAGCCGGCCAGCGCCGGCTCTGCGGTTTCCTGCAGCGCCCGGTCCAGCGCCGACAGCAGCGCCTCGAGCGCGCCCTCGCCGCTGACGCCCAGCGCGCGCTTCAACTGGCGTTGCAGCAGCTTGGAGTTCATGGAGCGCGGCATGGCGGCGGCTCTGCTGTGTCCGGCGCCGGCTTCAGGCAGCCGGCAGTTCGCGCAGCGTCGTGATCGTCATGGTCTGGTTGTACAGGCGGCATGCGGCCGAGTGCAGCTGCGGGCTGATCTCGCCGTTCGAGTAGAAGCCGGTGACCACGCTCGCGTGTCCCAGCACGTCCGCCACCGCTTCGACCTCTTCCTCCGCGCGCGCGCCCATCACCAGCTTGCGGCCGACGCAGGACACCAGCAGCGCGAGCGACGGGCTGGCGTCGCCGCCGGGGGCAGGCGCGGATTCCGCCGCCGCTTCCGCCGCCACCGAGGCGCCGTCGACCAGCGAATCGGTGCTGGCGTGCATCAGCTGCAGGTAGCCGTCCTGCACCACGTCGCCGGCCAGCACCAGGCTGCCGTCGGTTTCGTTCACGCCGAGGATGGTGCGGATCAGGCCGGCCTCGGCCTTGTTGTCGTCGAGCATGGAGAAAGGGAACAGCAGGCCGGAGGCGGGCAGGTCCTTGGCGTAGTCGCCCAGGTAGCGGCGGTAGACCTCCAGCGCCGGGCTGCCGTCGAGCTCGTACAGGATGTTGGCCTGCGAGCGCGTCACCTTGCGCGCCGGGCCGAAGGCGCGCCAGCCGCCGTAGCTGCCATGACCCAGCCGGATGCGCTCGCCATAGAAGCCCGCGGCGACGATCCGTGCCGAGGAGGCGCCCTGGTCGTCCAGGATGAAGGTCTGGCGGAAGGCGCCGCCGTCCCCGGCCAGGCCGCCCGACAGGGCGACGCCGCGGGGCACCGCGCCCATCACGCCCGCGATCAGCGCGCTGCCGTTGATGTCCACGCCCTGGCCGAACACCAGCACGCCGCGCAGCGCGCCGGGCGCGGCGTCCGCGCCGCCGTCTGGCGTGGCGCCCGCGCCATGCTGGGGCGCCGACAGCGCGCGGCCGAGCCGCTCGCCCGCGGCCTGCGAATCCGCGAGGCCATCGAAGGTGGTGGACACGACGCGAAAGCCCGGGGAATCGAAGGCCAGCGCCGTCACGACCACGGAGTCGTCATCCACGCCATGCGCGGAAATCTCGCCTGCGGTGGAGCAGCCCATCAGCGCCGCACCGCCGAAGGCGGCGCGCAGTCGCGCATGCAGCGCGGGATCGGCGATCCGGTCCACCGGGGCGAACGCCAGCACCAATCCCGGCCGGATCACGGCCATCTGCGCCAGCGCCTCGGCGTCCGGACTGCCCTTGAACGTGCGTTGCTCGATCTTCACCTTGCCATCCTCCTTCGTAGGGCCGCCGTTGCGCCGGGGTGGCACCGGTGTTCATCATAGCCGCCCGGAGCCGGCGGGATGCCGGCCAGGCTTGATGTGGGTCAGGGAAACTGGGAAAGGCTGGCTTCCAGCGCGGCGCGCAGCGGGATCGCCAGCGACGGCAGCAGCAGCGCGAGCAGGATCAGGCCCAGCATCAGGGTCATGGGGAAGCCGACCGGAACAGGTTCAGCTGCGGCGCCGAGCGGGCGATCACGCCCAGCGCGAGGTTCACCGCCATCAGGGTGGCGACCATCTGCAGCGCGATGTGCAGGCCGCTGGCGAACAGGCCCGCGCCCATGACGACCAGCTTCTCCCAGCGCAGCAGGGACATGAACTCGGTGCCCACCGGCACCGTGCGGAAGCTTTCGGTGATGGAGGTGATCAGGGCCAGGAGCCCGCCCACCGACAGGAACATCAGCGTGGCGAGCACGCCTAGGAAGCTGCCCAGCAGCGGCGTCTGGCCCGAGTGCTGGGGGTCGATGAATCCGGCGAAGGAGAATCCCATCTGCAGGCCGATCAGGTCGCCGGCCAGTTCCACCGCCGCGAAGGCCAGGCGCACGGTGAAGCCGACCACGTAGCCGACCAGCATCTGCTGGGCGAGGACCATGATCGCCGAGGCCGATGACAGCGCGCACGTGCACCGTGTTCGAGGCGCTGGACCAAGCGGTCGGGCTGCTTCGCACGCCGGCCGGCGACTCGGCCTCGCGCGCCCGGCTGCAGGCCGGCATGGCCAGCGTCACGGCGTAGCTCCGCCAGGCGGCCCACCGCGCGATCAACGCGCGTGGCGCAGCGGGCTCGGCGCTGAACGAACTCGATGCGCTGACCTGGGCCAACCAGGCGCGCGACGTGCAGTACCAGGAACAGCTCTCCAGCCTGCGCGACCTGGACTACGCGAAGGCCAGCGCCGACCTGGCGCAGCGCCAGCTGGTGCTGTCCGCGGCCCAGCCGGCCTACGCCAAGAGCCTCGGCACGCGTTCGCTGTTCGACCTGATCTGAGCGAAGCAGGAAAATCCGGGCCGGACTCGAGGTGATCCCCCGTGGAACCTTGCAAGGCCCTGAAATGGCGGGGTTTGCTGCCGCTTCCTTGACGATTGGGCACAACCCCGTTACGGCATAATGGCCTCTCGATGATG
The DNA here is from genome assembly GCA_903909415.1 of uncultured Pseudomonadota bacterium. The sequence goes on along the minus strand of CAIVVS010000258.1, from coordinate 41,804 downwards.
CCGACGACTGCTCCCATGGACCTGGTGCTGCTGGTTGACGACGACCCGATCATGCGCACCCTGGTCAAGGCCGCGCTGAAACAGCGCGGCTTCGACGTGGTGGACGCGGGCGGCGGCGATGCCGCGCTTGCCAAGTTCGGCGAGCAGCGCCCGGACATAGTCTTGCTGGACGCGATGATGCCGGACAAGGACGGCTTCCAGACCTGCCGCGAGCTGCGCGCGCGCCCCGAGGGCGAGCACGTGCCGGTGGTGATGCTGACCGGCCTGGACGACGACGAGTCCATCGTCCGCGCCTACGAGTCCGGCGCCACCGACTTTTTTGTCAAGTCGCCCCAGATGACCCTGCTGGCGGAGCGGGTGCGCTACCTGCTCCGCACCTCGCGCATGCGCGAGGAACTGGTCCGCAGCCGCACCAAGCTCGCCAAGGCGCAGCGCATCGCGCGCCTGGGCAGCTGGGAATGGGACGTGGCCGCGCGCTCGGTGTCCGCCTCCAAGGAGTGCCTGCGCATCCTCGGCCTGCCCGAGTGGCAGGAGGACGTGCCCGAGGAGCAGTTCGTTTCCGTGTTCTACCCCAACGGGGTGGACGCCTTCCGCTTCGAGATCCTCGCCGGCATCAAGACCGGGCGCAGCCACCGCGTCGCGGGCGAGGTGCGCTCGGGCGAGGAGGTGCGCTTCATCGAGGTCGAGGTCGAGGCCGAGCGCGAGGGCGCCCACCACATCATCACCGTCAGCGGCACGGTGCAGGACGTCACCGAGCGGCGCCAGTCCGAGGAACACATGCGCCGGCTGGCGAACTTCGACAGCCTCACTGGCCTTGCCAACCGCAACCTGTTTCGCAGTCGTTTCGAGGAAGCCATCGTGCAGGCGCGACGGGAGGACACCACGCTTGCGGTGCTTTTCATCGACCTCGACCGCTTCAAGGTCATCAACGACACCCTGGGCCACGCGGCCGGGGACACGCTGCTTCGCGAGGTGGCCGCGCGCCTGAACCGCTCGGTGCGCAGCCGCGACGCCATCGGCCGCACCGCGGGCCGCGCCGGACGCGACGGCGAGAACGCCTCGGTCGCGCGCCTTGGCGGCGACGAGTTCATCATCATGCTGCAGGACATCGCGCAGCCCGAGGACGCCGCCAAGGTGTCCGAGCGCATCCTCGAATCGCTTGGCAAGCCGGTGATGGTCGAGGGCAACGAATGCTGGGTGACGGGCAGTATCGGCGTGGCCTGCTTCCCGCGTGACGGTGAGAACGCCGAGCTGCTGCTGGCGCACGCCGATGCCGCGATGTACGAGGCCAAGGCCGCCGGACGCAACGCGTTCCGCTTCTACAGCGAGAGCGGCGGCGGCCCGAGCGTGGAAAAGCTGCGCCTCGAATCCGACCTGCGCAAGGCGCTGGAGCGCGACGAGCTGATCCTGCACTGGCAGCCCATCGTCAACGTGGACACCGGCAAGATCGGCGGTTCCGAGGTGCTGATGCGCTGGCAGCGCGGCGACAAGCTGGTGTCGCCGGGCGACTTCATCCCGCTGGCAGAGCAGACCGGCCTGGTGATCCCGATGGGCGAGTGGGCGCTGGAGATGGCCTGCCGGCAGCTCAAGTCCTGGCAGGACGCGGGCCTGGACCCGTTCTACGTCGGCGTGAACGTCACCTCCAACCATGTGCAGCAGCGCGACCTGGTGTCGGTGGTGCGCAAGGTGCTGCTCGCCTCGGGACTGAAGCCCGAGTACCTGGCCCTGGAGATCACCGAGACCGGCCTCATGGACTTCGCCGAATCGACCATGCGCGTGTTGCAGTCGCTGCGCGACATGGGCGTGCGCGTGGCGATCGACGACTTCGGCACCGGGTACTCGTCGCTGTCCTACCTCAAGCGCCTGCCCATCACCACGCTCAAGATCGACCGCGCCTTCGTCAAGGATGTGGCCGACGACGCGGACGACGAGGCGATCGTCTCGGCGATCTCCGGCCTGGCGAAGTCGCTGTCGCTGTCGGTGGTTGCCGAGGGCGTGGAGACCGTCGAGCAGCGCGCGCACCTGCGCACCGCCGGCGTGCTGCTGCACCAGGGCTACTACTACAGCCGTCCGGTGCCGGCGGAGAAGTTTGAGGAACTGCTGCGCGCCACAAGTGGCAGCGGCGTGCGCGAGGAGTGGATCGAACCCGGGGGCGCGCCCCGCGCCTGAAAACCGCCCGGTCTTGGCCGCGGTGCAGAACCGAAGCCGTGACGGTGTCCGTCGCAGGCGCGCGCGACGGCCAGGCCCGCCAAAGTCAGGTTTGGGCCTGGCGCTCCAGCACTGCCGACAGCCGTTCCAGCTCCAGTTCGAACCGCAGCATGCACGCCGCCGCCGCTTCGCGCCCGTTTTCCTTGCCCGCCTTTTCAAGCGCTTCGGCAGCATCCGCGGTCGGATTCGCGCCGATCATCCTGCAGGCGCCCTTGATCCGGTGGGCCGTGGCCTGGACCGTGACCATGTCTCCTGATGCGACCGCGTTCGCGAGGTTGCGGCCATCGGTGCGTGTCGTCGACAGGAACTGGCCGTAGATTTCACGCGCAAGGGATTCGTCCCCTCGGGTGAATTGTTCCAGTGCGGCGATGTCGATGACGGGATGCTGGTGCTCGTTGGCTTCCATGGCGGTGTTTCCGGTACTTGTGGCGGGGTCGGGAGGCTGGTCTGGCGGCAGGGCTGCCTGGGCCCAGCGCTCCAGCTTCGCCTTGAGCGCAGGCAGGGTGACGGGCTTGGAGAGATAGTCGCTCATTCCGGCGTCGAAACACAACTTCGCATCGCCCGCCATCGCGTTTGCCGTGCAGGCAATCACCGGGACGGGGCGGGTCACGCCCAGGCGCGCTTCTTCTGCTCGGATGCGGCGGGACAATTCGTACCCGTCCATGACCGGCATGTGGCAGTCCGTCAGCACTAGCCCGTGCCGGCCCTCCAGCCATTTTTCCAGTGCTTCGTTGCCGTCCATCGCCACGTCCGCCTGGTAGCCAAGCAGGCTGACCTGCCGCCGGATCAGCGAGAGATTCACCGGGTGGTCCTCGACGATCAGCAGGCGCGGACCGGCTTCACGAACCGTTGGTTCCCTGTTCGTCCTGCCGGCCGCACGCAGCGCGGCCAGGCGCTCGACCCGCATCGTTCCACGCGAGGCAGGTGCCTCGACCGCCGCCGGCCGCAGCCGCAGGGTCACGGTAATCGTTGTGCCGCGGCCGGGCTGGCTGTCCATGTCGATGGAGCCTCCCATCATCTCCGCGAGACGCTTGCAGATCGACAGCCCCAGTCCGGTGCCCCCGTACTTGCGGGTCGTATTGGAGTCACCCTGGACGAATGGCTGGAACAGGCGTGCACGTTGCTCCGAGTTCACGCCTATCCCGGTGTCGGCCACGCGCATGCAGATGGTGTTTTCGGTCCCCCCGGCATCCAACTGGTCTACAGTAAGCGTCACCCTGCCGGCCTCGGTGAACTTGACTGCATTGGACAGCAGGTTGTTGATGATCTGGGAAACACGGAGCGGGTCGGCGAAATGCGCCGGACCCACCGCCTGCGAAACGTTGCTCTCGAGTATCAGGCCCTTGCGGGATGCCAACTCAAGGTACATCGTGGCCGAGTGGTTCGCCAGAGATGCCAGGGAGAGCGGTTCAGGGCGGATTTCCAGCTGGCCGGCCTCGATCTTGGAGAAGTCGAGTATGTCGTCTATCAGGCGTAGCAGGGCGACCGCGGATTCATGCGCCAGCGTCAGCGTGTCACGCTGCTCGCCCGAGAGTTCGGTGAGTTCCAGCAGTTCCAGCATGCCCAGCACGCCGTTCATCGGCGTGCGGATTTCGTGGCTCATGGTGGCGAGGAAGCCGCTCTTGGCCTTGCTCGCCTCGTGGGCGGCGTCGCGCGCCACTGCCAGCGCCTGAGCCGTCTCCCGCTGGTCGGTTACGTCGGTGAAGGAGAACACGCTCTCCTGGGATTCCTCCGAGAGCCGGCAACCTGCGATTACGGCCCAGTACCGCGTGCCGTCGGGCCTGGCCAGCTGCAGTTCCTCCCGATAAGTCTTGCCTTCCGCCATCAATCCGTAGGCGTTCCTGCCGAGGTGCTCCCAGGTTTCGTCATCGCCGTAAAGTACGCGCGTGGGCTTGCCCACCAGTCCGCCCGGGGCGGCGCCTGCCATCCGTTCCATGGCCTGGTTGCAGCGCAGGATCACGCGGTCTTTCACCACGAGCAATGCCACCGGCGAGGTCTGCAGGAGCGCTTCGGTTTCCGCCAGGGCTATCCGCAGGTTGCGTTCCATTACCAAGCGCGCCGCGTCCATGGCCTTGCGCACGGTGATGTCGCTGTTGGTGCCGCTCATGCGCAGGGCACGCCCTTTGTTGTCCCGCTGGGTGACCTGCCCACGGGAATGTATCCAGCGCCATTCCCCGGCCTTGGTGCGGACGCGGTGCTCGGCGGCATAGCTGTCCCGCAGCCCGCTGATGGTTTCCCGCTGCAGGCGCAGCAGTTCGGGAAGGTCGTCGGGATGCGCGAGTCCCGCCAGGTCGGTCACGTTGGTCTGCGTTTCACCGGCAGGAAGGCCAATCAACCCTGCCCAGGCCTCGCTCAGCCATACCCGTCCACTGTCGAGGTCGACGTCCCAGAGCACCAGCTGCGACGCGTCCATTGCCAGCGTCAGGCGCTCGCGCGCGAGGCGGAGGTCTTCGGCTGCACGCCATTGGTCCGTGATATCGCGGCCTATGCCGCGATAACCGGTGAAATTGCCGCTTTCGTCGTGCAGCGGCAGGCCGCTCACCGACACCCGCCTGCGGCCCGACTGGGTCGAGATCCAGTATTGGAGGTCGCTGAAGGGCTGGCGCGCGGCCAGTTTCGCGCGGTGCGAAGCCCATTGGGCCTCGTCCAGGCCCTCCAGGTGCATTTCTTCGCGCGTTTTCCCTATCGCGATGCCGGTCTCCACCGGACGGCGTGCCCCTTCGGACGAGGTTACCAGCGTGAACCGGAGGTCGGAGTCCTGTTCCCAGTACCAGTCCGATGATAGGTCGGCCAGCATGTGGAACCGCTGCTCAGATTCGACCAGACCCCGCTCAACCGCCTTCCGAACAGTGATGTCCCTCGAGGCCCCCACCGTTCCCACTGGCCGGCCATCGGGGTCGAAAATCGGCGTCTTGATCACCTCGACCCACCGGCGCTCGCCGCCTACCACGCCCGACGACTCGTAGCGCAGGGCGTGACCCGAGGCCATAACGTCCTCATCCTCCGCCCGGATGCCCGCCGCCTTGTCCGGCGGAAAAATGTCCAGGTCGGTCCGGCCCACCGCCAGACCGGATTCCAGGCCGAAGCGCCGGCAGAAGACCGGGTTGACGGCGATGAGCCGTCCGTCCGCGTCTTTCATCCAGGCGACGTCGGGTAGGTTCTCCAGCAGCGCAGCCCGCTGGAGCAGCAGCGCTTCCGTCGCCATTTGCGCCGTTTTCCGGTCGTGGATGTCGAGTGCGATGCCGAAAAGCCGGAGCGACGGCGTCGCCTGGCTTGATTCCTCCAGGAAGAGTGATTTTCCGTGAGCCATGAGCCAGCGCACCTGACCGTCTGGGCGAACGATGCGGAACTCGATCTGGTAGTCGCCCGGACGCTGGCGGGCCGCCCTGCCGATCGCCAGGAACTGTTCGCGGTCATTTAGATGGACCAGGTCGCGCAGGGCCGCGTGGCACGGCTTCCCGTCGGCGGGTGGCCCGAGCAGGGCCGAGGGGTCGTGCGCCCATCGCAGCGAATCCGTGTCGAAATCCCATTCCCAGGGCACCACGTTCGCGGCAACCAGGGCGAACTGCAGAAGGTCGGCTCCAGCTTTGCTGTCGGACTCAGGAATGATCTTGGCCATGGAACATCGATTGTAGTCCAGCAGGGTATTTCGCTCTGGCGCGATTGGCGCGATTGGCGCGACAATAGGGCATGCGCGCTCCGATGGCGCGCCAACGCGTGCCACACCCGTAAGCCCGCTGCCGGGATGCGCCGCAATGACTGGATTCGCATGCCCAAGTTGCTTCTCCGCCGGATTTCGGTTTTTTTCCTCGTACCCAGCGGCGCGGTACAGGCAGATGGCTCCGTCACGCAGCCCTGCGCGCGCTCGGGGTGAATGCGTTGCAGTTCGCTCGCGGTTATATGGATCGGATTCAAGGCCTAATCGACCGTAGCCTTCGCCTCCTTGGCCGGCCGTTTGGTCGGGGAGGCTTGGTGGTGCCCATGGGCGCGCTGTTCGCGCTGATGGTTGCGGTGTTCACGTCGTTCATCGTGGACTACCAGCGGCACGAAGCCTTCGACCGGGAGCAGGGCAACGCGGTGCTGCTTGCACGGCTGCTGGAGGACCATGCAACTGGCACATTCAACTCGGCAGACCTGCTGCTCAAGATCTCCGCCGATGCGATCACCAGCAGCCCCACTCCTGACCGTGCCTATTCCGCACTTGCCGGCTGGATGGCCGATGTCGTCCGCCGCGAGCCTTTCCTTCGCAGTGTCTCGGTGTTGGACGCGCAGGGTACGGTAGTCGCCAGTTCGAACCTCGGGCTGATGACGATGGTGCTGGACGTGCAGCGCACCTTCGGCAGCCTGCCGCTGCCCGGGGCTTCCCGCATCGCCGCACCCATACGCGGGCGCGACCTGCCTGCAGCAGGCGTGAACGACGAACTGCGTGCCGGGGTGTTCGTCATCCCCCTGGTCCGGACCATCGAGTTGCGCAATGCGACGCGCCTCTACCTGGTCGCGACGCTGAATCCGGACTACTTCGCCAACTATTACGAACTGGCGCTGGGCGAACCGCAGGACGCGGTGGTGCTGTCCTCCTATGATGGCACTCTGCTGGCCGCAACCGGCAACGTCGACATCGCGCCGGGCGCGCTGCTGCGCGACAACGTGGTGTTCCGCCATTTCCTGCCCGAGCGCGAGTTCGCCAGCTACTTGGACAGCGGCATCGGCCCGGGCGGGTCAATCGCCGCATTCAGAACCTCGAAGACCATGCCGCTGGTGTTGATGGTTCACATGTCGCGCGCCAAGGCGGTCGCATCCTGGATCGCCGACAGCCGCAACGTGGTCCTGCTGGGCCTGCTGCTTGAGGGGTTCATCGTGGTGTTTACGATGCTGGCCTTCCGCGGCGCGCTGGCCCGGCGCGAGGCGCAACGCGATCTGGCCGACCAGCTTAGCTTCAACCGCGAGCTGATAGAGGCTATTCCCATCCCGGTGTACTACAAGGACCCGCGCGGCCTTTACCTCGGGGTTAACCGCGCGTGGGAGGAGTTCACCGGTTTGGCGCGCGACGAGGTGGTTGGTCGCGACCAGAGCATGCTCGACAGCCGCGAGGATGCTGACCGTCACATCGCCCAATACAACGAGGCAATGCGCACCGGGCAGATGGTGCGCTACGACATGCGTGTGCACCGCACCGACGGCTCGCTGCGCGAGGTGATCTACCAGAAGTCTGCATTCCGCCGGGGCGACGGGACGGTGGGCGGGGTGGTCGTCTCCTTCGTTGACGTGACCGAGCTGAAGGAGGCGGAGCGCCAGATCCGGGTCGCGCGCGACGTCGCCGAGGATGCGAGCCGCTCCAAGAGCGAGTTCCTCGCCAACATGAGCCACGAGATCCGCACGCCGATGAACGGCATCCTAGGCATGACTCGCCTCGCGCTGGAGACCCGGCTCACCGGCGAACAGCGCGACTACCTGGAGGTGGTGAACTCCTCGGGCCGGGCGCTGCTGCACATCATCGATGACATCCTGGACTTCTCGAAGATCGAGGCGGGTAAGCTGGAACTGGAGAACATCGGGTTCCCGCTGCTGGAGGAAATCGGCGGGGTGGTGCGTCTGCTGGCGCTGCAGGCGCACCAGAAGGGGCTGGAGCTGCTGGTGCGCATCGCGCCGGACGTGCCGGCCAGGGTGCGCGGCGACCCGACGCGTCTGCGCCAGGTGATGATCAACCTGATGGGCAATGCGGTGAAGTTCACCTCGCAGGGCGAGGTCGAACTGCTAGTGGACTTGCTTGCGCTGGCCGGCGGCATGGCCGCGGTGCGCTTCCTGGTGCGTGATACGGGTCCAGGCGTGCCTCAGGACAAGCAGCAGCTGATCTTCAGCGCCTTCGCGCAGGCCGACAGCTCGACCACGCGGCGCTTCGGCGGCACCGGACTGGGCCTGGCGATTTCCGCGCGGCTAGTGGACATGATGGGCGGGCAACTGGTGGTATCCAGCGAACCGGGGGCGGGTACCACCTTTGGGTTTACGCTGCGTATGCCGGCGCCACCCGATGCGATGCAGCCTGTTTCGCGCCGCATCGGGCATCGCGTGCTGGTGATAGAGCCACATCCTGCGGCACTGGCGCTTGCCAGCAGCTTGTTCGCCGCGCAGGGTGCCCGCATCGATGGAGCGGCCGATCCGTCGCGGGCGCGCGAACTGATGGCCAAAAAGGACGCGCGCTATGACGTTGTCCTGCTTAGCGGAGCAATGCATGCGAACAGCGGTATGGCGCCAATCGCCACGCTTGCCGCCGACCTCGCCCAGGCCCTGCCGCTGGCGCAGTGTGCGCTATTGCTTCCGACCACGGGCGAGGGCAGCGACGCGCGTGCCTGGACGAGCGGGATCGCCGGCGCATCGCCTGTAGTCCTGCGTAAGCCGCTGTTGCCGGAAGACGTGCGCAAGCTGCTGGAGGGCGCTCGCGTCGGCGGCGAGGATGCGCCGCCCGCGACAGCCCTAGTGGCGGCCGCGCAGCCAGAGGCGCCGATGGTCGGCGGCTGCGTGTTGCTGGTGGAGGACCATCCAGTCAATCAGCGGCTTATGAAAATTCTATTGGAAAAACAGCGACTTATAGTAAAAACGGCCGAAAATGGCAAGGAGGCCCTGGATGCGCTGGCCACGGACAGCTTCGACCTCGTGCTGATGGACGTGCAAATGCCGGTCATGGGGGGCATAGAGGCTACCGAGCAGTTGCGACTGCGCGAGCAGGGCCGCCCTCGCGGGCGGGGCCGTCCGGCGCGCATTCCGGTGATCGCGTTGACCGCGCATGCCATGGACGGGGACCGCGAGCGCTGCCTCGCAGCCGGCATGGACGACTATCTGAGCAAGCCGGTGGACCCGGAGAAACTCAAGGCGATGCTGGCCGCGTGGATACCGCGCAAGGACGCCGCGGGCGAATCCGCCTAGTGGGCGGCCCCGGCTAGTCGATCTTCGCGCCCGAGCGTCGGATCACGTCGGCCCAGCGCGCGGAGTCGCGCCGGATCAACTCGCCGAATTCCTCGGGCGTGCCGCCGCCGGACTCGTCGCCGAAGCGCGACCTGAACACTTTGCCGGCCACCGCCACGTTCACCGCCGCGTTCAGGCGCTCGATCACCGGTCGCGGCACGCCGGCCGGCGCAATCACCCCGGTCCAGGAACTGGCCTCGTAGCCGGGTACGCCGGCCTCGTTCAAGGTGGGCACGTCGGGCAGGTCGGGCGAGCGCTTTGCCCCGCCCACCGCCAGCGGCCGGACCTTGCCCGCCTTCGCCTGGGTAAGGATGGAGTTCAGGCTCTCGAACATCAGTTGCACGTGGCCGGCTATCAGGTCGTTGATCGCCATCGCGCCGCCCTTGTAGGGCACGTGCGTGATCTGCGTGCCGGTCATCAGCTTGAACAGCTCGCCGCTCACGTGCCCGGGCGAGCCGTTGCTGGAGGAGGCATTGGTGAGCTTGCCCGGGTTCTTCCTCGCGTAGTCGATCAGCTGGACCACGTTGGCCACCGGCAGGTTGGGCGCGACCGCCAGCAGCAGCTGGCTGCGCGCCACCAGCGCGACCGGTTGCAGGTCGCGCTCGATGTCGTAGGGCAGCTTGCCCACCATGTGGCGCGTGATCGCCAGCGCCCCCACCGGCCCCATGCAGATGGTGTAGCCGTCCGGCGCGGACTTGGCGGTGAGGTCCAGCCCGATGGTGAGCGCGCCGCCGGGGCGGTTGTCCACGATCACCTGCTGGCCGAGCGGCCGCGCCATCTCGGGCGCTAGGATGCGCGCCACGGAATCGGTCGCGCTGCCCGCCGCCTGCGGCACCACCAGCCGGACCGGCTTGTCGGGGAACTGCTGCGCGGCGGCGTTGCCGGCCGGGGCCAGCGCCAGGGCCGCGGCGATGCGGGCGATGCGGGTGATGCGCGCGAGGCGGGCCATGGCGCTCCTTTCCACCGGGGTCAGACCTCGACCTTGGTCACGTCATAGGTGAACAGCCATTCGTAGCGCTGCGCGATGCGCTCCTCGCTCCATTCGCGGTCCACGTAGGCCTGCGCGCCTTCCTTGTGCGCCAGCGTCGGGTTGTGGAAGCGCTTGGCATTCTCCGCCGAGCCGGTGACGGTCTTGTTGGCGCGCACCCGGCGCGCAGCTTCGTACTTCGACAGCGCGGTGGGGATGTCCGAGCCGTAGGCGTCGAACGCGCGCCCCAGGATGTAGCCGTCCTCGATGGCCATCACCGCGCCTTGCGCCAGCATCGGCAGCATCGGATGGCAGGCGTCGCCCAGCAGGGTCACATGGCCCTCGGTCCAGCGCTCCATCGGGTCGCGCACCATCAGCGCCCACTTGTAGTGGGCGGGCGAGGCCTTGATCATGGACTGCACGTCCTCGTGCCAGCCCTTGAAGTCGCCCAGGCATTCCTCGAGGGTGCCGAGCGTGGTCCATGACTCGACCTTCCAGTCGTCGCGCTCGATCGCGCCCACGAAGTTCATCAGCTCGCCGCGGTGCAGGGGATAGTGCACCACGTGGCCGCCGGCGCCCACCCAGTTGCTCGCGACCATGCGCACCATGTGCTTGGGCAGCTTGTCCATGGGCATGGTCATGCGCCAGGCCATCACGCCGGTGAAGTGCGGGTTGTCCGCGCCGAACAACTGCTTGCGGATGCGCGAGTGCACGCCGTCGGAACCGACCAGCGCGTCGCCGGTGGCCGAGGTGCCGTTCTCCATCTGCAGCGTCACCTTGCCGCCCTGCTGGTCCACGCCGGCCACGCGGCAGCCGAGGTGGATGGCGTCCGGGCGGATCGCGCGCACCGCGTTCGCCAGCACGGTGTGCAGGTCGGGACGGTACACGGTGATGTAGGGAAATCCGTAGCGCTTGATCGATTCCGCGCCCAGGTCGAACAGCTTCCAGGTCTGGCCGGTGCTCCACAGGCGGATCTCCTTGCCCTGGGTTTCCACCGCCAGCTTCAGCAGGTCCTGCAGCACGCCCAGTTCATGCAGCGTGCGCGTGCCGTTGGCGCTGATCTGCACGCCCGCGCCGACCTCGCGCAGCTCGGTGGCCTGTTCGTAGATGTCCACCGTGTAGCCGCGGCGCAGCAATGCGAGCGCGGCCGTCAGGCCGCCTATGCCGCCGCCGGCGACCAGGATGTGCGGTTTCATGCGGTACTCCCCTCGTTGTTCTTCCTTCCGGAGGATTCTATCCCCCGTGGACGCCGCGCAATGGCGCAACGCCGCGATGCCGGAGCGAACCGGCCTCAGGCCATGCGCGGGATGCTGGCCAGCAGGCTGCGGGTGTAAGGATCGGCGGGCGAGTCGAACAGCGTCGCGGTGTCGGCCAGCTCGACGATGCGGCCTGCGTGCATGATGGCGACGCGGTCGGCGAGGTGGCGCACAACGCCCAGGTCGTGGCTGATGAACAGCATCGCCAGCCCCAGCCGGTCGCGCAGGTCCATCAGCAGGTTGATCACCTGCGCCTGGACCGGCACGTCCAGCGACGCGAGCGCCTCGTCGCAGACCACCAGCGCGGGGTTCACCGCGAGTGCGCGGGCGATGCCCACCCGGGCGCGCTGGCCGCCCGAGAGCTGGTGCGGATAGCGCGTGGCGATCTCCGCCGGAAGGCCGACTTGGTCGAGGGTGCGCGTGACGAACGCGCCCTCGGCGGCGCCTGCGAGCAGGCCATGCACCCGGGGCGCCTCGGCGATGGCCTCGGCCACGCGCAGGCGCGGATTCAGCGAGGACAGCGGGTCCTGGAACACCATCTGGATGGCCAGGCGGGCGCGCAGGGCGGCGGGCTTGTCCAGCGCCGCCATGTCGCGGCCTTCCCACAGCCGCGTGCCCAGGTCGGCGGCCAGCAGGCCGGCGGCGATGCGCCCCAGCGTGGACTTGCCGCTGCCGGACTCGCCCGCGAGGCCCAGCACCTCGCCGCGGTGGATGGACAGGCTGACGTGGTCGACGGCCTGCACCACATGGGCGCGGCCATCGGTCAGGCGTGCGAGCAGCCCGCCGCCGCTGCGGAAGCGCCGCGAGATGCCGCGCAGTTCCAGCAGGGGCGGGTGGTCCACGGCGCGGCTCATGGTGTGCCGTCCAGCGGAAACAGGCAGCGCACGGCGCGGGCGCCGTCGATCTTCGCGCGGGCGCCGTCGATCTCCGTGCGGGCGCCGTCGATCTGCGCGCGCGCGCCGGAGGCGTCGGCCAGCGCGGGCTCCACCGCGCAGGCTTCCCGGGCACGCGGGCAGCGGGCCCGGAATACGCAGCCGGTGGGCGGGGTGTCGCCGCCACCCGCGATCTGCGCGAGGCGTTCGCCGGGGCGCACGCGCGAGGGCAGGGCGTCGAGCAGCGCCTGCGTGTAGGGATGCAGCGGCCGGGACAGGACCTCGCGCGCCGGGCCGGACTCGACGATGCGCCCGGCCAGCATCACGCACAAGCGGTCGGCCAGCGACGCGACCACGGCCAGGTCGTGCGTGATCCAGAGCAGGGCGGTGCCGCGCTCGCGCGCCAGCGCGCGGACCTGCTCGAGGATCTGCGCCTGCACCGTGACGTCCAGCGCGGTGGTCGGCTCGTCCGCAACCACCAGGTCCGGGTCGTTCACCAGCGCGATGGCGATGGCCACGCGCTGGCGCATGCCGCCGGAGAACTGGTGCGGGTAGTCCGACAGGCGCGCCGCCGCGTTGGCGATGCCGACCTTGTCCAGCGCCGCCGCCGCGATCGCGCGGGCCTCGCGCATGGGCATGGCGCGGTGCGCGAGGATCGCCTCGGTGACCTGGGTGCCGATGGACAGCACCGGGTTCAGGGTCATCATCGGGTCCTGGAACACCATGGCGATGCGGTTGCCGCGGATCCGGCGCAGCGCCTCGGGAGCAAGGGCGCGCAGGTCCGCCACCACGCCGTCACGGCCGCGGAACTGGATGCTGCCGCCGGTGATGCGCCCCGGCGGGTCGACCAGCCCGAGCAGCGAGAACCCGGTCAGGCTCTTGCCGGAGCCGGACTCGCCCACCAGGCCCAGCACTTCGCCGGGCGCGATGCTGAAGGACACGTCGTGCAGCACGCGCTTGTGCCCGGCCTCGTTTCCGTGGCGGGAGTCGAACCCGGCTTCCAGCCCGCGGACCTCGAGCAGCGCGTCGTGCAAGGGTGGCGCGCTCATTTCACGTAACGAGGATTCAGCACCTCGCGCAGCCGGTCGCCGACCAGGTTGATGCACACGATGAGCAACAGCAGCGCGATGCCCGGGAACAGGCTGATCCAGTACTTGCCGGAGAGCAGGTAGGTGAAGCCGTTGGCGATCAGCAGGCCCAGCGACGGTTCGGTCACCGGCAGGCCGAGGCCGAGGAAGGACAGGGTCGCCTCCAGCGCGATGGCCGAGGCCACCTGCATGGTCGCAACCACCACCAGCGGCGCCATGCAGTTGGGCAGGAGGTGGAGGAACAGGATCCGCCAGCGCGGGATGGCCAGGCAGCGCGCGGCCGCGATGTAGTCGCGCGAGGTCTCGCCCAGCGCCGCCGAGCGCACCGTGCGCGCGTAGTAGGCCCATTGCACGGCGGCCAGCGCCGCGATGATCTTGCCTACGCCGGGGCCGAGCACTGCCAGCAGCACCAGCGCGATCAGGATGGCGGGGAAGGCCAGTTGCATGTCGGCGATGCGCATCACCAGGGCGTCCACCCAGCCGCGCGTCCAGGCGGCGAGCAGCCCGAGCGCGCTGCCCAGCAGCAGCGCGATGCCGGTGCCGGCGACGCCGACGAACAGCGAGATGCGCAGGCCGTGCAGGATGGCAGACAGCATGTCGCGGCCCTGGTCGTCGGTGCCCAGCAGGTAGGTCATGCCGTTCCCCGCGGCATGCGACAGCGGGGCCTGGCGCGAATCCATCAGGTCGAGTTTGGCGAGGTCGTACGGGTCCTGCGGCGAGACCAGCGGCGCGGCGAGCGCGAGGGCCAGCAGCAACAGGAGCAGCACGGCGGCGGCCAGCGCGACCCGGCTGGCGATGAAGTTGCCGAGGACCGCCTTCATGCGCCGCCCACGCCGCCCGCGCCACCGCCCTGGCGGATGCGCGGGTCGATCAGGCCGCAGGCGATGTCCACCAGCAGGTTGATCGTGACGAACATCACCACCACCACGCACAGGTAGGCGACCACCACCGGCCGGTCCAGCGCGCCGATCGACTCGATCAGCAGCTTGCCCATGCCCGGCCAGGCGAATACGGTCTCGGTGACCACCGCGAAGGCGATCAGCGAACCGAACTCCAGGCCGGTGACCGTGACCACCGGCACCAGGATGTTCTTCAGCACGTGCACGCCGACCACGCGTCGCATGGCCAGGCCCTTGGCGCGGGCGAACTTCACGTAGTCCTGCGCCAGCGCCTCGCGCGTGCCGGCGCGCACCAGCCGGATCACCAGCGACAGCTTGAACAGCGCGAGGTTGACCGCCGGCAGCAGCAGGTGCGACAGCCCCTCGGCCGAAGTGAAGGACACCGGCATGCCGGCGATGTCCACGGTGGGGCCGCGGCCGCTGGCGGGCAGCCACCCCAGCCAGACCGAGAACACCATGATCAGCATCAGCCCTACCCAGAAGGTCGGCAGCGAGAAGCCGAGAATCGACCCGGTCATGATGGCGCGACCGCCGAGCGAATCGGGGCGCAGGCCGGCGTACAGGCCCAGCGGGATGCCCGTGATGAGGGCGATGGTCAGCGCGGCGAGCGCCAGTTCCATGGTCGCGGGCAGCCGCTCCAGGATCACCGCCAGCGCCGGTGCATGGTGGATGAAGGAGCGGCCGAGGTCGCCGTGCAGCGCGCGTTCCAGGAACACCGCGTACTGCGTCCAGGGCGGCGCGTCCAGGCCGAGCGCGGCGCGCAGGCGCGCCAGGTCCTCGGGCGTGGCGTCGGGGCTGGCGAGGATGGCGATCGGGTCGCCGACCGCGTAGATCCCGGTGAACACCAGCAGCGACATCGCGAGCAGCACCAGCGCGCTCTGCGCGATGCGGGCGATCAGGAAGGCGGGCACGGCAGCGTTCCGGGAAAGGCGGTTGTGCGGGAAGCAGCGGCGCGCGCGTCGGCCGGGCCTAGCGGCGCGGCGCGACCTTGTGCGCGAGCGTGAACTCGTCGGTGCGGCCCGCGTACGCGAGGTTGGAGGTCATCGCCCAGGTGGTGACCTGGTGGTGCAGCGGCAGCACCGCGACGTCGCGCATCGCCAGCGCCATCGCCTCGCGGGCGCCGGCTTCGCGCTTTTTCTCGTCGGTCATCGCGAAGCCCTGGTCCAGCAACTGGTCCACGCGCGGGTTGGAGTACTTCGACCAGTTCCAGGTGCCGAAGGCCTTCTCGGGGATGGGCGTGGCCACCAGCGAACGCAGCGCGAGGTCCCCGGAGAACGAGCCCCAGCCCAGCAGCGCGACCGAGAACTCGAAGTTGCGCGCGCGGGTGAAGTACACGTTGGCGGGCAGGGTCTCCACGCGGGTGGCCACGCCGATGCGCGAGAACATCTGCGCCAGCGCCTGCGCCACCTGGTCGTCGTTGACGTAGCGGTTGTTGGGCGCGTGCACGGTGATGCCGAAGCCGTCCGGCCAGCCGGCCTCGGCCAGCAGTTTCTTCGCGCCGTCGGCATCGAACGCGGCGGGCTTGAGCGCGGGCTCGTGGCCGAACACGCCGGGCGCCACCAGGTTGGACGCAGGCACCGCCGCGCCTTCCATCACGCGCTCGACCATGGCGGCGCGGTTCACCGCCATGGACAGCGCGGTGCGCACGCGCAGGTCGCGCAGCGGGTTTCGGTCCAGCGGCTTGCCAGCCTTGTCGGTGACGAAGGGAGACTTCTCGCGCTGGTCCAGGTGCAGGAAGATCGTGCGCCAGGAGGGCTTCTGCTGCAGGGCGTGCTTGCTGCTGGCGCGCAGCCGTCCGAGGTCGGCGGTGGGGACCTGCTCGATCAGGTCCACGTCGCCCGCCAGCAGCGCGGCGGTGCGCGCCGGGTCGTTGGGCAGGATGCGCAGCACCACGCGGTCCCAGTCGGGCTTCCCGCCCCACCATGCGTCGTTGCGCGCCAGTTCCACCCGGTCGCCGCGGGCAAAGCGCGCGAAGCGGAACGGGCCGGTGCCGACCATGGCCGCGCCGCCGGAGAACTCCTCGCTGGTCGCGCTGGCCAGCCTGCGCGGGATGATGAAGATCGAGTTCAGGTCGTAGGGAACCATCGCGTACGCGGAGGCGGTCTTCACGCGCAGGGTCAGCGTGTCCACCGCCTGGGTGGACACGATGCGCTGCACGAAGCCGGCGAACTGCCCGGCGGGCAGCTTGCGCGCGCGCTCGATCGAGGCGATCGCATCGGCCGCCTCGAAGGGCGAGCCGTCGTGGAAGCGCACCTTGGGCCGCAGCTTGAACTCCCAGGTTAGCGGATCCACCGCGCGCCAGGACAGCGCCAGGCCCGGCACCAGGCGCGCGTTCTCGTCCACGTGCGTGAGCGCCTCGAACACATGCCAGCCGACCTGGTTGTTGGGCGTGATGTTGGCCGCGTGCGGGTCGATGGCGGTGATGTCCGCCGCCATGCCGATGCGCAGGTCCGCGGCATTCGCCGCGGAGCAGGCCAGCAAGGCCGACGTCAGGACGGGGAGTAGGTGGCGCAATGGGTTCATGGCTCTGTATTTCTGCTGCTCAGCGTTCAGGCGCGGACACCGCGTCCGACCAGAGTGAACGGTACAGCAATTCCATTTCCCGGGCGAAGCCGGCGGCATCGCGCAGGGAGGAGGATTCGAAGCGCGAAGGCAGTTCGGCGCGCAGGTCCGCCAGCGGGCGCGGCGCGTTGGCGAGCTCCACCGCCGCGCCTACATAGGACTCGCGCGAAGCGGCGGCAAGGCGTGGCAGGTCCAGCCTCGCCAGCAGGCTGGCGCCGGAGCGGCGCGAGCCGCCGTCCCCGGCGAGCGACACGATGGGGATGCCCGCGGACAGGGCTTCGCAGCTGGTGGTCACGCCGTTGTAGGGATGGGTGTCCAGCACCACGTCGACCGCGTCGCGTTCGCGCAGCAGGCTGGCCTCGTCCAGCGCGGCCAGCAGCCGCAGCCGCGCCGGGTCCACGCCGGCATCGGCGAAGCGGCGCTGCACGCGCTCGCGCGTGCGCTCGCCGGGGACGCCGGTGAGGGTCATGGCGGCGTGCGGCACGGCGGCGAGGATGCGGGCCCAGTCCGACAGCAGCACGTCGTTGACCTTGGCGAAGTTGCTGAAGCAGCCGAAGCGGAAGGCCGGGCCGCGCGGCGCGGGCGCAGGAGGCGGACCGGGCCGCGCCGGGGCCGGCCAGTAGCACCACTGCGCGCCGCCTGTGCGCAGCAGGCGCTCGGTGTGCCAGGCATCGGCGCCGGCGCGGCCATCGCCGGGATCGGCGATGGCGTCGGTGATGCGCGCGTCCATGCAGGCGAGGCCGGTGGTGCCGGGAAAGCCCAGCCAGGTGAGTTGCACCGGCGCGGGCCGGAGCATGAAGCAGGGCAGGCTGTGGCCCTGCGTGTGGCCCGAGAGGTCCACCAGCACATCGATGCCGGCATCGCGTATGCGCCGCGCGAGGGCCGCGGGCGCCAGGCCGGCGGCTTCGTGCCAGGCGTGCCCCGTGCTTTCGGCGAGCGAGCGCAGGTGCAGCGTGATGTCGTCGGACGCGCTGCTGGTCTGGAAGCAATGCGCCTCGAAACGGGCGGTGTCGTGCGCGCGCAGGAGCGGCTCGAAGAAATGCGCGACCGAGTGGCGTCGCAGGTCCGGGGAGACGTAGCCCACGCGCAGGCGCCGCGCCGGATCGGGATCGCGTACCGCGGGCCTCGCGGGCAGCGGGGCGGGTTCATGCCGGTTCGCGTAGCGCCGCGCCTCGTCGTGGATCGCCGACATGCTCACACCGGGGCTGAGGTGCAGGGTGTAGAGCAGGTTGGAGTGGGCATCGGCGAGCGTCGGGTTGGTCGCCTCGTCCGTTGCGGCGAGCGCCTCGCGGAACGCGTCGCAGGCCTCCGACGGGCGGCCCAGGTAGCGAAGCACCATGCCGCGGTTGTTGTGCAGGCCGGGATTGCCCGGCGCCAGCCGGGCGGCTTCCTCGTAGTGCAGCAGCGCCTGTTCCATGCGCTGCTGCGCGAGCAGCACGTTGCCCAGGTTCAGGTGCGCGGGTGCGAATGCCGGTTCCATCGCGACGCTGCGCAGCAGGGCGTGCTCGGCCGCCGCCCACTCGCCCAGCGCTGCGTGGCACAGGCCGAGGTTCGCGGCGACGGCGGGTTGGTCCTGCGGCACGGATTCGAGCAGGCTGATGGCGTCGCGCCAGCGTGCCTGCCCGATCAGCGCCATCGCTTCCTGCGCCGCGGCCGGCGCGTGCGGCCCGGTGCGTGCGGCGGCCCGGCCTGCGGGTTTCAGTCGCGCCAGCAGCCTGCGCAGCATGGCCTCAGGCCGGCGAGGCGAGGTGCGCGTGCCAGAAGCGCCGGTACAGGGCCTCGAGTTCGCGGGTGAAGCCCGCGTGGTCGGCCAGCGGCGACGCGGCAAAGCGCGCGCGCAGGCCGGCACGCAGCGTGGACAGCTTGTCCCGGTCGGCTGCCAGCGATGCCGCGGCCTGCACGTAGGCGTCGGCGCTGGCGGCGGAGCACCCGTCCATGCCGAGGTTGGCCAGCATGGCGTGGGTCTGGCGCGACACGACGGTCGGGCCGGACAGGGTCACCACCGGCACCCCCATCCACAGTGCCTCGAAGCTGGTCATGCCGCCGCAGAACGGGAACGGGTCCAGCGCGATGTCCACGTCGTGGTAGGTGAAGGCGGCGCGGTCGATCGTGGCGAAGCGGCGCAGTTCGACCCGTGCGGTGTCGATGCCCGCGTGGCGCAGGCGGTCGGTCATGCGCGTGCGGCCGGCGTCGCTGGACAGCGCGCCGGCCTGCAGCAGCAGGCGCGAAGCCGGCACCGCGGCGAGCACGCGCGACCAGAGGGCGAGCACGGCGTCATTGAGCTTGGCGGCATTGTTCAGGCAGCCGAAGGTGACGGGGCCGTTCGCGCCGGCGGGCAGCGAGTTCGGTTCGGGCATGTACTCCGAGGGCTCGTAGACGAAGCGCGTCGCGGGAAGGCGTGCGAGCTTTTCCACGTACCAGCGTTCCTGGTCCGCGGGGGAGCAGTGCGGGTCGGTGATGAAGTAGTCGATCGCGGGCAGGCCGGTGGTATTGAAGTAGCCCAGCCACGAGGCCTGCACCGGCGCGGGCCGCCGGGCCAGCGCGAGCAGGCGGTTGTGCGTGGTGTGGCCGGCGAGGTCCACCGCGATGTCGATCCTGTCCCGCACCAGCAGGTCGGCCAGCGCCGTGTCGTCGATGCCGCCGACCTCGCGCCAGGCGCTGGCCTTGCCGCGCAGCCGCGCGGTGTAGGTGTCCTCGCCGTTGAACGCGTGGTAGCAGTAGCTCAGCACCTGCGAAGGATCGTGGCGCTCCAGCACCGGCGCCAAGATGTAGGACACCGGGTGGCGGCGGAAGTCGGGTGAGATGTAGGCCACGCGCAGCGGCCGGTCCGGGCTGGCATCGCGCACCGCGCGCGGCAGGCGCGCGATGCCGCGCGAGGCCTGCACGCCCCATTCACGGTGCGCGTCGGCCACTTCGTCCGGCGTGGCGGTGGCGGAGTAGTTCAGGCTGCCGAGGATGCTGGTCCAGGCCGCCACGCGCGTCGGCTCGATGCGCAGTGCCTCGCGGTAGTGGCGCACCGCGAGGTCCATCTCGCCCTGCTGGTTGTGGCAGTTGGCCAGCAGCTCGTGCAGCATCGCGTCATCGGGCGTGTCCGCGAGCAGGGCATCGAGGTGCCCGACTGCCTCGGGGAAGCGCTCCCGCGTCACCAGCGCACCGGCCAGGCTGGCGCGCGCCGAGCGCGGGTCCTCCACGTGCGGCCAGTGCGGCTCGAGCAGGCGGATCGCCTCGTCCAGGCGCGCTTCCACGCCCTGCGAAGCGCCGGGCAGGGCGACGCTGGAACGCGCGTCGGCGCGGCCGATCAGGGTCGCGGCCAGCTGCACCGCGGCGATGGACATGGCCGGGTCGTTCTCGTGCGCGCGCCGGAAGGCCCATTCCGCCAGGTCCACCTGGCCGATCTCCAGCCGTGCGCGGCCGAGGTTGAACCAGGCGGCGGCGTGGGTGGGCGCGAGCCGCACCGCCTCCGCGTAGGCCTGCGAGGCGCCGATCGCGTTGCCCATCGCGCCGCGCGCGTTGCCGAGGTTGTAGTGGAACACCCCGCGCGCGCCGTCGGCGCGTATCGCGGCCTCGATCAGTTCGACCGCCCGGGGATGATCGCCGCCCTGGTGGGCGACGAGGCCCAGCAGGTGCGTGGCTTCCGCGTGACGCGGGACCACGCCGAGGATGGCACGGTAGACGGCTTGCGCGCCGTCCAGGTCGCCGGCTTCGTGCAGCGCGACCGCGCGGTCCAGTTCGGCGGCGATCGCTTCCGCGTTGCCGCGCTGGTGGAAGATCCGCGTGATGCCGCGCAGGCTTTCGAGCACGCCCATGGCCGAGTGCCTTGCCCGTCCGGCCGCGCGCCTCAGGCGCTGCGCGGCCTGCCGGAGGAGGGTTTCGATGCGCCGGAACGGCTGCCGGTCGGCCGCTCCGAGGCCGGCTTGGTTGCCGTCAGCCTGGTGCGCACGCCGGGCATCGTGGTGCCGGCCACCTGCTGCGCCTTGGCGCCGCCGACGATGCCCAGCAACTCGCCGAAGATGCGCGGGTTGCCGCCGACGATGTCGCCGGACTCCATGTAGTCGGTTTCGCCGCCGAAGCCGGACACAAGGCCGCCGGCTTCCTGGACCATCAGCACGCCGGCCGCGATGTCCCAGGGCGCGAGGCCCATTTCCCAGAAGCCGTCCAGGCGGCCGGCGGCCACATAGGCGAGGTCGAGCGCGGCCGAGCCGGCGCGGCGTATGCCGGCCGAATGCGTGACCACCTCACGCATCATCGCCAGGTACTTGTCCAGGCCGGCGAGGTCGCGGTAGGGGAAGCCGGTGCCGATCAGCGACTCGGACATCTTCTGCTGGCGCGTCACGCGGATGCGCTTGGAATTCAGGTAGGCCCCGGCGCCGCGCGAGGCGGTGAACAGCTCGTCCTTGGACGGGTCGTAGATCACGCCGTGCGACAGCACGCCCTTGTGCATCAGGGCGATGGACACCGCGTACTGCGGGAAGCCGTGGATGAAGTTGGTCGTGCCGTCCAGCGGGTCGATGATCCAGAGGTATTCGGCGGTGCTGCCTTCCGGGTCGGACGAGCCGGATTCCTCGGCGAGGATGGCGTGGCTGGGATAGGCGTGCTTGAGCTCGGCGATGATGATCGATTCGGCGGCCTTGTCGACGTCGGTGACGAAGTCGTTGTGGCGCTTCTTGCTCACGGTGAGCGAGCCGGGATCGCGCGCGGCGCGGTTGATGATGGAACCGGCTTTGCGGGCGGCCTTGACCGCGATGTTGAGCGTCGGGTGCATACTTCTGGATCCTGTTGACAAAGAGCGTGCAAGACGTGACGCAAGCCCCGGATTCTACAGCCTCGGCACCGCCGACGCCCGATGCAAACCCGGTTCATGCAGGGACCGGGGCACAAATGCCTGCCGAGCAGCGCATCCTCTCGCGCATCCGCGTGGTGCTGGTGGCGCCGCGCCATCCGGGCAACATCGGCTCGGCGGCGCGCGCGATGAAGACCATGGGCCTGTCGCAGCTGGTGGTGGTCGGCTACGAAGGCGATCCGGCCGAGCAGTCGGAAGCGCGCGCGCTGTCGTCCGGCGCGCTCGACCTGCTGCGCCGCGCGCGCCGCTGCGCGACCCTGGCCGAGGCGATCGCCGATACCGGCCTGCAGTACGCGCTCAGCGCGCGGCTGCGCGAGGTGGCGCACGCGCCGCGCACGCCGCGCGAGGCGGCGGCGGAATCGGTTGCGGCCTTGGCGCAGGCGGCGGCCGGTGCCGACGTGGCGCTGGTGTTCGGCAACGAGACCTTCGGCCTGGCCAACGAGGACGTGATGGCCTGCAACCGGCTGGTGCACATTCCCGCGAACCCGGAATACAGCTCCCTGAACCTGGCTGCCTCGGTGCAGGTGCTGTGCTACGAGATGCGCCAGGCCGCGCTGCTCGGCGCCGGGGCGCCGGCGCTGCCGGTGGCGCCGCGCGAGCTCGCTCGTCAGGAGGACGTCGAGCGCTTTTTCACCGCGCTGGAATCCAGCCTGGTGCGCAGCCGCTTCCTCCACCCCGACAATCCGCGGCGCCTGATGGAGAAACTGCGCCGCCTGTTCATGCGCGGGGGCCTGGAGAAGGAGGAGGTCCATATCCTTCGCGGGATGCTGCAGAGCTGGGATGAAGCCGGGTCGAACGTCGCATCCGGTCCGGACCGGGATCGGAGCCGGGAGTCGTAGCGAATAGTTGATTGCTTTACTCGGGAAAGGGTAAAATCCCTTTCCCAGCAGAACCTTGGGCCGCGCCTGCGTCAGGCCGGATCCGCCCCCGACCATGTTCCGGCATATCCAGGAAGACATCGCCAGCGTGTTCGACCGCGATCCCGCGGCGCGGACCACCTGGGAGGTGCTGACCTGCTACCCGGGCTTCCACGCCCTGGTACTGCACCGGGTCGCGCACCGGCTCTGGCATGGCGGCTTCAAGTGGGCGGGCCGTTTCCTGTCGCATGTCGCGCGCTGGCTCACCGGCGTCGAAATCCACCCGGGCGCGACCATCGGACGGCGCTTCTTCATCGACCACGGCATGGGCGTCGTCATAGGGGAAACCGCCGAGATCGGCGATGACGTGACGCTGTACCACGGCGTCACCCTGGGCGGCACATCCTGGAACAAGGGCAAGCGCCATCCGACGCTCGGCAACGGCGTGGTGATCGGCGCTGGCGCGAAGGTGCTGGGACCGATCCTGGTCGGCGAGGGCGCGCGCGTCGGTTCCAATGCGGTGGTGGTGAAGGAGGTCCCCGCGGGCGCAACCGCGGTCGGCATTCCCGCGCGGGTGATCCTCGACCAGGCCGACCAGGCCCGGGAAGAGACCGCCGCAAGGCTCGGGTTCTCGGCCTACGCCGTGACCCGTGAGGATGATCCGGTGTCCAAGGCGATCGAGGGGCTGATCGACCATTCGACCGAGGTGGATGAGCGTATTGCGCTGATTTTGAAAGAGATTCAGGCGATCAAGGCAGGGAACGAAGCGGCCGGTCCGGCGGGTGCGCGACAGGTGCGCCAGGTCGCCGGCAAGTAGGGGCGGGCCACCCGTCCGGACCGGTGGATCGGGCGCTATCCAATAGTTGACGGATTTACCCGGGTACCGCATACTCGACTAATCCAATAAGGTATTGAGGGTGACGCGATGAGGCTGACGACCAAGGGCAGGTTTGCAGTGACCGCGATGCTGGACCTGGCGATGCGCCACGGGCAGGGCCCGGTGACGCTGGCCGGCGTCAGCCGCCGGCAGAGCATCTCGCTGTCCTACCTGGAGCAACTGTTCGGCAAGCTGCGCCGGCACCAACTCGTGGACTCGGTGCGCGGCCCGGGCGGCGGCTACACCATCGCGCGCGAACTCAAGCTGGTCACGGTGGCGCACATCATCACCGCGGTGGACGAGACCATGGATGCCACCCAGTGCGGCGGGCGCGAGAACTGCAAGGAAGACGGCGAGCGCTGCATGACGCACGACCTCTGGTCCACGCTCAACACGAAGATGTTCGAATACCTCGAGAGCGTGACCCTGGCCGACCTGGTCGAGAAGCAGAAGGCCAGCACCGCCCAGGGCGAGGTGGCCGTGATCCAGGACCGCCGGGCGGGCAAGGAGCCGGCGCTGGCCTGAACCCCGAGCCAGCCAGCCCGGCGCCGCCAGCCCCGGGCTCGAACGGACGCACCGGGCCAGCCAGTCAACCGCAGCAAGCCGGAGAAGCACGCAATGAAATTCCCGATCTACCTGGACTATTCCGCCACCACACCGGTCGACCCGCGCGTGGCGCAGAAGATGATCCCCTACCTGACCGAGATGTTCGGCAACCCCGCGAGCCGCTCCCATGCCTACGGCTGGGAGTCCGAGTCCGCCGTGGAGGAGGCGCGCGAGCACGTCGCCGCGCTGATCGGCGCCGACGCCAAGGAGATCGTGTGGACCTCCGGGGCCACCGAGGGCAACAACCTCGCGATCAAGGGCGCGGCCCAGTTCTACAAGACCAAGGGCAAGCACCTGATCACCCAGAAGACCGAGCACAAGGCGACGCTGGACACCTGCCGCGAGCTCGAGCGCCAGGGATTCGAGTGCACCTACCTCGACCCGGAGCCCGACGGGCTGGTGGACATCGAGAAGTTCAAGGCGGCCATCCGCCCCGACACCATCGTCGCCTCCATCATGATGGTGAACAACGAGATCGGCGTTATCCAGCCGGTGGCCGAGATCGGCGAGATCTGCCGCGCGAAGGGCATCATCTTCCATTGCGACGCGGTGCAGGCGGCGGGCAAGCTGCCGATCGACATGGCGACCTTCAAGGTCGACCTGCTCACCATCACCGCGCACAAGATGTACGGCCCCAAGGGCATAGGCGCGCTCTACATCCGCAGGAAGCCGCGCGTGCGCATCGAGGCGCAGATCCACGGCGGCGGCCACGAGCGCGGCATGCGCTCGGGCACCCTGCCCACGCACCAGATCGTCGGCATGGGCGAGGCCGCGCGCCTGGCGAAGCTGGAGATGGCCACCGACAACGAGCGCATCCGCATGCTGCGCGACCGGCTGTGGAAGGGCCTGTCGGAGATGGAGGAGGTCTACGTCAACGGCGACATGGAGCGCCGCATCCCCGGCAACCTGAACGTGAGCTTCAATTTCGTCGAGGGCGAGTCGCTGATCATGGCGATCAAGGACATCGCGGTGTCCTCGGGATCCGCCTGCACCTCGGCATCGCTGGAGCCGTCCTACGTGCTGCGCGCGCTGGGCCGCTCGGACGAGCTCGCGCACAGCTCGATCCGCTTCACGCTGGGCAAGTACACCACCGAGGAGGAGATCGACTTCGCGGTCGAGCTGCTCAAGCGCAAGATCGGCAAGCTGCGCGAACTCTCGCCGCTTTGGGAGATGCACAAGGACGGCGTCGACCTCAGCACCGTGCAGTGGGCGGCTCACTGAACAAGTACCAGGCATAGCAACCGGAGCAAGGCAATGGCATACAGCGACAAGGTCATCGACCATTACGAGAATCCCCGCAACGTCGGTTCCTTCGACAAGGGCGACGACGCCGTCGGCACCGGCATGGTCGGCGCGCCCGCCTGCGGCGACGTCATGAAGCTGCAGATCAAGGTCAACGAGCAGGGCATCATCGAGGATGCGCGCTTCAAGACCTACGGCTGCGGCTCGGCGATCGCCTCCTCGTCGCTGGTGACCGAGTGGGTCAAGGGCAAGACCCTTGACGAGGCGGCCACCATCCGCAACACGCAGATCGCCGAGGAACTGGCGCTGCCGCCGGTCAAGATCCACTGCTCGATCCTGGCCGAGGACGCGATCAAGGCGGCCATCGACGACTACCGCAGCAAGCACGCGGACGCGCAGCCCGTGGCGGGCTCGCAGAAAGCGGCCTGACCATGGCCGTGACGCTCACCGAACGCGCCGCCACCCACGTGGCGGGCTTCATGGCCAAGCGCGGCAAGGGCGTGGGCCTGCGCCTGGGCGTGCGTACCTCCGGCTGCTCGGGCATGGCCTACAAGCTGGAGTACGCGGACGAACTCAATCCCGAGGACATCACCTTCGAGTCGCACGGTGTGCGCGTGGTGGTGGACCCCAAGAGCCTGCCGTACCTCGAAGGCACGGAACTGGACTTCACCCGCGAGGGCCTGAACGAGGGATTCCGCTTCAACAATCCCAACGTCAAGGACGAGTGCGGCTGCGGCGAGTCATTCAACGTCTGAGCCGGCACGCACGGCGACAAGGTTTAAAGGAGCAGCACCGGCAGTGCGGGAAAGGGGGCGCAAGCCCCCTTTTTTGCGACCTCCGCCGGTATGATTCAGCATGAATTTCGAGCCCGGACGCAGTCATTTCGAGCTGTTCGGCCTGCCGGCGTGTTTCGCGCTGGACATACCGTCGCTGGAGCGCGCCTACCGCGAGTTGCAGGCGGCGGTGCATCCCGACCGCTACGCTTCCGCCCCCGAGTCGGAGAAGCGCCTGTCCATGCAGTGGGCGACGCTGGTGAACGAGGGATACCAGACGCTCAGGCAGCCGCTGCGCCGCGCGGCCTACCTGCTGTCGCTGGCTGGCGTGGACCCGCAGGTGGAGACCAACACCGCCATGCCCGCCGCCTTCCTGATGGCCCAGATGGAACTGCGCGAGGAGCTCGAGGAAGCCTCGGCGGGCGGCGACGTCGCGCGGCTCGAAGCCCTCGAGGGCAGGGCGCGCAGGGAACTGGACGCGGCCTACACGCAGATCGCGGGCGAACTGGACCGCGCCGAGCACCAGGCCGCCGCCGGGACGCTGCGGCGGGTGATGTTCCTCGACCGGCTGCGCGAGCAGGCCGGCGACGCGATCGAACGGGCCGAGGCCTGAACCATGGAAGCCCGCACCTGAATGGCACTGCTGCAGATATCCGAACCCGGTGAATCGCCCCAGCCGCACCAGCGGCGGGTGGCGATCGGCATCGACCTGGGCACCACCAATTCGCTGGTGGCGACGGTGCGCAACAGCATCCCGGTGGTGCTGAACGACGCGCAGGGCCATCCGCTGCTGCCCTCGGTGGTGCGCTACTGCCCGGACGGTGCGGCGCAGGTGGGCTATGCCGCGCAGGCCGAGCAGGTGAACGACCCCAAGAACACCATCGCCTCGGTGAAGCGTTTCATGGGCCGCGGCCTGAAGGACGTGGCCAACGTCGAGAACTCGCCCTACGACTTCACCGACGCGCCGGGCATGCTGCAGGTCCGTACCCGCGCCGGCCTGGTCAGCCCGGTGGAAGTGTCGGCCGAGATCCTCAAGGTGCTGCGCGCCACGGCAGAGGCCTCGCTGCTGGGTGGCGGGGTCACGGAACTCGCCGGCGCGGTGATCACCGTGCCCGCGTACTTCGACGACGCCCAGCGCCAGGCCACCAAGGACGCGGCGCGGCTGGCCGGGCTGAACGTGCTGCGCCTGCTCAACGAACCCACGGCTGCCGCCATCGCCTACGGACTGGAGAACGCCGCCGAGGGCGTGTACGCGGTCTACGACCTGGGCGGCGGCACCTTCGACATCTCCATCCTGCGCCTGTCGCGCGGCGTGTTCGAGGTGCTGTCCACCGGCGGCGACTCGGCGCTCGGGGGCGACGACTTCGACCACCGGCTGTTCTGCGCGGTGATCGAGCGCGCGTCGCTCGCGCCGCTGTCGGCCGGCGACACGCGCCAGTTGCTGGCGCGTTCGCGCCTGGCCAAGGAAGAACTGAGCTACCACGCCGAGGCGCGCATCTCGGGCGAACTGGCCGGCGGGGACAACGCCGGCAAGCGCGTGGACCTGCGCGTGTCGCAGGAGGACTTCGCGCAGATGACCAGCCACCTGGTCGCCAAGACCCTGGCCCCGGTGCGGCGCGCGCTGCGCGACGCCGGCCTCACCGCCGCCGACGTCAAGGGCGTGGTGATGGTGGGCGGGGCGACGCGCATGCCGCACGTGCAGCGCGCGGTGGCCGAGCTGTTCGGGCAGGCGCCGCTGAACAACCTGGACCCGGACAAGGTGGTCGCGCTGGGCGCGGCCATCCAGGCCAACGTGCTGGCGGGCAACAAGTCCAGCGAGGACGACTGGCTGCTGCTGGACGTGATCCCGCTGTCGCTGGGCCTGGAGACCATGGGCGGCCTGGTCGAGAAGGTCATTCCGCGCAACTCCACCATCCCGGTGTCGCGCGCGCAGGATTTCACTACCTACAAGGACGGCCAGACCGCGCTGGCGGTGCACGTGGTGCAGGGTGAGCGCGAGCTGGTCGCCGACTGCCGGTCGCTGGCCCGCTTCGAGCTGCGCGGCATCCCGCCGATGGCGGCGGGCGCGGCGCGCATCCGCGTGACCTTCCAGGTGGACGCCGACGGCCTGCTGTCGGTGGCCGCGCAGGAAGCCGCCAGCGGCGTGCAGGCCTCGGTGGTGGTCAAGCCGTCCTACGGCCTGACCGACGAGCAGATCACCCACATGCTGCGCGACTCCTTCGACCACGCCAAGGACGACGTCCACGCGCGCGCGCTACGCGAGCAGCAGGTCGAGGGTCAGCGCATGGTCGAGGCGGCCGAGGCGGCGCTGTCGGTGGACGCGGACCTGCTGGACGCCGAGGAACTCGACACCGTGCGCTGCACCGTCGACGCGCTGCGCGTTGCCGTGGAGGGCACCGACCACCGCGCCATCAAGACCGCGATCGAGCGCGTGAACCGCATCACCGAACCCTTCGCCGCCAGGCGCATGGACCGCGCGGTGCGCCAGGCGCTGGCCGGGCGCAGCGTTCACAGCCTCTGAACCGAATCTGAAATACGGCATCCCACCGGAGTAGCGCTTTGCCCCGCATCATCGTCCTGCCCCATGAACAACTCTGTCCCGACGGCTCGGTGATCGACGCCGCGCCCGGCAAGTCGCTGTGCGACACCCTGCTGGCCGCCGGCATCGAGATCGAGCACGCCTGCGAGAAGTCCTGCGCCTGCACCACCTGCCACGTGATCGTTCGCGAGGGCTTCGACACGCTCGCGGCGTCCACCGAGACCGAGGACGACATGCTGGACAAGGCCTGGGGCCTGGAGCCGGACTCGCGCCTGTCCTGCCAGGTCATGGTGGGCGCGGACGACCTGACGGTGGAAATCCCCAGGTACACGATCAACATGGTGAGCGAAGGCAAGCGCGGTTGACGACCGTGCGCGCCGCGGCCTTGGCAAGGAGAGCCCGATGAAATGGACCGACACGCTGGACATCGCCATTGCGCTGGTCGATGCTCATCCCGAGGTGGACCCCAAGGCGATCCGCTTCACCGACCTGCACGCCTGGGTGTGCGCGCTGCCCGGGTTCGACGACGAACCGGGCCGCTCCGGGGAGAAGATCCTCGAGGCGATCCAGATGGCGTGGATCGACGAGGCGGAGTAGCGCCCCAGAGGGAACGGGAACGGCCCTAGCCGCCCAGCAGGACCGGCACCGCGTCCAGCCCGCCGTGGTCGATGCGCAGCGTCGCCTGCGCTCGTACCGCCGGCTTGGCGTGATAGGCGATGGATACGCCGGCCTGTCCCATCATCGGCAGGTCGTTCGCGCCGTCGCCGATCGCCACCACCTGCGCTGCCGAAAGGCCCAACTGGTCGCGATGGGTGACCAGCGCGGCGGCCTTCGCGGCACCGTCGACGATGCCCCCCAGCACCCGGCCGGTGAGCTTTCCGTCGGCGATCTCCAGTTCATTGGACAGGGTGTAGTCCAGGCCCAGGCGCTGCTTCAGGCGCGAGGTGAAGAAGCTGTAGCCGCCGGACACCAGCAGGGTACGGATGCCGTGTGTGCGGAAGGCGGCCAGCATCGTTTCCGCCCCCGGCGACAGCCGCAGGCGCTCCGCGTACACGGACTCCAGCGCAGCCACCGGCAATCCGGCCAGTGTCTGCACGCGCCGCCGCAGGCTTTCCGGAAAATCCAGCTCTCCGCGCATCGCCGCTTCGGTGATTGCGGAGACCTCGGCCTTGCGCCCGGCGAAGTCGGCGATCTCGTCGATGCATTCGATGGTGATCAGCGTGGAGTCCATGTCCATCGCCACCAGCCGGAAGTCCGCGAGCCGGCGGCCGTCCGGGATCCAGGCGTAGTCCACCTTCGCACCTGCGCAGGCCGCAGCAAGGGCCGGGCTGTCGCCCGCTGCGCCCAGGCCGCGAAGCCGCGCTTCCGTCTGGGCGTCCGGTGTGGCCACGTGGAGCACCAGGCGCATGCCACTCATGCCGCCACCTTCGGCTTCGCGGTTTCCAGCAGCTTGAACACGTCACGGACCGCGATGGCACGCTCCGCGAGGTTGGACGTGACGCGTTCGATGCGCAGGCGCGTGGGGCCGGCAAGCTTCCAGGAGCGATTCTTCTGCACCAGCCGGATGATGCCGTGGCCTTCCAGCGGGGGATGGGGCACGAAATGCAGCTGGATCACCTCGGGGCCGGCGTCCATGCGCGCGATACCGAGTGCGCGGCCGAGAACCCGCAGCCGGTGGGTTTCCAGCAGCGCCAGCACCGGCTCCGGCGAGGAGCCGAAGCGGTCCACCAGCTCCTCCTGCATGGTGTCCACCTCGTCCAGGGTCTCGCAGTTGGCCAAGCGCTTGTAGATCACCAGCCGCTCGTGCACGTCGCTGCAGAAGTTGGACGGCAGCAGCGCCGGCATGTGCAGGTTGATCTCGGTGGTCGCCTCGAAGGGCTGGTCGAGGTCGGGCTCGCGGCCCGCCTTGAGCGAGCGCACCGCGTGGTTGAGCATGTCGGCGTACAGGTTGAAGCCGATTTCCTGCATCTCGCCGGACTGCGACTCGCCCAGCACCTCGCCCGCGCCGCGGATCTCCAGGTCGTGCATCGCCAGGTAGAAGCCGCTGCCCAGCTCCTCCATCATCTGGATCGCCTCCAGCCGTTTCTTGGCCGCCGAGCCCAGCGACTCGCCGTCCGGCGTGAGCAGGTAGGCGTAGGCCTGGTGGTGCGAGCGCCCGACGCGGCCGCGCAGCTGGTGCAGCTGCGCCAGGCCGAAGCGGTCGGCGCGGTCGATGATGATGGTGTTGGCGGTCGGGATGTCGATGCCGGTCTCGATGATGGTCGAACACAGCAGCAGGTTGGCGCGCTGCTGCAGGAACTCGCGCATCACCCGCTCCAGGTCGCGCTCATGCATCTGCCCGTGCGCCACCAGGATGCGCGCCTCGGGAATGAGCTGCTCCAGCGCCTCGCGCTTGTTCTCTATCGTCTCGACCTCGTTGTAGAGGAAGTAGATCTGGCCGCCGCGCTTGAGCTCGCGCAGGCAGGCCTCGCGGATCACGCCGATGGAGTAGGGCGTGACGAAGGTCTTGATCGCCAGGCGCCGCTGCGGCGCTGTGGCGATCACCGACAGGTCGCGCAGGCCCTCCAGGGACATCGCGAGCGTTCGCGGGATGGGCGTGGCGGTGAGCGTCAGCACGTCGACCTCGGCGCGCAGGCGCTTCAGCATCTCCTTGTGGCGCACGCCGAAGCGGTGCTCCTCGTCGACGATCACCAGCCCGAGGCGCGCGAATTTCAGGTCCGGGGACAGCAGCTTGTGGGTGCCGATGACGATGTCGATTGTCCCTGCGGCCAGGCCTTCGAGCGACTTCGCCTGTTCCTTGCCGGTGCGGAAGCGCGACAGTTCCGCGATCTTGACCGGCCAGTCGGCGAAGCGGTCGCTGAAGGTGTGGAAGTGCTGCTCGGCCAGCAGCGTGGTCGGGGTGAGCACCGCGACCTGCCGCCCGCCGGCGACCGCGACGAAGGCGGCGCGCAGCGCGACCTCGGTCTTGCCGAAGCCGACGTCGCCGCAGATCAGCCGGTCCATGGGCTTGCCCGAGCGCATGTCCTGGACCACCGACTCGATCGCGCCCTGCTGGTCGCCGGTGGTCTCGAAGCCGAAGCCCTCGGCGAAGGCGTCCAGGTCGTGGCCGGTGACCTCGAAGGCATGGCCCTCGCGCGCGGCGCGCTGGGCGTACAGGTTCAGCAGTTCGGCCGCGGTGTCGCGCACCTTGCGCGCGGCGCGGTCCTTGGCCTTCTCCCAGGCCTCGCCGCCCAGGGTGTGCAGCGGCGCGGCCTCCGGCGGGCCGCCGGAGTAGCGGCTGATCACGTGCAGCTGCGCGACCGGGACGTACAGCTTGGAGCCGTTGGCGTAGTCCAGCTGCAGGAACTCGGTGTTGCCCTCGCCGTAGTCCATTTCGACCAGGCCGGTGTAGCGGCCGATGCCGTGCTGCACGTGCACCACCGGGTCGCCGGGGCGCAGCTCGGACATGTCGCGCAGCATGCCCTCCACCGAGCTGGTGCGGCCGCGGTCGCGCGGCGAGCGGCTGCGCGCGGTGCTGGCGTAGAGCTCGTTCTCGGTGAGCAGCACGAGCGGCAGGGCGCTGCCGTCGCCGTCGAGCGTGAAACCGCCGTGCAGCGGGGATACCGCGATGGTGAGCGGCTCGGTGGCCGATGCGATGTCGGGCCAGCTCTCGGCCAGCTTGGGGCGGAGGCCGTACTCGGCGAGGAACTGCTGCATGGTCTCGCGCCGGCCGCCGGATTCGGCCAGCAGCGCGATGCGGTGGCCGCCCTGCGTGATCAGCGCCTTGAGCCGGTGCAGCGGGTCGGCGGCGCGGCGCTCGACCGGGACCTCCGGCGCGGCCCGCGCGGGCGCGAGGTCCTGCGCCGACTGGCGCGGCCAGGCGCCCGCCGCGCTGAAGAACTGCTCGGCCGACAGGAACAGCTCGGCCGGCGGCAGCACCGGACGCGAGCGGTCGCCGCCCAGCACCTTGTAGCGTCCCTGCGCGTCGCGCCAGAATTCGTCCAGCGCGGCGTGCACGTCCTGGTGCATGTACACCGAGGCGCCCTTGGGCAGGTAGTCGAACAGCGTGGCGGTGGACTCGAAGAACAGCGGCAGGAAGTACTCGATACCGGGTGGCGCGATGCCGTTGGAGACGTCCTTGTAGACCTGGCAGCGCGAGGGATCGCCCTCAAAGGTCTCGCGGAAGCGCTGGCGGAACAGCGTGCGCCCGGCATCGTCGATCGGGAACTCGCGCGCCGGCAGCAGGCGGATCTCCTTGACCGCATAGATGGTGCGCTGGGTGTCGACGTCGAAGGTGCGCAGCGTGTCGACTTCGCGGTCCATCAGGTCGATGCGGTAGGGCAGCACGCTGCCCATGGGGAACAGGTCCACCAGGCCGCCGCGCACGCAGTACTCGCCCGGGGCGACCACCTGGGTGACGTGCTGGTAGCCGCCGTGCGCGAGTTGCAGCTTGAGGGCGTCGAGGTCGAGCGTGTCGCCCTGCTTGAGGAAGAAGGTGCGCCCGGCGAGGAAGGCCACCGGCGCCATGCGCAGCAAGGCGGTGGTGGCCGGCACGATCAGCACGTCGGTCTCGCCGCGCTGCAGGTGGTAGAGCGCGGCGAGGCGGTCGGAGATCAGGTCCTGGTGCGGCGAGAAGCTGTCGTAGGGCAGCGTTTCCCAGTCCGGCAGCAGGCGCACGCGCAGGCCGGGGCCGAACCACGCGACTTCCTCGGCCAGGCGCTGGGCTTCCGTGGCCTGCGCGCAGAACACCACCAGCGGCTTGTGCCGCTCGCCCAGCCGCGCCAGTGCCAGCGCGTCGCCGTGGATCCGCACCGGTGCGGGCTGGGGCATGCCCCCGGTCGGGCTTGCGGCCGGGCTGCGGTGCATCAGGGCGTTGTCTGAGGGCTGGTTCAAGTCGGTTGCATCCGGCGCGGAAATAGCAAAACCCGCGTTCGGCGCCGTACCCCCTCCATGCATTGCCTGGAGCGGCCGGTCACCACGCGGGACAGGTACAATTATAACTTCCGGGTCACCCGAAAATCCGAGATTTCTCAGTGACTTCCCGCAACTTCGGGCTCCTGCCCGCCGCCGGTTCCGGCAGCCGCTTTGCGCCCGTGGCCGACGCGTCCGCGGGCCCCAAGCAATACCAGCGGGTGGCCGGTCGCACGCTGCTGTGGCACGCGGTGGCCAGCCTGCTGTCGGTGCCGGACATCGAACTGGTGTTCGTCGTGCTGTCCCCGGGCGACGCACAGTTCCGCGCCGAGGACTGGTCCGCGTTCGGCGAGCGCGTCGCGCCGCTCTACTGCGGCGGGGTGACGCGGCGCGACAGCGTGCGCAACGGCCTGATCGCGGCCGGCGACGTCATCGATGGCGACGACTGGGTGCTGGTGCACGACGCGGCGCGGCCCTGCCTCGCGCTGCCGGACCTGCGCCGGCTGATCGACACCGTCCGCGCGGACGACGTCGGCGGCCTGCTCGCGGTGCCGGTGGCGGACACGCTCAAGCGTGCCGGCACCGGGGGCGCGGACCGGCAACGGGTCGGCGCGACCGAGCCGCGCGACGGGCTGTGGCAGGCGCAGACGCCGCAGATGTTCCGCCACGGCCTCTTGCTGCGCGCCCTGGTGGAAGCCGAAGCGCGCGGTCCGCAGGTGGCGGCCGGCATCACCGACGAGGCCTCGGCGGTCGAATTGCTCGGCCTTGCGCCGAAACTGGTCGAAGGCAGCGCGCGCAACCTCAAGGTCACCTACGCGGCGGACCTGGAGCTGGCCGCGCTGATATTGCAGGCCGCGACCGCGGCAAAGCAAGGAGAATGAGATGCGGGTAGGGCAGGGATTCGACGTGCACGCGCTGGTGGAGGGCCGCAAGCTGATCATCGGCGGCGTGGACATTCCCCACGAGCGGGGCTTGCTCGGGCACTCGGACGCGGACGTGCTGCTGCATGCGATCACCGACGCGCTGCTGGGCGCGGCGGCCCTGGGCGACATCGGACGGCATTTCCCGGACACCGACCCGAAGTGGAAAGGCGCGGACAGCCGCACCCTGCTGTTCGAGGTGGCCTCCAAGGTGCGCGAGGCCGGATGGAAGATCGTCAACGTGGACGCGACCATCATTGCGCAGGCGCCGAAGATGGCGCCGCACATCCCGCTGATGGTGGAACGCATCGCCGCCGACCTCGGCATCGAGCCGGGCTGCGTGAACGTCAAGGCCAAGACCACCGAGCGCCTGGGCTTCACCGGCCGCGGCGAGGGCATCGCCGCCGAGGCGATCGCGCTGCTGGAATAGCGTGGACGGGGTAGGGTGGTGAACGCCGGGGGCGTGGCGCAAGGCGCCACGGTCGGCGCAACAGTCGGTACAACCGTCGGTACAACTGAGCGCCTGTTCTTCGCGCTGGCGCCGGATGACGCGGCACGCAAGGCCATGGACGCCCATGCGCCGGTCGCGCGCGCGGCCTGCGGCGGCCGCGCGGTGCAGGCGCGCAACCTGCACCTCACCCTGGCCTTCCTGGGCCACATGCCGGTGGCTGCGGTGCCGGACGTGATCGCGGCCGCCGCCGCCGTGCCGCGGCTGGACTACGAAATGGTGATCGACCAGGCGCACCACTGGCGCCACAACCGCATCCTCTGGCTGGGACCGTCCGCCGTGCCCGCGCCGGTGGCGCGGATGTGCGAGGCGTTGCGGCAGGCGCTGCGGGACGCGGGCGTGCGCTACGACGACAAGCCCTTCGTTCCGCATGTCACGCTGCTGCGCGCGGCCCGCGCACCGGCGACGCCGCTTGCCATGGAACCCGTGGCCTGGCGGGGACGGGGCTTTTCGCTGTTCGCGGTGCACCGCGACGCGACAGGATTGCGTTACGACGCCATTGGTTGACTGGCTCGCTGCATCGGGTCGCAGCAGGCTCCCGGCCTCAGGTCCGGGCCGACCAGACCAGTCGCAGCCCGAGCGCCAGCATCACGCCGCCCGCGAGTCGGTCCAGCCAGGCCTTGCATCCGAGGTACGCCTCCCTGGGGCGCGCCGAGGACAAGGCCAGCGCGACCAGCGCGTACCAGGCCGCCTCGAGCACGAACACGGCGCAGACCAGCACCAGGTTGAACGCGGTGGCATGGACGGCCGGCAGGAAGGCGGCAAACACGCTGGCGTAGACCACGGCGGTCTTGGGATTGCTGACCTGGGTGGTGAATCCGAGCAGCAGCGCGCGCCGCGCCTCGGCCGCCGGCGGGCGCCCGGCCTGCGGGAAGGCAAGCGGCGTGCGGGCCGCGCGCCAGATGCGCCAGCCCAGCCAGGCCAGGTAGAGGCCGCCCAGCAGCCTGAGCCCGGCATACAGCGCGGGCACCGCGAGCAGCACCGCCTGCAGGCCGAGCAGGGCGGCGATGGCGAACAGCGCGCCTCCCGCGCCCATGCCCAGCGATGCGGCCACGCCCTGGACGCGGCCCGATGCGATCGCGGTGCGCGCCACCATCACGAAGCTCGGTCCGGGGCTGACCACGCCCACCGCGAGCGCGGCGAGGATGGCGAACAGGGCGGCGGCGTCGTTCATGGCGAAGGGGGGCGCAGGGTCGGAACGCGGATCATCGCGCGGAAACCGGCAGCGACGCCACCACCGCATAGCGCCCCTTGTCGCGGCCGCCGGTGGGCGGGTTCAGGAACTCCGCCGCGTCGATGCGGAACCCGAGGCCCTGCAGCAGCGCCACCAGCCTGTGCGGCGGATGGGAGTCGTAGAAGAAGGTCCGGTCGAACATGGTGTCGGTGAAGGCCGGGTGCTCCGAGCCGCCGGCAGTGAGCGCGAGCCGGCCGCCGGGCACGAGCAGGCCGGCCATGGTCGCCAGCAGGCGCGGGTGCAGGTCGCGTTCGATATGGAACAGCGCGTCCCAGCAGGCGATGGCGCCGTACCGTGCCGGGCTCCCGAAGCTGACGATGTCCGATTCGATCCAGGTCGCCTGCGGCAGGCGCGCCCGGGCGATGTTGAGCATGGCGGCGGACTGGTCCACGCCGGTGAGCCGGTGGCCGCGCGCCAGGACGTGCTCGCCGATCGGGCGGCCGGTGCCGCAGCCGAGGTCCAGGACGGTCGAGGGCACGGGCAGTCCGTCCAGCAGCAGCTCGACCAGCGCCCGCTCGCGGCCGGAGAAGCCGGCACGCGCGGCGTCCCACGAAGCGGCGATCGCGTCGTAGCTGTCGCGGTTCAGCGACCTGTTCAAGGCCGCGTCGCCGCCAGGTTCTCGCGCACCCGGAAGCGCACCATGCGCGCGACCAGTGCAAGCGGCAGCGGGGCGTCGAGGGCGAAGCGCACCGTGCCCTTGGCGGTGTCGTGCCTGGCCAGGTCGCGCTGGAAGCGGGTGATGGCGGACGCACCGGGATAGAAGCCGATGTGGCTGCTGAACGCGGCGAAGTGGACCAGGTTGCCCTGCAGGTGGAAAGTCGGGATGCCGTAGCTGATCTTCTGCGTCGCGCCGGGCGCGCAGGCACGGATCGCCGCGCGCAGGCGCTTGAGCTGCGCGCGCGCCTGCGCCGGCTGCGCGGCAATGTAGTCATCGACGGAAGCGGGGGCCGCTTTCATGGTGTGTCCTCGGTGCATGCCGCAAGCCTCGACAGCGCATGCGGGAATGTGCAAACCTAGACGGAAACTTAGCCGGAAACCTAGCTGGAAACCGAGCCGGAAAACGAGGCCTTGCGCAGTCGTGCGGCGGCAGGCCTTCGGAAAATGCGCTGAAATTAACTAAGTGGCTGATTTATATATATAAAATGTGATCCCTCCGGGTGTGTCCCGGACGGACGCCGTAATCGACGCGCCATCGGCGCATTGTCCGAACCGAGACCGAACGGAGAGCAACCCATGCGCCACTGGACACGCAGCATCGCCGCCCCCCTGTTGCTGGCAATCGCCTGGATGGCGGGCCCGGCCGGCGCCCAGGCCCAGACCGCGACGGCGGCCTGGCCGCAGCGTCCGGTGCGCGTGCTGGTGGCCTACCCGGCGGGCGGGCCGATCGACGTGTTCCTGCGCGGCTACACCGAGCGGCTCGCCGCCGCCTGGGGCCAGCCGGTGATCATCGACAACCGGCCCGGCGGCAGCACCATCCCGGCGACGGAAGCCGCGGCGCGCTCCCCGGCCGACGGCCACACGCTGCTGTTCTCCACTGACGCGACCTTCACCATCAACCCGCACCTGTTCGCCAAGCTGCCCTACGACGCGCAACGCGACTTCGAGCCGGTCGCGATGGTGGCCTACCTCTACATGATGATGGTGGCCCAACCCGGCTTTGCCGCGCCCAACGTGGCCGAACTGGTGGCGCTGGCGAAAAAATCCCCCACCGCGCTGAACTACGGCTCCTTCGGCAGCGGCAGCCAGCCGCACCTGGCCTTCGAGCAGCTCAAGCGCACGGCGGGCATCCAGATGACGCACGTGCCCTACAAGTCGCTGCCGGACGCGATGTTCGCGGTGCTCAAGGGCGAGGTGCAACTGACCTTCATCGGCCCGGGCACGGCGCTGTCGCAGGTGCGCGGCGGCAAGCTGCGCGCGCTGGCCATCGCGGGGGCGAAGCGCCATCCGCTGTTCGCCGACGTGCCGACCTTCGCGGAGTCGGGCTATCCGGACATCGACGCGGACGTCTGGTACGGATTCTTCGCGCCGGCGAAGACGCCCCGGGACGTCGTCACGCGGGTGTCGCGCGACCTGCTCAGGCTGGGTGAGGAACCCGAGTTCCGCGAGAAGAACCTCATCGGCCGCGGCTACACCCCGGCCGGCATGGGACCGGAGGAGTTCACCGCGCACATGCGCCGCGAACTGGCGGCGCGGGCGAACACGGTCAGGCTGTCGGGCGCGAAGGCGGAGTGAGCTGGGCGCCGCGGCGCCGCGCGGCTCAGGCCTGCGGCGCCGAGGGCGCGGGAAACGGCTGGCGGAAGCTGAATGCCGACGGTCCCGCGCCGTCCTTGCGCAGCGTTGCCAGCCTGTCGCTGGCTTCCTCCAGGCCTGGGCGGTGGCCCTGCGGCACCCACCACAGCACCGTGTACGCTTCCTGCATGCGATCGAACCACTCGTGGCGCCGGCGCATGACCTGCGCATGTGCGGACTTGTAGACGTAGGCCGAGAGCGACGCCACATCGCGCCAGACGGAGAGGTTCACCAGCGTCAGCTCGCCGAACGGACGGTATGCGGTCGCGTCGCCCTCATCGGACTGCAGGCGCCAGACGAAGCCCGGGGAGGCCTCGGCCACCGCGTTGATGCGGTCGATGGCGGCCACGAATTCCGCCATCTCCGGCGAATCCAGCGCCTGCTTCATCGATGCGATGTTGAGTTGTGCGAGTTCCCAGCCCTGCATGTGCCTGCGCCATCCTTTCGGAGGCGTTCCCGTCGTCGTGTCTACTCGCCGCGCCAGCCGGTGCTGCCGGGTCAGATTTCGTCGGCCTCCGCGACCCAGATGCCGTCCGGGTAGCTGACCTCGGCCTTGCTGTGGTACAGGCGCGCCCGGACCATGCAGCGGGTGTTGACGTAGACCATGCCGCCCTGGCCGAAGGTGGCGGTGATCGCCGGCCCGGCGAACAGCGTGTCCACCAGCGACGTTCCGGTCACGCGCCCCAGCACGTGGAGGTAGAGCGGGTCGGCGCCACGGAAATTGATCTCCAGCAGCGCTTCCAGCAGCGTCGACTCCGGCGAGGCGGCGTTCATCTGGCGCCACCTGGGCCACTGGCGCGCGAGCATCGCCTCGTATTCGGTGCGGCCCGGCAGCACGCGAACGTGCTCGATCCCGTCCGGGAGGAACTGCGCCGGCTGCAGGCCCGAGTCGGCGCCCGGTTCCACGGAAATCCAGCAGACTTCGTCCGCGTTCAGCACGGTGAACGGGTTGAACACGCCGATCACGATCGGACCGGACCGGTACATCGTGTGCGGATCGCAGCGCTGCAGCAGGAACTGCGCGCGCCGCGGGTCGGCCTGGCTGTAGCTGCCAATGACCCCGTCCGCGCGCTGCACCCGAAGGCGCAGCCCGGCGGCGGGCGGGGCCTTGTCGTGCCTATTTGCCAATGGCGGCCAGCACGTCGCGGAACTTGGCGGCAACCTTGGCGCGCAGCTCGGGGCTGGCCTCGGCCACCGGCGGGAAGTCGGCGATGCGCTCGTATGGGCGGCAGGCCATCACCACGGCGCGCGAGTTGGTGCTCGTGCCCTTGGGGATGCGCGGGTCCAGCGGGCCGCTCCAGGCCTTGCGGATGAAGTCGATGTCCTCGGTCGGCTCGGTGCGGGTGCACATCGCCCACACCACCTCGAACAGGTTGGTCGGGTCCACGTCCTCGTCCACCACCACCACCCAGCGCCCGAGGTAGGAGCCCGACTGGCAGCTGGCCGCCAGGAACCCGGCCTGGCGCGCGTGGCCGGCGAAGGCCTGCTTGATGGAGATCACGTTGAACATGCGCGCGCCGCCCGCCTCGTGGCACCACACGCCCTGCACGCCGGACAGGCCGGCGCGCTCGACCTCGTCCCAGATCATGCCGGCCTTCATCACGCACTTGGAGTAGGAGAAGTCCGAGGGCGGCTTCATCGGCGTGGCCATGGTGATGATCGGGTCGTTGCGGTAGTACACGCGCTTGACCCGGATCACCGGCTGGTCGCTCTTGCCGCCGGCGTAGTAGCCGGTGAACTCGCCGAACGGGCCCTCGGGCATCACCTCGCCCGGGTGCATCTCGCCCTCGACCACCACCTCGGCATGCGCCGGCATCGGCAGCTTGTAGAGCTCGGACTCGACCACTTCCATCGGCCTGCCGCGGTGGCCGCCGGCATAGTCGTACTCCGACAGGCCGAAGCGCAGCTCGTTGCCGCCGGCGAGGAACAACAGCGGGTCGTGGCCGCAGGACACCAGCACCGGGCAGGGCTTGCCGGCCTTGAAGTACTTGTCGCGGATCTGCCGGCCGTGCTTGCCTGGGGACATCCACAGGCCCAGGCGGTTCTTGTCGT
This sequence comes from uncultured Pseudomonadota bacterium, assembly GCA_903909415.1. Next base: position 1,365 of record CAIVVS010000258.1, on the reverse strand, counting down.
GCACCATCACGCGGTAGGTGCCGCCGTTCACCCAGCCGTCATCCGGGTCGCGCATGATCACCAGGTCGTCGGTGCCGAGGTAGCGCCCGCCGTCGCGCTCGTGCAGGAAGGGCACCGGCAGCTTGAGGATGTCCACCTCGTCGTCGCGCATCACGTTCTGGAACACGTCGCCCGTGGGCAGCACCACCGGCGGGATCGGCTTGTGGGTCTTCATGCGGTCGCGGTAGGCGCGCACCACGTCCATGGAGCTCGACGGCACCGGGAAGCCCATGGTCAGCGCCAGGCGCTTGGCCGAGGTGGTCATGCCCGAGAGCAGGCGCATGCCGGCCGGGTAGCCCGCGACCTTGTCGAACAGGATGGCCGGCGGGTTGTTCTGCATCTTGTTGTAGACGATCTCGGCCAGCGTGCCGACCTCGAGGTTCCAGTCCGCGCCGTCGATGCGGGTGAGTTCGCCCGCGGCCTCGACGCGCTCCAGCAGCTCGCGCAGGTCGCGGTGCGGGGCGTCGTAGGCATTCCAGGCGTGGTTGCGGACGGTGTCTTGCATGGGAACCTCGGGTTGTTGCGCGGGGGCGCTTGGTCAGTCGGCCTTGATGCCGGCGGCGGTGACGACGCGCGGCCAGCGGGCCAGTTCGGTGCGGATCATATCGGCGAGCAGCTCGGCGCGCCCGCCCGCGGCGTTCAGGCCCTGCTTGGACAGGATCTCGCGCACGTCGGGCAGCGCGAGGATGGTGTTCACCTCGGCGTTCCAGCGGTTGACGATCTCCGCCGGGGTGCCGGCCGGCGCGAGCAGGCCGTACCAGACGTCCACCTGCACGTTCGGGTAGCCGGCTTCGCGCAGCGTGGGTACGTTCGGGTACAGGGGCGAGCGCTCCGGCGCCATCACCGCCAGCATCTTCAGCTTGCCGCCCTGCACATAGGGGTGGGCGGTGTGGATGGGCATGATGATCGTGTTCACGCGCCCGCCGACCACGTCCGTCACCGCGCCGGCCGCGCCCTTGTAGGGGATGTGGGTCACGTCGATGCCGGTGTCCAGCTTGAACAGCTCCATCGACAGGTGCTGGGGCGTGCCGTTGCCGGACGAGGCGTAGTTCAGCTTGGCCGGTTCGGCCTTGGCCATCGCGACGAACTCCCGCACCGAATTGGCCGGCGTGTTGGTGCTGGTGATGAAGGCCATGGTGCCGGTGGCCACCAGGCTGATGGGCGCGAAGCTCTTCGCCGGGTCGTAGCGCAGGTTGCGGTTGATCGCCGCGTTGGTGGCCAGGCTCGTGGCGGTCATCATCAGCGTGTAGCCGTCTGGCGCGGCCTTGGCGACCATCTCCGCGCCGATGTTGCCGCTGGCGCCGGCGCGGTTGTCCGCCACCACGC
>CAIVVS010000257.1 GCA_903909415.1 uncultured Pseudomonadota bacterium | reverse complement strand
GTTGTGAAGCTGCCCGATGACACGGTGACAGCCGCGCTGCTATCAAGCGCGCCGCCATCTGTCCTCAGCGTTCCGCCCGCCACATTCAGCGTGGTGGAGGCCAGCGCGCCGGTCCCGGTCACGTCCAGAATGCCCCCGGAGACCGTGGTCGTGCCGGTGAAGCTGTTGAAGCCGGTCAGCGTGAAGGTGCCGGCGCCCACTTTCGTGAGACCGCCGTCACCGCTGATGTCGCCCGCGAAGGTGCGATCGGTACTGTCACCGGTGGTCAGCGTGGTGCCCGCATCAAGCGACACCGTGGTTCCCGCATCCCCCGAGGTCAGGGCGCCGATCCGTTCATTGCCGGTAACGGTCAGATTGCCACTATCGTTCAGCTGCACCAGCGCGGTGTCGCGCAGCGACGCGCCGTCGACCACCAGACTGCCGTCGTTTTCAACCAGCACGTTTGTTGACCGGATGGAACCCGTCACGTTGAGGATGCCGGCCTGAATGCCAGTGGGACCGGTGTAAGTGTTGGTGCCCGACAGGACCAACTCGCCAGCGCCGGACTTAACAAAACCGAGCGCTCCAGACGACTGACTGATGACGCCATTCTGGAACGCAGTGCCGCTGTCTACATTAAATGTCACATTGGATGATGAGTTCAACACGATCGACGAGGTCTCGATAATGCCGTCATTATAACCGATTGTACCGCTGGTGACGGTAATCGCGCCGCCCACGGCCGTGTTACTGGCGATCTGCAGCGTGCCACCACCGGCAACCGTCACGGCGCCGCTGATGGTGCCGGTGACCGTGGTGGTGCCGGTCTGAATGGTGGTCGCCCCCGCGCCGCCCAGCGTGCCGGCGATGGTGCCGCCTTCGAGCGTCTTCGTTCCCACGCTGCTGACGGTCTTGCCGGCGGAGAGCTCGCCGCTGCCAGACTGGCTGAACGACGACGCGGTGAGCGTGCCGGAGCCATCGATGACGCCGCCAGTCTGGCTGAGTGCGCCAATCGTGTCAGACCCGGTCGAGGTGAAGCTGCCAGATGACAAATTGACCGTCGCGCTGTTGTCCAGCGCGTTATCGTCCGTGCTCAGCGTGCCGCCCGCCACGTCGACCGTGGTCGAGGCCAGCGCGCCGGACCCGGTCACCGCCAGCGTGCCTTCGGAGACCGTGGTCGTGCCGGTGAAGCTGTTGGCGCCGGTGAGCGTGAAGGTGCCGGTGCCAGTCTTGGTCAGGCCGCCCGTGCCGGTGCTCTGGATCACGCCGGCGAAGCTGGAACTCTCAGAACCAGTCGTGAGCGTATTGTTGCCGAGGTTCACCCGGGCGCTGGAGGTCGAGCCCGCCACCGCGCCGATCGTCTCGAAGCCATCCAGCGTCAGCGCGCTGCTCGCCCCGCTCAGGGTCACCACCGCGCTGTCGGAAAGCGAGCTGCCGTCAACCCGCAGCACGGTGTTGCTGCCATTGAGCGTGATGGCCGACGACAGGATCGAGCCTGTCACGTCCAGCGTGCCGCCGGTGATTACGGTGTCGCCGGTGTAGCTGTTATTGTTCGACAAGGTCAGCGTGCCGCCGCCGATCTTTTCCAGCGGACGCGATGACCCCGTCTCGGACACCAGACCCGATTGCGTGGCTGAGGCGCCAGACAGAACTTCAACCTGGGTGGTGTCGGACGCGATAACGAGTGGCGATGCCTCGTTGACGCCATCCGCATAGCTGACAACCGATCCCGTGGTGGTGATGGAGCCCGAGATGGCGCTGGAATTTTCGATGCGCAGCTTGCCGCCAGACCCGACGACAACATCATCGTTGATCGTGCCGGTGACCGTGGTGGTGCCAGACTGGATGGTGGTCGTGCCGCCCGTGGTCAGCGTACCGGCAATGGTGCCGCCCGACAGCGTGCTGTCGCCCGTTGTAGACACCGCCGTTCCGGCGGCCAGGGTGCCGCCCGACTGGGCGAAGGTCGCAGAATTGACGGCCACCGTGCCGCCCGTGGTGCCGCCCGACTGCGTAAAGGCGCCGGCCAGCGTCAGCGTACCGGTGCCGTTGACCGTGCCGCCGGTCTGGCTCAGGGCGCCAATCGTGTCCGTGCCGCTGGAGGTGAAGGTACCAGACGAGACAGTGACCGCCGCGCTGTTGGCCAGCGCATCACTGTCGGTGCTCAGCGTGCCGCCGGCCACATTGACCGTGGCGGAGGCCAGCGCGCCGGTCCCGGTCACCGCCAGCGTGCCTTCGGAGACCGTGGTCGTGCCGGTGAAGCTGTTGACGCCGGTCAGCGTGAATGTGCCGGTGCCGGTCTTGGTCAGGCC
>CAIVVS010000256.1 GCA_903909415.1 uncultured Pseudomonadota bacterium | reverse complement strand
GGTTTCGCGAACCGCGTGCGCCGCGGCGCGGTCGGCTGCATCGCCGCCTCCGGCACCGGCCTGCAGCAGGTCACATCGCTCGTGGACCGCCTGGGCGCGGGCATCAGCCAGGCGATCGGCACCGGCGGGCGCGACCTCAATGCCGCGGTCGGCGGCATCACCATGCTGGAGGCGTTGTCGCGCCTGGGGCGCGATGCCGACACCAAGGTGATCGTGCTCATTTCCAAGCCGCCGGCGCCGGAAGTCGCGAAGAAGGTGCTCGCCGCCGCGCAGCGCCTGCGCAAGCCGGTGGTGGTGAACTTCATCGGCGCCGATGCCAAGACCATCAGCGGCGACAACCTGTTCGCCGCGCACACGCTCGAAGACGCAGCGCGCATGGCGGTGGCCCTCTCACGGGGCAAGCGCCCAACTGCCGCTGCTGCCCGTTCGGCGCACAAGCTGCCCAAGCCCGGCCCCGGCCAGCACTGGATACGCGGCCTGTTCAGCGGCGGTACCTTCTGCTACGAGGCAGCCATGCTGATGGACGAGGCGCAGGCCGCAGGCGCCTTCGGCGCGGGCGGACCCTCGCAGGTGAACTGCATCTGGTCCAACGCCTCGGTGCGTGCCGACGGCGACCTCGACGATCCCTGGTCCAGCCGCGAGCACACGCTGGTGGACCTGGGCGATGACACCTTCACGCGCGGCCGTCCCCATCCCATGATCGACCAGCGACTGCGCAACGAGCGCCTGCTCACCGAAGCTGCCGACCCGCAGGTGGCGGTGATCCTGTTCGACGTGGTGCTGGGCGACGGCTCGCACCCGGACCCGGCCGGCGCGATGCTGCCCGCGATCGAGCGCGCCCGCGCCATGGCGGCGAAGAAGGGCCGCAAGCTCGCGCTGGTGGCCTCGGTCTGCGGCACCGCCGCCGACACGCAACAACTCGACCGCCAGGAGAGCGTGCTGGCCAAGGCCGGCGTGCTGCTCGCGCCCAGCAACGCGGAAGCGGTGCGCATGGCGATCGACATCGTGCGGGTGGCCAAGCCGAAGGCTTCCAGCCCGGTGAAGGCTTCCAGCCCGGCGAGAACTCCCGCCAAGCCCAAGAAGAAAACCGCGGCCAGCTCCCCGCGCCGCGGCGTGAAAAAGGAAAAAGCATGAGCGCCCTGTTCGGCAAGCCCTTGTCGGTGGTGAATGTCGGCCTCGCGTCCTTCGCCGAGGCAGTGGCCCAGGCCGGCACGCCGGTGGCGGCAGTGCAGTGGGCGCCGCCCGGCGGCGACCCGGCCGCGGCGCGTGCGCTGGCCCAGCTCACCGCCGATCCCCGCGTGGATGCGGCCAATGCCAAGGCCTACGCCGCCTACCTTGCCGCCGAGCCGGTGCTGGAAGGCATCGGCATCGCGCGTGACGTGCTGCCCGGCATGCGCGACAAGATGCTGCTGCATGCCGGCCCGCCAATTGGCTTCGAGCGCATGTGCGGCCCGATGAAGGGCGCGGTGGTCGGCGCCATCCTGCTGGAAGGCTGGGCGGCGGACCATGCGGCGGCGGAGAAGCTCGCCGCCAGCGGCGCGATCACGTTCGATCCCTGCCACCACCATGACGCGGTCGGCCCGATGGCCGGCGTGATCAGCCCGTCGATGCCGGTGTACATCATCCGCAACACCGTGCACGGCAACCGCACCTACAGCAACTTCAACGAAGGCCTGGGCAAGGTGCTGCGCATGGGCGCCAACAGCCCGGACGTGATCGAGCGCCTGCGCTGGATGGGCAAGACCTTCGCGCCCACGCTCAAGCGCGCGATGGAAATCACCGGGCCGATCGAGCTGAAACCCATGATCGCGCAGGCGCTGCACATGGGCGACGAGGTGCACAACCGCAACATCGCCGCCTCGGGCCTGCTGTTCAAGCGCTTCGCGCCCGCGCTGATGCGCTCGGGCGTCGCCGCCGAGGATGCGGCCGCGTCGCTGGACTTCATCAACGGCAACGTGCACACCTTCATCAACCTCTCGATGGCGGCCTGCAAGGCGATGCTGGATGCGGCGGCGAACGTGCCGGGTTCCTCGATGGTGGTCACCATGAGCCGCAACGGCGTGGACTTCGGCATCCGCGTCTCGGGCACCGGCAGCCAGTGGTTCACCGCGCCGGCGAACATGATCAAGGGCCTCTACTTCGCCGGCTTCTCCGAGGCCGACGCCTGCCCGGACATGGGCGACAGCGCGATCACCGAGACCGCGGGCGTGGGCGGCTTCGCCATGGCCGCGGCGCCGGCCATCGTGCAGTTCGTCGGCGGCACGCCGCAGCAGGCGCTGGAGAACACGCTGGCCATGCAGGGCATCACGCTGGGCGCGAACCCGGCACTCAGCCTGCCGCAGCTGAACTTCGGCGGCACGCCCTCGGGCATCGACATCCGCAAGGTCATCGACTCGGGGGTGCTGCCCATCATCAACACCGGCATCGCCCACAAGCAGGCCGGCATCGGGCAGGTGGGCGCGGGTATCACCAACGCGCCCATGGGCTGCTTCACCGGCGCGATCGTCGCGCTGGCGGCGGAGATGGCGAAGCACTGAGGGAGAAGCACCGTCGCCAGGGCACTGAGCCGGCGGCGGCAGGCCGTCCGGGGCGGAAATAGCCGTCCCGGCGGTCATCCACGACAAACCCGGCGCGTTTCTTATAGGATGCGGGACTTTTTGCGCCTTTGCGTCTCCCGTCCTTGCGTCCATTGACCCCCGGCGCAGTCCCATCCAGCCCCGTCCCGGAACTTCCATGCTGCCCTACGCCAGTACCACCTTCCTCTCCGCCTTCCTGCTGTTCCTGGTCCAGCCGCTGATCGCCAAGCAGATCCTGCCGTGGTTCGGCGGTTCGGCCGCGGTCTGGGCCACCTGCATGCTGTTCTTCCAGAGCATGCTGCTGGCGGGTTACGCCTATGCGCACGGCTCGGTGCGCTGGCTCAAGCCGCGCACCCAGACCTGGGTGCACATTGGCCTGCTGGTGGTGTCGCTGGCCAGCCTGCCCATCATCGCCGGCGCCGGCTGGAAGCCCGCCGGCAACGAGGACCCGATCCTGCGCATCCTCGGCCTGCTGGTGGTGACCATCGGCCTGCCCTACCTCGCGCTGTCCACAACCACGCCGCTGCTGCAGGCCTGGTACTGGCGGCGCTTCAACGCGGCCGTGCCCTACCGGCTGTTCGCGCTGTCCAACTTCGCCTCGCTGCTCGCGCTGCTCGGCTACCCGGTGCTGGTCGAGCCCTGGTTCAGCGGCACGCATGCCGCGTGGCTGTGGTCCGGCATGTACGCGGTGTTCGCGCTGGCCTGCTCGGTGACCGCGTGGATCTCGCTGAAGAACGCCGCCGGCCAGCCGGTGGAGGCGGTGCCCGAGGCCGATTCCAGCGCCGACGCCAAGCCGGTGGACAAGGCCGCGCTGCTGCAGTGGATCGGCCTGTCGGCGCTGGGCTCGGCGATGCTGCTGGCGATCACCAACCACATGACGCAGAACGTCGCCTCGGTACCCTTCCTGTGGGTGCTGCCGCTGGCGCTGTACCTGATCAGCTTCATCATCTGCTTCGACCACCCGCGCTGGTACCGGCGCGACGTGTTCGTGCCGCTGCTGGGCGTGCTGCTGCCGCTGATGGCGTGGATGACCGACTCGCTCGACCTGCGCTGGGCGGTGCCGCTGTTCGCCGCCGGCCTGTTCGTGGCCTGCATGTTCTGCCACGGCGAACTCGCGCGCGCCAAGCCCGACCCGCGCCACCTCACGCTGTACTACCTGATGATCTCGGTGGGCGGCGCGATCGGCGGCGTGGCGGTGGCCATGGGCGCCCCGCAGCTGCTGTCGGGTTACTACGAGATGCAGATCGCGCTGGTGCTGCTGGGCCTGCTCGCGCTGTGGCGCCTGTGGGGCTCGCACTGGTCGGTGCGCGCGGGCCTGGCCAGCGTGGTGGTGGGCGTGGTCGTGCTCTGCGGCATGGGCATGCAGACCTACCTGGACGGCGTGCGCATGATCGCGCGCGACTTCTACGGCGTGGTGCGCACCCGCGACCTGACCGCGGTGTTCCCGCTGCGTGCCATGTACCACGGCCCGATCAACCACGGCGGCCAGCTGCTGCCCGAAGCGCTGCAGATGGAGCCCAGCACCTACTTCAGCATCACCAGCGGCTACGGCCGGCTGTTCTCCTCGCTGCCGGAGGGCCCGAAGAAGGTCGGCGTGATCGGCCTGGGCGCGGGCGCGCTCGCCGCCTACGCGAAGCCGGGCGACACCTGGGTGTTCTACGAGATCGCGCCGACGGTGGTGGACCTTGCGCAGAAGGAGTTCACCTTCCTGTCCAAGTCCCCGGCCAAGCCCGAGATCGTGCTCGGCGACGGGCGGCTGGCGCTGGAGCGCGAGGCGCCGCGCCAGTACGACGTGCTGGCGATCGACGCCTTCTCGGGTGACTCCATCCCGATGCACCTGATCACGCGCGAGGCGATGGCGGTGTACCTGAAGCACCTGAAGCCGGGCGGGGTGATCGTGTTCCAGGCGACCAACCGCTTCGTGGACCTGCCGCCGGTGATCCGCCGGCTGGCCGACGAGGCCGGCCTGGTGACCGCGCACGTGTCGGACTGGCCGCAGTACCAGTCGGGCCCCGAGTACTGGCGTTCGTCCACTGACCAAGTGCTGGTCACGCGCGCCGCGGACAAGGCCATCCTGGATGCGCCGGAGATCGCGAAGAACTCGCAGCCGGCCGCGCAGCGCGCCGACCTGCCGACCTTCACCGACGATTTCTACAACCTGCTGCGCATCCTCAAGCACTGAGTCGCAGCACTGGGTCGCCGCACTTAGCCGCAGCACTGAGCCGCGGGCCCCGTTCCCCCGGGGTCGCGGTTCGCCGCGGGGGCCTTACTTCGGTTCCGGATGCCCGATGTGGGCGGGTTCCTCGGCGCCGCGCTGCTCGACGTAGACCACCACGTCCACGCTGCCCGACTTCTCGAAGGTGAGCCTGAGCGGCAGGCGCGCGCCGCGCTCCAGCGGCCGGGCCAGGTCCACCAGCATCAGGTGGTAGCCCTCGCCGGGACGCAGCGCCACGGTCGCGCCGGCGGCGATGTCGATCGCCTTCACCTGGCGCATGCGCATCACCGTGCCTTCCATGGCCATGGTGTGCAGCTCCACGCGCTTCGCGGCGGGCGAGCTGGCCGACACCAGCCGGTCGGGCTGCGCCCCCTTGTTCTGCAGCGTGAAGTAGGCGCCGCCGGTCTTCGCCGCGGGCGGCGTGGGCCGCGCCCATGGGTGGACCACGCGCAGCTCGCCGGCGTGGAAGTCATGGGCGTGGACGGCGACGCTGGCCAGGACCGAGGTCAGCAAGAGGGCAAGCAGGGACCGGTTTCGGCGCATGGCTGCATCTGCTTGAAAGAGAAAACATTAACATAAACAGGAACTTAAAGCAATTCTGGCCGAATCCAGGCTGGTATCGGACCCGCAGGCTCGAGTCTCCTTCACGTGTAAGTCCGCTGGTGCTTGATGGTTGGCCCCCATCCCGCCGCGAGCCTGACCCAACTGCGCCAAGGCGCTTCCGGCCCGCGTCGCGCCGTTGCGCAGGACCGCGTGTCGGGACGTATGCCAGCGCGGCTAGAATGCGCCGATGATCAAACTCGGATTGTTCATGCAGCCGGCCACGCCGCCGGGCCGCCCCCTGGCGGATGTGCTGGACTGGAACCTGGAACTCATCCGCCGCGCCGAGCAGTACGGCTACAGCGAGGCGTGGATGGGCGAGCACATCACCGCGCCCTGGGAGCCGGTGCCCGCGCCGCAGCAGGTGATCGCGCGCGCGCTCGGCGACACCTCGCGCATCGTGCTCGGCACCGGCGTGGAGGTGCTGTACCAGAGCCACCCGCTGCGCCTGGCGGTGGAACTGGCGCAGCTGGACCACATGGCGCGCGGCCGGCTGATGTTCGGCTTCGGGGGCGGGGGCACGCCCACCGACTTCGCGCTCTACGGCGTGGACCCGCGCGCCAACCAGCACCAGGACATGGCGCGCGAGGCGCTGGAGATCATCCTCGACTGCTGGAAGCCGGGCGGCCCGGATGATTACAACGGCAAGTACTGGACCATCAAGAAGCCCGCGTACAACGAGCGCTACCACTGGCACATCCAGCCCTACGCGCCGCCCGGGCCGCGCATCGCCTTCGCCGGCTTCATGCCCAAGTCCGGGTCGCTCACCATCGCCGGCGAGCGCGGCTATATCCCCATGAGCTTCAACGTCGCGCCCGAGCACGTGATCGTGCACTGGCCGTCGGTGGAGGAGGGCGCCCTGAAGACCGGGCGCACGCCCAGCCGCAGCAACTGGCGCCAGATCCGCGAGATCTACGTCGCCGACACCGAGGCCGAGGCGCGCCGCGCGCTGACCCGCGGGTTCGCGGGACGTTTCTGGAACGAGTACTTCCGGCCGGTGGCCGAGCGCATCAACATCATCGACCTGTTCCGCCGCAAGGGCGCGCCCGAAGGCGCGCCGGTGGACGCGGACTACCTGGTCGAACACGGCACCTGGTTCGCCGGCACCCCGGACCAGGTGGCCGCGCGCATCATCGAGCAGTACGAGCTCACCGGCGGCTTCGGCACCCTGCTGCAGCTGGGCTTCGACTACTCCGATCCCGGCGCGCGCGAGGGCTGGTTCCGCTCCATGGAACTGCTGGCCACCGAAGTGATGCCACGGGTCAACGCCGCGCTGGCCGCGCGCGGCGCTGCCCGCTAGCCGTTCAAGGCCTGTTTCACGCGGCGCCTCTCACCCGGCGTATTTCACTCCGCGCATCTCACTCCGCGCATCTCACTCCGGTTTTGCGCCGGTTTCCTTGGCGATCTTGGCCCACTTGCCGAGCTCTGCGCGCAGGTAGGTGGCGAACTGCTCGCGCGTCATGGCGGAGACCTCGTAGCCGGCGCCGGCCAGCCGCGTGCGCACGTCCTCGGCCTGCAGCGCCTTCTGCAGGTCCTCGGCGAGCCGGTCCACGATGGGCTGCGGCGTGCCGGCCGGCACCCAGGCGCCCACCCACTGCTCGTCGCTGAAGGCGGGGAAGCCGGCCTCGGCCAGCGTGGGCACGTCCGGCAGCGCGGGCGAGCGGCGCGTGGTGGTCACGGCCAGCGCCTTGACCTTGCCCGAGCGAATGAAGGGCAGCGCGGGCGCGAGGCCGGTGGTCGCGAGCGCGACCTCGCCGGTGCTGGCCGCGGTGATCGGCGCCACCGCGCCCTTGTACGGCACGTGCGGCACGTCCACGTTGGCGACGATCTTCACCAGGTACTCCATCACCAGCGCCGGGCCGGTGCCGTGGCCGGGGGAGCCGTGCTGCATCTTCTCGCCCTTCTTCGCGCGCGCGAACACCTCCTGCAGGTTCTGCACGTTCAGGTTGGGTGCGGCGATGATCACGTTCGGGCTCACCGCGAGCATGCGCACCGCGACCAGGTCCTTCTCCGCGTCGAAGCCGGCCGAGGGGTAGAGCGCCGGCGTGATGGCGTAGGCGCTGGAGGACACCAGCACCGTGTAGCCGTCAGCCGGCGACTTCACCGTCGCCTGGATGGACAGCAGCGACCCGGCGCCGGCACGGTTCTCCACCGTCGCGGACTGCTTCCACATCTCCGAGAGCTTCTGGCCGACGATGCGCGCTACCACGTCCTGCGGGCTGGACGGCGAGGCCGTCACCAGCCTCACCGGCTTGGAAGGCCAGGCCTGCGCGTGGACCGTGCCCGCCAGGCCCATCGCCACGGCAGCCACGAGCGCCAGGCGCCCTGCGAATTGCTTGTTCATCTCCACCTCCTCCTTGTTGGACTGCCTTGTCGTGCGGACCCTGCCCTCTAGATGGGGCGTGCCAGCACCTCCAGTGATTGCGCCACCACCGCCGCCTGTTCCTGCGGCGGCGCCGCGGCCACCTCCAGCTCGCCGATGCGCAGCGAGTTCTCCACCACCAGGCGGCAGCGCGGGTAGCGCCGCCCCATGAACCCGGCGTAGGCCCCGGCCAGCGTGTCGCGCCGCTGCAGCTCGTCGGCCAGCACCAGGCCGTCCTCGGCCGCCATGCCCGCGCCCGAGGCGAGCTGCGGCGTGGTCGCGTGTGCCGCGTCGCCCAGCAGCAGCACGCGCCCCGAATGCCAGTCGTGGCGCAGCAGGTGCGCCTCCAGCGGCCGGTAGACGATGCGAGAGTCCGGCCCCAGCTGCGCTCGGACGTCGGCGAGCACGCCGCCGTAGCCGTCCAGCAGCTGCGCGAGCAGGCGGTGCTGCGTGTCCGGCTCGCGCCACGGGTTGTGCGGCACGTGTTCCAGCAGGAACAGGTACATCTCGTCCTTCGACACCGGCGTGAGCCCGACCTTCACCGGGCCGCCGAGGAAGAAATGCCGTTGCGACACGGATTCCGGGCGCGGCAGCATCAGGCGCCAGCAGGCCTGGCCGGTGAAACGCGGCGGCGGCGCGTCCGGGAACAGCAGGCCGCGCATCTGCGAGAACAGGCCGTCGGCGCCGACCACCATGTCGTAGCGGCCGCTGCTGCCGTCGGCGAAGGCGAGGTCCACGTCCTCCGGGTCCTGCGCCAGCGTGGAGACGGTGAGGCCGGTGCGCACCGTCACGCCGGCCGCACGCGTCGCGTCGGCGAGGATGCGGTGCAGGACCGGACGCAGGATGCCGCCCGCACCGGGCACGTCCGCGTCCACCAGCGGCGGGCTCAGCACCTGCTGCAGGTAGCGGCCCTGCGCGTCGTGCACCAGCACGCCCTCGTGCAGGTGGCCCTCGTCGCGGATGCGTTCCAGGATGCCCAGGCGCGCGAACGCGCGCAGCGACGGCCGGGTGATGGTGATGCCGGCGCCGGTGACGCCCCATTCGGCGTCGCGCTCGACCAGGTCCACTTCGATGCCGGCTCGGGCGAGCGAGATCGACGCGGACATGCCCGCGACGCTGCCGCCCACCACCAGTGCGCGTTTCACCGGGACCATGCCCGTCCTCCTCCCTCTGTTCCTCGCCGCCCCGGGCTCAGGCCCAGTGGCCGATGCCGATGCCGGTGTACCACTTCTCCACCGCGCGGTAGCAGCGCGTGTGGAACGGCGCCTTGCCGGCCACGCCGGCGGCGGCCAGCCACATGCGCACTTCCTCCCCGCCGTTGCCGGCTTCATGCACGTGTTCGTCCGCATGGCGCACCGCGCCCGCCGCGTCGCCGGCTTCCAGCAGCCGCAGGAACTCGCGGTCGAAGGCCTCGTTCACCATGCCCATGCGCGGCGTGGACAGGTCGTGGCTGAGGCCGCCGGTGGCCAGCACCGCAACGCGCTCCAAGCCCGGGTACTCGCGCAGCGCCCGTCCCAGCCAGGTGCCGAACTTGTGCATTCGCGCCATGGACGGCAGCGGCGGCTGCACGCAGTTGAGCAGGATGGGCACCAGCGGGATGTCGCGTGGCACGCCCGCGAGTTCCAGCGGCGTGAGGATGCCGTGGTCCAGCGTCAGGTCCATGGACAGCGCGGGGTCGAAGTCCTCGCGCAGCGCGCGCTGCAGCAGGTGCGCGCCCAGCGCCTGGTCGCCGGGCAGCACGCGCTTCTCGGCCTTCAGCCAGTGCTCCACCGGCGTCGGGTAGGCGTCGGCCGCGCCGATGCAGATCGCCGGCATGTTGTTCAGGAAGAAGTTGTGCACGTGGTCGTCGCACATCACCACCAGCGCCTGCGGCCGGCCGGCGGCGATGTCGCGGCCCAGTTCGCGGAATGCGGCGAACACTTCCTCGCGCACCGGCGCTTCGGCCGCGTCGGCGAAGTTGAGCATCACCGGCGTGTGGCTGGCGGCGTAGATGCCGATGATCTCAGCCATGGGGCGTTTCCTTGGCCGCAGGCCTGCCGGCCAGCGACTTGAGCGCCCCGACCGACACGGCCTCGGGGATGCCCATGCCGATGCAGTGCGCGCGCAGCAGGTAGGGATTGGTGCCGCACAGGTAGAGCGCGGCCACGTCGTTGGCGGCCACCGCCGCGCTGGCGCGCGCGGTGAGCGGGTAGCCGGCGAGGTAGGCCTGCGGGTCGCGCTTGTAGCGCGCCAGGTCGTCGGCCTTGTGGTGCAGGTCGAACATCACCTTGTTCAGCCAGTAGGCCTCCTGCGTCGGCATCGGCTGGTGCCAGTTGCTCATGTCGTCTCCTCGGTGCGCGCCGGCCCGCCATCGCCGGGCACTGGATAGTAATGTCCAAAGCCGCCTGTCGCGCGCGCCGGCGGTTGATATTCTGCATGGGTGCGGTCCGCCTGGCACGCCCCTGCGGCCACTTCGCACGCCAACGGAAACGGGACGACATGACGAACGAGAAAGCACTTTACGGCCGCGTGGCCCTGGTCACCGGCGCCGGCTCCGGCATGGGCCGCACCCATTGCGAGGTGATGGCCGAGCGCGGCGCGCACGTGATCGTGCAGGAACTCATTCCCGAGCGCGCGGAGGAGGTTGCCGCCGCGATCCGCGCGGCCGGCGGCAGCGCCGAGGCGATGCCGGGCGATGCCAGCGACGTGGCGCGCATGAAGGCGCTGGTCGCCGAGGCTGAGCAGCGCCTGGGCCACATCGACATCCTGGTGAACAACGCGGGCATCTCCGGCCTGCAGGCGCCCTTCGAGCAGGTGGACGAGGCGGCCTTCGACCGCATGCTCACCGTGCACCTGAAGTCGGCCTTCTTCTGCGCGCAGGCGGTGGTGCCCGGCATGAAGGCCCGGCGCTACGGCCGCATCATCAACATGTCCTCGATGTTCGCGATGAAGGGCAGCCCGGACGCGCCGCACTACACCGTGGCCAAGGGCGGGATGCTCGGCCTGACCAAGGCGCTGGCGCGCGAGCTCGCCGCCTGGAACATCACCGTGAACGCCATCGCGCCGGGGCTGGTGAAGTCCGAGATGACCATGAAGAGCATCAAGGACGAGCGCATCTTCGACGAGCGCGCGCAGTTCGTGCCGATGAAGCGCCTGGCCACGGCGCGCGACGTGTCGCTCACCGTGGCCTTCCTCGCCTCGGACGACGCGGCGCTGGTGACCGGCCAGACCATCAGCCCCAGCGGGGGCGACGTGATTCCCGGCGTCTGATCGCCCGGGAGCCGGGCCGGCCGCGCCAATGAAAAAGGGCGGGGAGGTCCCCGCCCTTCCTTACCTGTCGCAGTGCCGGTGGATCAGTTGCACTTGTCCGAGGGCACCGAGTCGATCAGGAAGCGCTTGCCGCCCTTGATGCCGATGGTGAACTGCGCCAGCTCGGCGTCGCGCTCCTTGTCGAAGCAGATCGCGCCGGTCACGCCCTCGATGCGCGTGGCCCCGAGCGCGTCGCGGATCGCGGTGCGCTCGGCCTTGAGCTTGGCCGGGTCGCCGGTGACGCCGGCACGGCGCATCGCATCGGCGTACACGTACACGATGTCGTAGGCCGAGGCGTCCACGTGGTGCGCGCCGGTCTTGGTCAGGCCGGCCTTCTTCACCGCGTCGACGAACTTGCGCTCGAATGCGCGGGTCTTGTCGTTGAAATCCCACCAGTACCAGGCGGCGAAAATGGCGCCCTCACCGTCGGCGCCGAGCTTGGTGGTGATGTCCGGATCGGCGAACACCTGCGAGCCGATCAGCACGCTCTTGTGGCCCTGGCGGCGCACTTCCTTCATCACCTTGACCGCCGCCTCCGGCAGGCCGCCGAAGGACACCACCGCCGGGCTCTTGCCCTGCAGCTTGGTCACCTGCGGCGAGAGGTCGGGCGCGTTGGTCGGGAAGCCTTCGGGATCGATCACCTGGTTCCAGCCGTTGGCCTTGAGCAGGTTGGGCATGAGCAGCGTGCCCAGCACCTTGCCCACCACCTCGTCGCTCGGGTAGAACACCGCGGCGCTCTTTTCCTTGACCAGGCCCTTGGCGGCAATGCTCTTGAGCATGCGGCCGTACTGCTTGCCCTCGTCCTCGGTCATGCGCCAGGCCCAGGGCCTGTCCTTGGTGAGGCCGGGGGCCGATGAGGCATTCGGCATCTGCACGATCTCAAGGCGCTCGCCGGCGGCGAAGGCGACCTGCGCCTCCTGGCTGGAGTAGGGGCCGACGATGGCCAGCACCTTGCGGTCCTCGGCCAGGCGCTGGGCCGCGAGCTGCGCGCCCTTGGCCTCGCCGCCGGTGTCGAACTTCTCGACGCGGAGCTTCCTGCCGTTGATGCCGCCTGCGGCATTGATCTCGGCGACGGCGATGTCGACCGCGACTTCCGTCGTGGCCGCGTCGCTGGCCTAGCGGCCGGTCTTGGCAAAGGACAGGCCCAGCACCAGCTCCTGGGCGGCTGCCGTGCCCGACAGCGCCAGCGTGACGACGCCGGCGGCGATGAGCGCCTTGCGGATGTTGCTCTTGATCATCTGCGTTCTCCTGGTTGGACGCATCCGCTTGCACGGATGATTACGGGTGGGAATCGGGGCGGGCTCAGCGGTGGACCCGGTGGCGGACCCGGGTTTGCTTCCGGGCAACGAAGTCGCGGTGGGCAATGATAGGCGCGCCGGGGCGGCGTGGCTGCATCAGACCTCGCCCAGGTAGGCCGCGGCCAGGCGCTCGTCGGCCGAGAGCTGCGCCGGGTCGCCCTGCATCACGGTCTTGCCGAGCTCGAGCACGTAGCCGCGGTGCGCGGTGGCCAGCGCCATGCGGGTGTTCTGCTCGACCAGCAGGATGGCGATGCCGCGCCCGTTCAGCTCGACGATCAGGTTGAACAGCTGCTTGACCAGCAGCGGGGACAGGCCGAGCGAGGGCTCGTCCAGCATCATCACCGCCGGGCGCGCCAGCAGCGCGCGGCCGATCGCCAGCATTTGCTGCTCGCCTCCGGACAGCACCGAGGCCGGCATGTCGCGGCGCTTGGCGAGGTTGGGGAAGCGCTCGTAGATCCCGTCGATCTCCGCCGACGGGTCATCGCGCCGGGTGTAGGCGCCCATCAGCAGGTTGTCGTGCACCGTGAGGCTGGTGAAGATCTGGCGGCCCTCGGGCACCAGCACCAGGCCCGCGCCCACGCGCCGCGCGGCGGTCCAGCCGACCACGTCCTCGCCCTTGAAGCGCACGCCGCCCGCGGCCGGGCGCACCGTGCCCTGGATGGCCTTGAGCAGCGAGCTCTTGCCCGCGCCGTTGGCGCCCAGCACGGTGACGATCTCGCCCTCGTCCAGCGTGAGCGACATGGCCTTGACCGCGTGGTTGCGCCCGTAGCGTACGTCGAGCTGGTCGACCTGGAGCAGCATCAGATGCCCTCCCCGCCGAGGTAGGCCTCGAGCACCGCCGGGTCGCGGTGCACCTCGTCCGGCGTGCCCTCGAAGATCTTGCGCCCGAAGTTCAGCACCACCACGTGGTCGCAGAGCTTGCGCACGAAGTGCATGTCGTGCTCGACCACCAGCAGGGTCACGCCGCTGGCGGACACCCGCTCCAGCAGCTTCCTCAGTTCGTCGGTCTCGGCGGTGTTCAGGCCGGCGGCGGGCTCGTCCAGCAGCAGCAGGCGCGGGCGCGCCATCAGCGCGCGGACCACCTCGATGCGCTTCTGGATGCCGTAGGGCAGGTTGGCCACCACCTGGCCCGGGTAGGTCTCCAGCCCGGCCTCGCGCAGCGCCTGCTCGGCCTCGCGCTGCGCGCGCCGTCCCCGCGCCAGCGACAGCGGGCTGCGGCGCCAGTGCTCGCCCAGCATCACGTTCTCGACCGTGGACAGGTGCGGCATCAGGCGGATGTTCTGGAACGAGCGCGACATGCCGCGCGCGATGCGCTTGCGCGCCGGCAGCGCCGTGAGGTCGTCCTCATCCAGCTTCACGCTGCCCTCGTCCAGGGTGTAGACGCCGCAGATCAGGTTGAACACCGTGGTCTTGCCCGCGCCGTTGGGGCCGATCAGCGCGGTCCGGCTGCCCGGGCGCGCGCTGAAGGACAGGTCGTCGATCACCTTCAGGCCGCCGAAGGCCTTGTGCATGCCGGCGATGTCGAGCCGGGCGCCGCTCACGGGGCCTCCACCGGCGCCGCGGCCGGCTTGCGCCTGAACGGCGCGAACACCTTCTCGACCAGCGTGCGGGTGATCAGCCCCTCGGGGCGCCACACCATGATCACCACCACCGCGATGCCGAACACGATGTAGCGCCCGGCCTCCAGGAACTTGAGGCTGGCGTCCAGCTCCGAGGCCTTGCGCAGCAGCTCGGGCAGCACGGTGAACACGGTGGCGCCGGCGATCGGGCCCCACGCGGTCTGCGTGCCGCCCATCAGCACGTAGAGCAGCACGTAGATCGAGAACATCACGCCGGTGGTCTGCACGTCGATGAAGTTGAACTGGTGCACCAGCAGCGCGCCGCCTATGCCGCCGAGCGCGCCGCCGATGGCGAAGGCCGCGACCTGCACCGAGCGCAGGTTCACGCCGAACAGGTTGGCGACGTTCTCGTCGTCGTGCACCGCGCGCATCGCCAGGCCCAGCCGCGTGGACAGCAGCCAGGCCACCAGCGCCACCACCAGCAGCGTGGTCGGCGCGACCACGCCCAGGCCCGCGTACTTGGTGACCGACAGGCCGGCCGCGCCGCCCAGCGCCTCGATGTTCAGGAACACGCCGCCCACCACCTCGGCGAAGGCGAAGGTCGCCAGCACCATGTACACGCCGCGGGTGCGCAGGATGGGAAACGAGATCAGGAAGCCGATCAGCCCGGAGAAGGCGCCGGCCGCGATGATGGCCGGCACCAGCGCCCAACCGGCCTTGAGCGTGAGCGCGCCGGCGGTGTAGCCGCCAATCAGCACGAAGCCCGCCGCGCCCAGGTTCAGCAGCCCGGCCGAGGCTGGCAGGAACACCGAGTAGGCGACCACGATGTTGATCAGGAGCTGGGCCAGTACGCCCTGTGCGTAGCCGCTCATGATTGGGGGATATACAAGGGGGCGTGCCCCCTTGTTCCTCTGGGACCCTGTGCGTAGCCGCTCATGATTGGTGCGCACTCATCAGAACTTGCCCTTGCCGATCTTGCTGCCGCCGAACAGCCCGGTGGGCCGGATCACCAGGATCACCAGCAGCAGCCCCCATACGGGGATCTTCTCGATGTCGGCGCCGAACTCGCTGATCGCCAGCACCTTCACCAAGCCGACCAGCAGTCCGCCCGCGATCGCGCCCCAGACGTTGCCCAGGCCGCCCAGCACCATGGCGGCGATCGCATCGGCCGCGACCACGTCGCCGATGTAGGGCGTGACCGTGCCGTAGCTCGCGGCGTAGAGGATGCCGGACAGCGCCGACAGCACGCCGGCGATCACGAACACCACCGGCACGATGCGCGACACCTCCACGCCCATCAGGGTGGAGGCATCCGGGTTCTCGGCGATGGCGCGCAGCGCGCGCCCGATGCGCGAGCGCTTCAGCAGCGTGGACAGCAGCCAGACCAGCAGGATGGCGAGGATGAGGCTGGCCAGGTGCGGCATGCCGACCAGCAGGCCGGCGAAGCGGAAGTTCGCGTCCTTGAACGGCATCTCCAGGCGCTGCGGATCGGTGCCCCAGACGGTGATGACCAGGTGCTCGAACACGATCAGGAAACCCAGCGAGCTGACCAGCGGCAGCGCGTGCTCGGTGGCGTCGCCGAAGCGCGCCTTCATGTAGCGGTAGGTGAAACGCTCGATCACCAGCGACGCGGCCACGGCCGCGAGGACGCCGGCGGTGGCCGCGACGTACCACGGCAGGCCCAGCGCCAGCACGTGCCCGCCGGTGGACGACAGCGCCCAGGTCACCATGGCCGCGATCATGAACAGCGCGGGAATGGTGAAGTTCAGGAAGTTCAACATGCCGATGGTGAGCGTGAACGCCACCGCGACGAAGGCGAGGATGCCGCCCAGCATCAGGCCGTTGATGATTTGCTGCAGGGTTTGCATGCGGTGTCGGGTGGGCCCGGTTACGCGCGCGGCGTACGGGCGCTGCGCGCGCCCTTGCTGACGCAAGCGCCGTGCCAAGCCGCCAAGGACTGCTTCTCGTGGCTCGCCGCGCTCATCGCCCGCTCACTCACCGTGCATGGCGAAGCGGAATGCGCTGCCATGGGACAGGATGCGCCCCGCCGTGGGGCCCGGGAAGTGGCCGGCGAGGATGGTGGTGGGCGTGTCGGCATAGTGCTGGCAGAGCGACTCCCGCACCTTCGTGGACGCGGCAGGGTCCACGCAGAAGCGCGAGGACAGCGAGGGTTGGGCGAGCTGCACCGGCGTGTGCATCGCGTCGCCGATGAACACCGCGTGCTCGCCGCGGTGCTTCGCGTGCAGCAGGCAGGCCC
>CAIVVS010000255.1 GCA_903909415.1 uncultured Pseudomonadota bacterium | reverse complement strand
GCTGAACCGGGCGCGGTTGCGCCGGCTCAGTCCGCCGTCACCTCAGTCCGCCTTCACCCCGGCGCGGGTGACGATGTCGCGCATGGCGCGGATTTCCGCCTCGATGCGGCGGGCGAACTCCGGCTGCGGCATGGTGTAGGCGCGCGCTCCGCGTTCCTGGAACGCATCGCGTACCTTGGGCTTGGCCACGCCGCGGGTCAGTTCGGCGTGGATGCGCGCGATCACCGCGGGCGGCGTGCCGGCCGGCGCGGCATAGCCGAACCAGATGGGCGCGTCGTAGTCGGCATAGCCCGACTCGGCGAAGGTCGGCACGTCCGGCAGCATCGGGCTGCGCTCCTTGCCGGTCACCGCGATGGGGCGCACCTTGCCCGCGCGGACCATCGCCATCGGACCGGCCACGCTGGAGGTGGCAATGTCCACCCGCTCGGCCACCACCTCGGCCAGCGCCGGGGCCACGCCCTTGAAGGGCACATGGGTCACGCTGAACTTCGCGCGGTCGAAGAAGGCCTCGGCCGCCAGGTGCGAGGACGTGCCATTGCCGCCGGACCCGTAGATGATGTTGCCCGGCCTGGACTGCCCCAGCGCCACGAGTTCCTTGACCGTTCGCGGCCCGAAGCCCGGCCTCGCGAAGAACAGGGTCGGCGCCTCGGCCACCAGCGTGATCGGGATGAAGTCGCGCAGCGTGTCGTAGGGCAGCTTGGCGTACAGCGCCGGCGAGATCGAGAACGAGTTCTCGGTGATCAGCAGCGTGTAGCCGTCGGCCGGGGACTTGGCGACGAAGTCCGCGCCCAGCGTGGTGCCGGCGCCGGGCTTGTTCTCCACCACCATCTGCTGGCCGGTCTGCTCGGTGAACTCGGCGGCCAGCATGCGCCCGGCGAAGTCGGTGAAGGATCCGGGCGACACCGGCACCACCACGCGCACCGGCCTGGACGGCCAGGCGCCGGTCTGGGCGTGGGCCAGCAGCGGTGCGGCGAAGGGCATGGCAATCGACGCCGCGAGTGCGAGCCTGCAAAGGAAGTTGCGCATCCTGTTTCTCCGTCCAGTCGTTCTGCGTTCAGTCGGCGCGCGCGCCGGACTGCTTCACCACCCGATCCCACTTGACCAGCTCGGCGCGGACCAGCTCGGTCACGCGCTCGGGCGTGGTCGGCGTGGGCTCGTCGATGCCCTGGGCCTGCAGCTGGGTCTTCACCTCGGGCTCGGCCAGCAGTTTCCTCATGTCCGCGTTCAGCCGGTCGATGATGGGACGGGGCGTCGCCCCGGGCGCGGCCAGGCCGTACCAGGTCGTGGCGACGTAGCCCACCAGCCCGGACTCCTCCATCGTGGGGATGTCTGGCGCGAGCGCGCTGCGCTTGGCGCTGGTCACCGCGATCGCACGCACCTTGCCGCCCTTGGCCAGGGGCAGCAGCGTGCCGATGCCGCTGATCACCAGCTGCACGTCGTTGGACATCAGCGCGGTGAACGCCGGCGCCGCGCCCTTGAACGGGATGCGCGTGATCTGCACCGAGGCCATCGTGTTGAGCAGCTCGCTGGCCAGCAGCGTCGGGCTGGAGGTGGCGCCGTAGTTCAGCTGGCCGCGCTTGTCGCGCGCCAGCGCCAGCAGCTCCTGCAGGTTCTTCACCGGCGTGGCGTTGCTCACCGCGACCAGGTTGGGCGACTCGCCGATCAGGGTGACGGGCGCGAAGTCCTTGATCGGGTCGAAGGGCACGCTCTTGTACAGCGCGGGGTTGATCGCCACCCCGGGCTGGAGCAGGTACAGCGTATGGCCGTCGGGCGCGGCCTTGGCCACCGCTTCCATCGCGATGCTGGCATCGGCACCGGGGCGGTTCTCGACCACCACCGACTGGCCGAGGTAGGCCGGCAGGCGGTTCGCGGTGATGCGCGCCACCGCGTCCACCGGGCCGCCGGCGGCGAAGCCCACCAGGATGCGCAGCGGGCGCGACGGGTAGGCCTGGGCGGCCGCGTCCAGCGGCACGAAGGCGGCCAGCGAGCCGGCGGCGCATGCAAGCATCGTGGCCAGGGTGGACGTGCGCGATGGGGTGTGTTGCATGGGGAACTCCTTTTCGGCCTGTGGCGCCATTTTCACCGATAATTTGCTTTTGGCAAAAGAAATCGGGCAAGGAACGCGCATGAGCAAACCCATCGACAATGCCCCGGCCACCGGTCCGCTTTCCGGCGTGCGCGTGATCGACCTCACCGCCACCGTGCTCGGGCCCTACGGCACCCAGACCCTGGGCGACATGGGCGCGGACGTGGTCAAGGTCGAGCCGCCCGCCGGCGACACCAACCGCCAGATGGGCCCGTCGCGCAATCCGGCCATGGGCGCGCTGTTCGTCACCATGAACCGCAACAAGCGCAGCATCGTGCTGGACCTCAAGAAGCCGGCGGCGATGGAAGCGCTGATGAAGCTGGTCGACGGCGCCGACGTGTTCGTGCACAGCATGCGCCCGGCCGCCGCGGAACGCCTGGGCATCGGCTACGCGGACATCGCCGAACGGAACCCGCGCGTGGTCTACGCCTTCGCGCCCGGCTACCCGAGCGACGGCCCGTACCGCGACCGCCCCGCCTTCGACGACATCATCCAGGGCGAGGCCGGCCTCGCCGCGCTGGCCGGCGCCTCGCTCGGCGAACCGCGCTACACGCCCACAGTGATCGCCGACAAGCTCACCGGCATGACCATGGCCTCCACCATCGGCATGGCGCTGTATGCGCGCGAGAAGACCGGGCGCGGCCAGTGCATCGAGGTGCCGATGTTCGAGACCCTGCTGTCGTTCCTGCTGGTCGAGAACATGTGGAACGCCTCGTTCCAGACGCCCGAGGGCAAGCCGGAAAAGGGCGGCACCGGCTATGTGCGCCTGCTTACGCCGCACCGCCGGCCCTTCGCCACCTCCGACGGCCACGTCAGCATCATGCCCAACATCGACCACCACTGGCGCGGCCTGTTCCGCGTGCTGGGCGTGCCCGAGCTGGCCGACGACCCGCGCTACGCGACGCTGAAGGCGCGCTCCAGCCGCTTCGACGAGCTGTACGCGATGATGCACGAGCGCACCAGGCAGTTCACCACCGCGCACCTGCGCGCCGCGCTGGACGAGGCCGACGTGCCCAACGGCGACATCAAGTCGCTCGACCAGCTGCTGGACGATCCCTACCTCACCGAAACCGGCTACTTCCGCCGCTACCAGCACCCGACCGAGGGCGAGATGATGACCACCGCGATCCCGGCGCGCCTGTCGGACACGCCCGGCAGCATCCGCCGCCCGCCGCCCAACCTGGGCGAGCACACGGTCGAGGTGCTGCGCGAAATCGGGTATACCGACGAACAGATCGCCGCAGTCAACCGCTGAATCCGGGGGAACCATGAAACAGGCATTGCAAGTACTGCTCGCCACGCTGCTGGGATTCGCCACCGCCTGTTCCATGGCCCAGGCACCCGCAGGCAACCGGCCGGTGGACAAGCTGACCGTGATGGTGTTCGCCGGGGTGCAGAACCTGCCCATGATCGCGGCGCAGGAACGCGGCTACTTCGCGCGGCGCGGCATCGAGGTGGACATGCGCATCGCGCCGAACTCGCAGGAACTGCGCGACGGCCTGGCGCAGGGGCGCTACCAGATCGTGCATACCTCGGTGGACAACGCGGTGGCCATGGCCGAGCAGGCCGGCGTGGACATCGTCGTGTTCCTGGGCGGGGACAACGGCTTCAACAACCTGTACGTGCAGCCGGAGATCACCTCCATCGCCCAGCTGCGCGGCAAGACCGTGACCGTGGACGCGCCCGACACCGCCTTCGCGCTGATGCTCTACCGCATGCTGGAGCAGAACGGCCTGAAGAAAGGCGACTACCAGGTCAAGCCGGTGGGCGCGACGCGCTTCCGGCTGGACGGGCTGATCAAGGACAAGACCCACGCCGGCGCGATGCTCAACCTGCCCTTCTCGATCCAGGCGGAGAAGGCGGGCCTGCGCGACATGGGCGTGGCGGTGCGCTCCATCGGCCCCTACCTCTCGACCACCGGCTTCACGCTGCGCAGCTGGGCGCCGGCCAACCCGGACCTGATGGTGCGCTACGTCCAGGCCTACATCGAGGGCCTGCGCTGGTCGCTGGACCCGGCCAACAAGGCGCAGTCGGTGGCCTACCTCGCCGAGCGGCTCAAGCTGCCCGCCGACATCGCGCAGCGCTCCTACGAGATCGCCACCGACCCGGTGAACGGCTTCACGCGGGACGCGCAGGTGGACATGGAGGGCTTCCGCAACGTGCTCAAGCTGCGTGCGGAGATCCTCGGCACCTGGGGTGGCAAGCCGCCCGCGCCGGAGCGCTACCTCGAACTCGGCTACTGGCAGCGCGCCATGGCCGGCCTGCGCTGACGCGCAACCCCGACCAGGCCCCGCCGGCAAGGAACAGGATGGAACACCGGGAATACGACTACGTGATCGTCGGCGCGGGTTCGGCCGGCTGCACGCTGGCCGCGCGACTCACCGAGGACGCCGGTGTCCGCGTGCTGCTGCTGGAGGCCGGCGGCTGGGATCGCAGCCCCTACTTCCACGTCCCGCTCGGCCTGGGACGGCTGTTCGGCCGCCGGGTCTATGACTGGCACTACTGGGTGGAACCCGAGCCCAACCTGGACAACCGGCGCATCGACCTGACGCGCGGCAAGGTGATCGGCGGCTGCTCCTCGATCAACGTGATGGCCTACGTGCGCGGCAACCGCGGCGACTACGACCGCTGGGCCGCCAGCGGCCTCACGCAGTGGTCCTACGCCCATGTGCTGCCCTACTTCCGGCGCCAGGAGAGCTGGGAAGGCGGCGCGAGCGCCTTCCGCGGCGGCGAGGGCCCGGTGGGCACGGTGACCACGCGCTTCCCCGACCCGGTGGTGAAGGCCTTCATCGCCGCCGGCCAGGACGCGGGCCATCCCTATGTCGCGGACTTCAACGGCCCGCAGCAGCACGGCTTTTCACCCGGCCAGGCGACCATACGCAACGGCCGGCGCTCGAGCACCGCGAATGCCTACCTGCGCCCGGCGCTCAATCGGCCCAACCTGCGCGTCGAGGTCCGCGCGCATGTGACCCGGGTGGTGATCGAGGACGGCCGCGCCACCGGCGTCGAGTACCTGCAGGACGGCGCAAAGCGCATGGCGCGCGCCTCGCGCGAAGTCATCCTCAGCGGCGGCACGGTCAACTCGCCGCAGCTGCTGCAGCTCTCGGGCGTGGGCGATCCGGCCACGCTGTCGGCCCTGGGCATAGACGTGAAGGCCGCGCTGCCCGCGGTCGGCCAGAACCTGCAGGACCACCTCTCGGTGGTGGTCGCCTGGAAGCGGCGCAATACGGGCACCTTCCATCGCCTGATGCGCCTGGACCGCATGGGCCTGGCCTTCATGCAGGCCTGGCTGTTCGGCACCGGCCCGGGCACCATCCTGCCCGGCGGCTTCACCGCCTTCCTCCGGACCGCGGCCGATGCGCTGCTGCCCGACGTACAACTGCTGTTCCGCGCCGTGCCCGAGGGCGCCCAGCCCTACCTGCCCTTCGCCCGTTCCTACGAGGACGGCTACACCTGCCGCGTGGTGCTGCTGCGCCCGGAAAGCCGCGGCAGCGTGGTGCTGGCATCGGCCGATCCGCTGGCGCCGCCGCGCGTGCGCCAGAACTTCCTGTCCAGCGAAAAGGACCGCGCGACCATACGCGCCGGGGTGCGCATGCTGCGCGACATCGGCAGCCGTGCGCCGCTGTCGGACTTCAATGCCGGCGAGATCTCGCCCGGCCCGGGCGTGCAGGACGACGCCGCCATCGACGCCTTCATACGCGCCGGCGCCCACACCGCGCACCATCCGCTGGGCACCTGCCGCATGGGCGCCGATGCGCAGTCGGTGGTGGACCCGGAGCTGCGCGTGCGCGGGGTGCAAGGCCTGCGCGTGGTGGACGCCTCGGTGATGCCGGACCTGGTCGGGGGCAACATCAATGCCGCCGTGATCATGGTGGCAGAACGCGCCGCCGACCTGATACGGGGAAGGACGCCGCTGCCGCCGGAGACCGTTTCGGCGTGACTGCGGCGTAGCACGGACTGCGAGCACCCGCCCGCGTCCGGTCATGCAAGGAGGAGGAGCAAAAATGAACAACCGCATACGGCTTGCGCCGGCGATGTGCGGGCCGGTTCTCAACGGCCTGCCGCGCCTTTCGTCCGTGACACGGGCGCTGACCCGCGCCCTGACCCGGGGCTTACTCACCGCGCTCGCGCTGTGCGTGCCGCTGCAAGGGCAGGCTCAGGACCGCTGGCCCGCCAAGACCGTGCGCATCATCGTGCCCTACGCGGCAGGCGGCTCGCTGGACCTGACCATGCGCCTGCTGGGCCAGCGGCTCACCGACATGTGGGGCCAGTCGGTGATCGTGGAGAACCGCCCGGGCGCGGCCGGGCTGATCGGCGCCGACGCGGTGGCCAAGGCGCCGCCCGACGGCTACATGCTGGGCGGCGGCGCCTCGCCCATCCACACCACCAACAAACTGATGATCGCGAAGCTCCCGTTCGACCCGGACCGGGACCTCACGCCCATCATGCTGGTGGCGAAGAATCCGCTGTTTCTGGTGGTGCACCCCTCGGTGCCGGCCGGCAGCCTGCCGGAGTTCATCGCCCATGCGAAGGCCAACCCCGGCAAGCTGTCCTACGGCAGCGTGGGCGCGGGCTCGCCGCAGCACCTGTCGTTCGAACTGGTGAAGGCGCGCGGCGGGATCAACGTCGTGCACGTGCCCTACAAGGGCGCGGCGGCGGCGATGCAGGACTTGCTGGCCGGCCACATCCACGCGGTGATCGACACCACCGCCATGCAACAGGTGCGCGCCGGCAAGCTCAAGGCGCTGGCGGTGCTGGGCGACGAGCGCTTCGTCGGCGAACCCAACCTGCCGTCCTTCGCCGAGCAGGGCCTGCCCGGACTGGAGTTCTCGGGCTGGTTCTCGCTGTTCGGCCCGGCGAACATGCCCCCGGCCGTGGTGAGCCGCATCAACGCGGACGCCAACAAGGTGATCGCCGCGCCGGAAGTGAAGGCGCGGCTGCTGGAGATCTTCACGCTCGGCGTGGGCGGTTCGCCCGAGGACTTCCGCGCCTTCATCCAGCGCCAGATGCGCATGCTGACCGAGGCGGTCAACGCGGCGGGGATCAAGCCGGAGTAGCCGGCTTGGTGACTGCCCGCTAGGCGACGTCCAGCACCACGTTGCCGCCGGCCGTGCCCTGCTCCACGATGGCATGCGCCTCGGCGATCTTCGCCAGCGGCAGGCGCCGCGTCACGTTGTGCGTGAGTTCGCCACGCAGCAGCATGCGCTCCAGCACGCGCTCGGCGCGCTCGCGGTCCGCCGCTTCCAGGTGGTACACCATGAAGAACTGCACCGCGATGTTCTTCGCCAGGTAGGCCGGGAACGGCAGCGCCAGCGGCTGCGGCCCGCTGCCGTAGGCCACGCACAGGCCGCCGGTGCGCAGCATGGACGCATTCAGCGCGCCATTGGCGGCGAGGTCCACCTCGACCACGCGGTCCGCGCCGCGCCCGCGGGTGAGCGCCATCACGCGTTCGGCCACCGGCTCGGTGCGGTAGTTCAGCACCACGTCGGCCCCGGCGGCACGCGCCAGCGCCGCCTTCTCCTCGCCGCTGACGGTGGCGATCACGCAGGCCGCGCCCAGCCGGCTCGCCGCCTGCACCGCGTAATGGCCCACCGCGCCCGCGCCGCCCGCGACCACCACCGTCTGGCCGGCGATGCCGCCGTGGGTCAGCACCGCATGCAACGCGGTCAGCGCCGGGATGCCGAAGCATGCGCCGGCCTCGCCGCCCACGCCCTCGGGCAGCAGCACCGCCTGGCGGCTGGGCAAACAGGTGTACTGCGCCGCCGTGCCGAAGGGCCGGCCCCAGGCCGCATTCCAGACCCAGACGCGCTCGCCGATGCGGGAGGTGTCCACGCCCTCGCCCACCGCGTCGACCACGCCCGCGCCGTCGCTGTGCGGGATGATGCGCGGGAAGGCCAGGACCTTGCTGCGCACGCCGCCGCGCGTTTTCACGTCCGAGGGATTCACGCCGGACCATTGCAGGCGCACACGCAACTCGCCGGGCGCGGGCTGGGGATCGGGCAGGTCGGCCAGTTGCAGCACCTCGGCCGCCGGGCCGACGCGTTCGTAGTAAGCGGCTTTCATGGGCGACGTCCTAGTTCGTTTAAACCAGCCATAGTGCTTTCTGGTCTACCGGGAAAGCGTTGTTTTGAGCAGGAAATCCCTGTTTTTATTGAGGATTTTTCGCCCACCCCTAGACGCGCAAGGTGAGGTTGCCTAATATTTGGGCAACCACCAATGAAAAGCCCGGTGGTTTTACCCACCGGGCGGGTACAGCATTTCTACTTTATTGCAGCAACGGCTCTCACCCCGGATAGCCACAATGGGAAAGAGCTTAGGGGAGAGACGAATGGAAGGCAAGCCCTCGCGTGAATCGCTGGCATTCGGTCTGGACATTGGCATTGCGTCCGTCGGATGGTCTGTACTAGCCCCCAATCGCATCCTCGCGCTCGGCGTACGCGCCTTCGACAAAGCCGAAACAGCCAAGGAAGGGGAATCCCTGAACCTTGCGCGCCGCACCGCACGCTTGATGCGCAGACGCCTTCGCCGCAGGGCGTGGCGCCTGACCCGGCTTGCGCGGGCGCTGACACGGCACGGCGTCATCCCCAACACTCAGCTCTTCCGCCCTGACAGTCCAACACCGATATCGCCTTGGACACTGCGGGTTCAGGGTCTGGACCGTCTTTTGGCGCCGGACGAATGGGCTCGCGTGATTTACCACTTGTGCAAACACCGGGGGTTCCACTGGATCAGCCGAGCAGAAGAGCGAAAGGCTGAGACCGACGCCAAAGGAGAAGGCGGCAAGGTCAAGCAAGGACTCGCCGCCACATCCAAACTGATGAAAGAAAAGGGCTACCGGACAGCAGCGGAAATGGTGCTCGCCGAGTTTCCGGAGGCCCAAAGAAACAAACACGGCGACTACGGCAAGGCACTGAGCCGGGTGTTGCTCGGCGAAGAACTCGTAACGCTCTTCAAACACCAGCGCCAATTGGGCAACTCCCACGCGACCGAAGGACTTGAGGCAGAACTCCTAGGGTCCGGTGACCGGAAAACCGGCATTTTCTGGACACAGAAGCCGGCGCTTGCGGGTGTCGATTTGTTGAAGATGCTGGGCAAATGCACGTTTGAACGATCCGAGT
>CAIVVS010000254.1 GCA_903909415.1 uncultured Pseudomonadota bacterium | reverse complement strand
CCAGCTTCGTGCTGGGCGCGGTGCTGCTGGCGATGGCAGTGGCCGATGAACTCGTCACCGTGCTGGCCGGCGGCCGGCCGCGCTACGAGGTCGCGGTCAAGGAGCGCCACGCCCGCGGCGACTTCAGCGAAGACATCTGAGCCGGGCGAATCGATCGATGACATCCGAGCCATGAACCTGATCGAGATCGGCGGGATCCTGCTGCTGGTGATGATGCTGCTGCTCGCAGGCGGCGTCTGGATCGCCATGACCCTGGCCATCGTCGGGGGCATCGGCATGCTGGCGTTCACGAGCCTGACGCCTTCGGTCACGGCGAAGAACCTGTTTTCCGCTTTCTGGGGCGCGAATGCGTCCTGGGAACTCGCCGCCCTGCCGCTGTTCATCTGGATGGGCGAGATCCTGTTCCGCACCCGGCTGTCGGAGGAGATGTTCGAGGGCCTGTCGCCCTGGCTGAACCGCGTCCCCGGCCGGCTGATGCACACCACCATCCTCGGCTGCGGCATCTTCGGCTCGGTGTCCGGATCGTCGGCGGCCACCTGCGCGACCATTTCCAAGGTCGCGCTGCCGGAACTGGTCCGGCGTGGCTACGACGAGCGCCTCGCGCTCGGGGCCCTGGCCACAGCCGGCACGCTGGGCATCCTGATCCCTCCGTCCATCACCATGGTGGTGTACGCGGTTGCGGCGGAAGCCTCCATCATCCGCATCTTCCTGGCGGGCTTCATCCCCGGCTTCATACTGATGGCACTGTTCTCCGGCTACATCGCCTGGTGGTCCTGGCGCCATCCCGAGCGCGTGCCGGCGGCGGACCCGCCGACGAGCTTCATGGAAAAGCTGCGCCTCTCGGGCAGCCTGATTCCCTGCACGCTGCTGATCGTGTTCATCGTCGTGGTGCTGGTCAAGGGCTGGGCCACGGCGACGGAATGCGCCGCCTACGGCGTGCTGGGCTCGCTCGCGCTGGCCTGGTGGGGCGGCTCGCTCAGCTGGAAGAGCTTCAGCGACAGCCTGATGGGCGCCACGCGGGTGTCCTGCATGATCATGTTCATCCTCGCCGGCGCAAAGTTCCTGTCCATGACCATGGGTTACACCGGCGTGCCGCGCGCCCTGGCCGAGTGGGTGGGGGCCCTCGGCCTGTCGCCCTACGCGCTGATCGCGTTGCTCTCGGTGGTGTACATCATCCTCGGCACCGCGCTGGACGGCATCTCGATGATCGTGCTGACCTCGGCCGTGGTGCTGCCCATGATCCAGAAGGCGGGCTTAGACCTCATCTGGTTCGGCATCTTCATCGTGCTGCTGGTGGAGATCGCGGAGGTCACGCCGCCGGTCGGCTTCAACCTGTTCGTGCTCCAGAACATGACCGGCAAGGACTCGAACACCATCGCGCGCGCCGCGATTCCGTTCTTCGTCATGATGCTGGTGGCGATCGCGATCATCACCGTGTTCCCGGTCACCGTGACCTGGCTGCCCGATACGGTCATGGGCGCGCCAAAGTAAGGCCATGCAAGCCATCCACACCACCGCGGCGATCCGCCGCATTGAGTCGGCGGAGCTGTCGCGCCCGGACCCTGCGCCCCTGATGCAACTGGCCGGCCGCGCCGCCGCCGCGCGCCTGCGCGCAGTGGCGCCAGCGGCGCGATCGGCACTGGTGCTGGCCGGCCCCGGCAACAACGGCGGTGATGCCTTCGTACTCGCGCGATGCATGCGCGAATGGTTCTACCGGGTCACGCTGGTGTTCACCGGCAAGCCGCAGTCGCTCGGGCCGGATGCACGCGCCGCGCACGACGCCTGGTTGGCCTGCGGCGGCGCCATCGAAACCGCCTGGCCGGCTTCCGGCAACTGGGACGCCGTGGTCGACGGCCTGATCGGCATCGGCCTGGCGCGTCCGCTCGACGGACTCCATGCGGACCTGGTTGGCAGGCTGAACGACTGGCGCGACCGGAACCGCGGCCCGGTGCTCGCGCTGGACGTGCCCAGCGGCATCCATTCCGACACCGGCGCCGTGCTCGGCTGCGCGGTGCGCGCATCGCACACGGTCAGCTTCATCGGCCTCAAGCCGGGGCTGCTCACGCTGGACGGGCCGGACCACGCGGGCGAGGTCACCGTGGAAACGCTGGGCATCGCGCCGTCCGATGCCGCCTCCGGCCGCTTGCTGGATGCGACCGCGTTGCGCGGCCTGCTGGCGCCGCGGCCGCTGAATTTCCACAAGGGCTCGGCCGGCACCGCGGGGCTCGTCGGCGGCGCGGCCGGCATGGCCGGTGCCGCGCTGATTGCGGGTCGCGCCGCACTGCGCACCGGCGCCGGCCGGGTGCTCGTCGGCATGCTGGATCCGGCCATGACCGTGGACCCGCTGGTGCCGGAGCTCATGCTGCGTTCCGCGGAAGCCGTGCTGGACGCCGGCTGCGACGTGCTTGCGGCCGGCCCGGGCATGGGCACGGATGCGCGTGCCGCCGTGCTGGTCGGCCGCGCGCTGGATTTCAGCGGCCCGCTGGTGCTGGACGCCGACGCGCTCAACCTGATCGCCATGGATGCGGCACTGGCAGGCCGGTGCGCCGGGCGTGCGCACCCGACCCTCATCACGCCGCACCCAGGCGAAGCGGCGCGACTGCTTGGCAAGCCGGTCGGTGACATCCAGGCTGACCGGCTCGGGTCCGCTCGTGCGCTCGCCGCCAGGTACCGCGCGGAGGTGGTGCTCAAGGGCAACGGCAGCGTGCTGGCCGCGCCCGATGGCCGCTGGTCCATCAATGCCAGCGGCCATCCCGGCATGGCGGCGGCGGGCATGGGTGACGCGCTGACCGGCCTGCTTGCCGGCCTGGTCGCCCAGGGCGCCTTGCCGGGGCCGGCGCTGGCAGCGGCGGTCTGGCTGCACGGCGTCGCCGGCGAACGCTGCATGGCGGCCGCAAGCGGGCCGCTGGGCGTGTCGGCCTCGGAACTGATCGACCACGCACGCTGTCTGCTGAACGAACGCCCCCTCTCGCCAGACTGACCCTTGCCGGCGGATGGGCTGCGCCAAGCGGCCGCCGCCAACCACGCAATCCCGATACGGAGTTACCGCATGGCCCCCAGCTTGTTGATAGGCGCCCGTTCCTTCCTGGGCAAGATCTGGCAGTTGTCCACACCCTACTGGAAGTCGGAGGAGAAGTGGCAGGCATGGGGCCTGCTGGCGGCCATCGTGGCGCTCACCCTGGGCAACGTCTACCTGCTGGTCGAACTGAACGACTGGAACCGGCAGTTCTTCAACATGCTCGAGCAGAAGGCCGAGGGCGACTTCCTGCCCCTGATGCAGTACTTCTGCTTCCTGGCGGCGGTGTTCATCGTGGTGTCGATCTACCGTACCTACCTGCAGCAGATGCTGGAGATGCGCTGGCGCATCTGGCTCAGCAGGCAGTACCTGAAGGAATGGATGGGCAACCAGGTCTACTACCGCCTGGAGCTCGAGAACCTGGGCACGGACAACCCCGACCAGCGCATCGCCGAGGACATGCGCCTGTTCACCAGCGGCACGCTGTCGCTGGGCCTCGGCCTGATGCGTGAATGCGTCACGCTGGCCTCCTTCGTCGCCATCCTCTGGTCGGTGTCCGGGCCGATCACCCTCTTCGGCATCGAGATCGCCGGCTACATGGTCTGGGCCGCGCTGATCTACGCCGTGGCGGGCAGCGTCCTCACGCACTACGTGGGACGCAAGCTGATCGGGCTGAACTTCCACCAGGAGCGGCTGGAGGCGGACTTCCGCTTCAACCTGGTGCGCTTGCGCGAGCATGCCGAGGGGGTCGCGCTGTACCGTGGCGAGGCCACCGAGCAGGCGGGCCTGCTCACGCGGCTGGACCACATCCGCGAGAACTGGTGGGCGCTGATGTTCTACACCAAGCGCCTGGGCGCCTTCACCATCGGCTACTCGCAGGTGGCGGTGGTGTTCCCCTACTTCGTCGCCGGCCACCGCTACTTCAGCGGCGCGATCACGCTCGGCGGGCTGTCGCAGATCGCAAGCGCCTTCGGCCAGGTGCAGAGTTCGCTGTCCTGGTTCGTGGACAGCTACACCCAGCTGGCCAACTGGCGCGCGAGCGTCGACCGCCTGCTCACCTTCCACAAGGCCGTCGAGCGTGCCAGCGGCGAGACCATCGCACGGCAGGCGGATCGCGACAGCGTGCCCGGCGCGGCGGCGATCGGCTCGTCCGCGCTGGACCTGGCACTGCCCGGGGGCCGGGTGGTGCTGAGCAATGCAGCCTTCGAGCTGCCGCGCGGCGCCCGCGTCCTGCTGACCGGCCCCTCGGGCAGCGGCAAGAGCACGCTGTTCCGGGCCATCGCCGGCATCTGGCCGTTCGCGAGCGGGCGCATCCGGGTGCCGGCCGGCGCGAGCCTGCTGTTCCTCCCGCAGAAGCCCTACATCCCCATCGGCACCCTGCGCGATGCCCTCGCCTACCCCGCGACCGGCGGGAGCTTCCCCGACGCGGACCTGCGCGAGGCGCTGGCGAAGGTACAGCTGGACCGATTCGCGGACCGGCTGGACGAAACCGGCAACTGGAGCCTGTCGATGTCCGGCGGCGAGCAGCAGCGGCTTGCGATATGCCGCGCGCTGCTGCACAAGCCCGACTGGGTGTTCCTCGACGAGGCCACGTCGGCGCTGGACGAGCCTTCCGAGCATCGCGCCTACACGGTGCTGCGCGAGGCCCTGCCGCACTCCGCGATCGTCAGCATCGCGCACCGCCCGGCGGTGGCCGCCTTCCATGAGCAGCGCATCCGCATGGAAGCGGACGGGGACCAGATGCGGCTGGCCGCGGGCTGAACGCCGGCCCGCCTTGTCCGCGGGCCGCCGCGGTCCGGGCCAAGCTCAGGCAGCCCTGAGCTTGGCGCCGGCCTGCGGATAGGGGAACAGCATGTTCAGCGCGATCGAATGGCCGTTGGGCTGCATGATGCGCACGTGCTCGCGGCGCAGTTCGCGCGAGTGCTTCAGGCCGCAGGAGTGGGCGATCATGTCGATCTCCTTGTTCATGCCCAGGGCGTAGTGCGCCACGCGCAGGAACTTCTCCTCGACAACGAGGCCGCGCTGCAGCCGGCGGTCGTGCGTGGTGATCCCGGTCGGGCAGGTGTTCTGGTGGCAGCGCAGCGCCTGGATGCAGCCCAGCGAGAACATGAACCCGCGCGCAGAGTTGACGAAGTCCGCGCCGGCGCACAGCGCCCATGCCGCGCGCGCCGAGGTCACAAGCTTGCCGGCGGCGATCACCCGGATGCGCCCGCGCAGGTCCGCCTCGATCAGGGCGTCGACCACGCGCGGCAGCGCCTCGGTGATGGAGAGCGACATGTGGTCGGCCAGCGCCTGCGGCGCGGCGCCCGAGCCGCCCTCCCCGCCGTCGATCGCGATGAAGTCCGGCGCGTACTCCAGCCCGCGGCGGTTGATCGCCTCGCACAGGTCGTTGATGAACTGCCAGCCGCCGATCGCGGTCTTGATCCCCACCGGCTTGCCCGTGACCTCCCGCACCAGCGCGATCCGGTCCAGCAACTGGTTGGCGTCGGCGATGTCGCGGTGCCGGTTCGGGCTGATCGAGTCGGTATGCGGCGGGATGCCGCGGATGCGGCCGATTTCCTCGGTCACCTTGGCCGCCGGCAGCACGCCGCCCTTGCCCGGCTTGGCGCCCTGGGACAGCTTGATCTCGAAGGCCCTGACCTGCGGGTGCGCCGCCAGTTCGCGCGCCTTCTCGCGCGAGAACTTGCCGTCCTCCCCGCGCACGCCGTAGTTGGCCGTGCCGATCTGCATGATCACGTCGCAGCCGCCCTCCAGGTGGTAGGGAGACAGGCCGCCCTCGCCGGTGTCCATCCAGCAACCGGCCATGGCCGCGCCGCGCGACAGGGCCTGCACCGCCGGCTTTGAAATCGCGCCGAAGCTCATGCCGCTCACGTTCACCACCGAGCGCGCCTCGAACGGCTGCTTCGAGTAACCCTCCCCGATCACCAGCGGCGGCGTGGGCAGGCGGTCCTCCTCCAGCACCGGGTAGGGCGCGTTGACGAAGATGATCGAGCCCGGCTCGTTCTGGTTGTTGGTCGAGCCGAAGCCGATGATGCCGCCCTCGTCCTTGGCCAGCCGGTAGACCCAGCCGCGCGTGGCCCGGTTGAAGGGCATCTCCTCGCGGTCGTTCATGAAGAAGTACTGGCGGAAGTACTCGCCCAGTTCCTCGAACCGGTAGCGCAGCCTCCCGATCACCGGGTAGTTGCGCAGGATGGTGTGCTTTTTCTGCGTGACGTCCTGGATGAACCAGACCAGCAGCGTGCCGATGATGAGGAAGCCGACGACCGTACCCAGGCCGTAGGACACCACCCCGAGGAATCCGCCCATGTCCACGTCCGCCCCCTCACGTCGCCCCGGACAAGCCGCCGGTTCACACCAGGCGGTCGCGCCGCCGCCGGGTGCGACCGATGTTAGGCGAATTCGGGCCCGGTCGCGCGGTGCGCGGCCGCGCAGCCGCGGCTAGGGCATCACGCGCATCACCACGGAACCGGGGTCGTCCGCAGAGCCGTTCTCGACCTCCGCGGGCGTGGCCGGGCGTACGCCGACGACGGTACCGACGAACTTGAGGGCCATCCCGCACAAGGGGTGGTTCGCGTCCAGCACCACCTTGCCCTCGGCAATGTCGGTGACGGTGTAGATGCGGTCCGCATCGTCATCCTGCACGCCCAGCGCGGAACCCTCCACGCGCATGCCCGCCTCGATGCCGGCAGGAAAGCGCGACGCGTCGACGATGTGCAGCAGGCTGTCGTCATAGTCGCCGAAGGCGTCCTCGGGCTCCAGGCGCACCTCGATGCGCGCCATCGCGTCCTTGCCGTCGAGCGCGTCCTCCACCGGGGCGAAGATGTCGCCGTAGCCGCCGTGCAGGTACTGCGCCGGCTCCTCGGTACGCTCGATCAGGTTGCCCCAGATGTCCGACAACTCGACATCCAGCGACACCACCGTGTTGCGGCCGACCTTCATGTCAGTGGTGGCGCCCGGCCGGGCGCCCCGCGCCGGCACCGCGCGCACCGGCGGCGTCCTGGGCCGCCTCGAGCTCGCGCACCAGCGCCAGCACTTCGTGGACGTGGCCGCGCGGGCTGGTGCCGCACAGCACGTGGCGGATCATGCCCTTCTTGTCGATGATGAAGGTCGAGCGCTTGATGCTTGCCCGCCGGATCCCGTTGGCCACCAGTTCGGTCACCACGCCGTAGCTGTTGCCGACCTCGGACTCGGTGTCGGCCAGCAGGGTGATGGACACGCCGTTGGCGTCACGGAACTCCGCATGGCGGAAACAGTCGTCGGGGCTCACGCCGAGCACCACGCAGTGCAGGCGGGCGAACTCGTCCTGGTGGTCGGAAAACTCGGTCGCCTGCATCGTGCAGGCCGGACTCGCGTCCTTGGCGTAGAACAGGAGCACGACGTTCCTGCGCCCGCGGAAGCGCGCCAGGTCGACTGTCTCCATGTCCGCATCGGGGAGGGTGAAGGTCGGTGCGGGCCTGCCAGGTTCCAGCATGGTGTCGTCTCCGTTTCCGGTTCCGCCCTGCTTCGCATTGCAAAACTCCCGCGTTGTTCCATCTTCCGCAAGCGCGGGATGCATGGGGCCGAAGCCTATAATCGGCGGGTCGAATATGCAACGTGAATATGCACCGGCGATGACCATGCAGCTGCTGGGCGGACTATCCGCGCGGGACTTCCTGGCCCGGCACTGGCAGCGGCGTCCGCTGCTGGTGCGCAATGCCGTGCCCGGCTTCCGGGGCCTGGACACGCGCGCCGGCCTGTTCCGGCTGGCGGCGGGCGAGGAAGTCGAGTCGCGCCTGCTGTCGCGCCGCGGCGCCACGTGGACGCTGGAACACGGGCCGTTCGCCGCCAGCCGCGCGCGCAGCCTGCCGGCGAAGGACTGGACGCTGCTGGTGCAGGGACTGAACCTGCACCTGCCCTCCGCCGACGAGTTGCTCTCGCGCTTTGCCTTCGTGCCCTGGGCCAGGCTGGACGACGTGATGGTGAGCTACGCGGCCACCGGCGGCGGCGTCGGGCCGCACGTGGATTCCTATGACGTGTTCCTGCTGCAGGGACATGGCAGGCGGCGCTGGCGCATTTCGAACCAGCGCGACCTGCGCACCGATCCGCGCGCGCCGCACAAGCTGCTCGCGCGCTTCGAGCCGACGCGCGAGTGGGTCCTCGAGCCCGGGGACATGCTCTACCTGCCGCCGGGCGTCGCGCACGACGGCGTGGCGCTGGAGCCCTGCAGCACCTACTCCATCGGCTTTCGCGCCCCGACCGACCAGGAGCTGGGCGAGTCCATGCTGGACCGGATGCGCGACGAGCTGTGCCTCGCTGGACGCTACCGGGATCCGGGGCTGCGGCTGCAGGGGCATCCGGGCCGCATCCCCCCGTCCATGCTGGCGCATGCGGCGCGCGTCGCAGCCAGGGTGCTCTCCAGGCCTAGTTCGGTCGAGGACCTGCTCGGCTGCGCGCTGTCGGAGCCCAAACCCGGCGTGCGCTTCCACCCGCCGGCCCGGCCCCTACCGCCGGCACGCTTTGCGGCACGCGCGGCGGCGGCTGGCGTGCGGCTCGATCCGCGCACCCGACTGCTCGCCGGCAAGCGCGGCTGGTACCTGAACGGGGAACCGGTGCAGGCGCCACGGGCCTGGCGCGCTCCCCTGATGCAGCTTGCCGACCAGCGCGCCATGGCGGGCCTGCGCGCGGCCCCGGCCGCGCTTATCGCACAGTTGCACCAATGGTATCTTCTGGGTTACCTCCACCCAGGGCGGTCCTGAGCGGCCGCCAGCCCACGCGCCATGGACGACCAGGACGAGTCTGCAGCGAAGCCGCAGAGAACGCTTTTCACCTCCCGTCGCGAGTACGTCGAGGGCTTCGACAAGGTCGTCTCGCTCGCCCGGCGGGAACTGCGCATCTTCGATCCGGACCTGATGGACCTGGGGCTCGATTCGCGCGAGCGCATCGCCGCGCTCGAAACCTTCCTGCGCGGCGGCCGGCTGCACAAGCTCTACATCGCCCTGCACGATCCCGACCAGCTGGTGCGCAGGCTGCCTCGGGTGATGAACATGCTCACCCAGTTCTCCGCGAACATCCTCATCTACAAGACCGGCAGCGAGGCGGCGCGCGCCGAGGATTGCTTCGTGCTCGCCGATTCCAGCCACGTGGTGCGCCGCGCCGTCGCCAAGCAACCACGCGGCGTGTTGCTCCTTGATGACAACGCGGAGGGCCGCCTGATGCTCGACCGCTTCCGCGAAATCTGGGACCGCTCCACGCCGTCGGTATCGGCCACCACCTCGGGCCTGTAGCCGCCCGCTTGCACGCGCGGCGGGCCGGGCGTAGCGCAAGTCAGCCTCCAGACAGCCGGTATGCCGGGGTTCGCCCGCTATAATGTGGCCCCCGACGAGGCGCGTGCCCCGCGTTGCGGCGCACTTGTCGTCGGCCTTCCCATAGTCCAAGCCCCAAGGAACACATGAACATGAACCGCACCCTGATCGCCGCTGCCGTCGCCACCCTCGCGCTGGCCGCTTGCGGCAAAGAAGAACCCAAACCCGCCCCGGCCCCCGCGCCCGTCGCCGCGCCGGCACCCGCGCCCGCCCCGGCACCTGCGCCCGCCCCGGCT
>CAIVVS010000253.1 GCA_903909415.1 uncultured Pseudomonadota bacterium | reverse complement strand
GCCGCGACCTGGAGGACATCCCGGCCGAGGCGCGCGCCGCGCTGGAGTTCCACTGGCTGGAGAACGTGGACCAGGCGCTCTCCCTGGCCTTGGGTGCCGCGCCGGCCACGGCGCAGGACGAGGACCGCCAGCCGGCCTGAACGCGGTGTGTCGCGCGGCGACGGGCTCGTGCCCGCCCGCCGCAGGAGGCACCCGGATCAGGCGATCCGGGTGGACGCCGTCATTGGCCGAACCTCAGTCGCCGGACCTCATTCGTCAAACCTCATTCGCTGAAGACCTGCACCCGTATCGGCTGCGAATAGAAGCCCTTGTGGGTGCCGAGCTTGCCCAGGCCGGGGTCGCAGCTCGCCGCGCACAGGCAGTCCATCTCCGCGCGCAGGTCCATGTGCGGAGCCGGGTTGAACAGCTCCTTGTGCTTGTCCAGCAGCGCCCACTTCAGCTTGCCGCGCGCATCCAGCTCCATGTGCTGGCCGATGTTCAGCGGCGCGGGAATGTCCAGCGGGATGATGGGATAGTTCTGCAGCGCGGTCATGATGTTCTCGTAGCAGCCCCACAGCGGCAGGTCCTCGCGCCGGGTGATGCCCGCCTCGGCGTACAGCTCCTTCCACGGCGACAGGTGGCGGCGGTTCCACCGGCTGGTATAGGAACAGGCGCTGCACATCCCGTACTGGAGGTCGTGCGTGCCCTTGAACGTGTCCTCGACGATGACCATCATCGGCGTGTTGAGCTTGGACAGGAGCAGGTCCCCGGTCGTGACGTAGATGGTTCCCTGGTTGGCCTTGGTGCGCGCCTGGTCGAAGCGCTCGTGCAGGTTGTTCAGGTTGAACACGACGAAGTCGACGATCGACTGGTAGGTGA
Organism: uncultured Pseudomonadota bacterium; assembly: GCA_903909415.1. The sequence continues at coordinate 5,372 of CAIVVS010000253.1, read as the reverse complement.
TGCGCACGCGCTGGCCCTTCTTCATCTCCCAGGCGAAGCCGCTGTTTACCCGCACCGTCTCGTCAATCAGGGTTTCCATGCCATTGCCTCCCGTTGTGTGTGCCCGCGGGCTGCAGCCCGCGTTCCGCGCCACTCTAGCCGAATCGTCCCCGTGCGGCTTGTGCCTTCGCACCGTTTCCCGCCAGAATGGGCGGGCATCGACCACGTGGTGAATCGACCGAATGACAAAGGGGAGGGGGAAGCAATGATCAAAGGGCAACGCAGGCGCCTGCTGGGCGCCGGGGGAGCGATCCTGTTCGCGGCCGGGCCGCTTGGCAGCCTGGCCGGCTGTGCGTCCACGCTGGGCGACGGCGGCTGGACCACGCTGGTGGACGGCAGTCGCATGCCCGAGGGCTGGAAGCCGCTGGGCGAGGGCAACTGGCGCATCGCCGAGGGCAGCTTGGAGGGCATCAACGGCAAGGGCGGCTTCCTGGTGTCGCCGCAGTCGTACTCGGACTTCGAGCTGCGCGCGGAGTTCTGGGGCCGTGCCGACACCAACAGCGGCATCTTCATCCGCTGCCAGGACCCGGCCAAGGTTGCAGCGACCAGTTCCTACGAGGTGAACATCTGGGACAGCCGCCCCGACCCGATCTACGGCTCGGGCGCGATCGTGGACTTCGGACGGGTCACCAGGCCCTACCCGAAGATCGCCGACCGCTGGAACAGCATGGAAGTGGTGGCGCGCGGCACCCGGCTGACGGTCACGCTCAACGGCCAGCAGACGGTGGACATCGTCAACGACAAGTTCCGCTCCGGCCCGATCGCGCTGCAGTCGGCCGGTGGCACGATCCGCTTCCGCAGGGTGCAGATCCGGCCGGTGTGACGTCGTTGCGGCAAAGAAAAAAGGACCGCCGCGGCGGTCCTTTTTCATGGGTGCGTACGGCTCAGGCGACGGCCTTCAGCCCCTGGTTGCCGGCGTTGGCGCCCGGCAGGTTGGGGAACAGCCCGGCGGGCAGGCCCTCGATGAAGGACAGCGTCTCCTGCAGCTTAATGACGTCGGCGTACTTCGCGTTCATGTCGCACAGGTTGATCGCGTGGCTGGCCTGCGAGCGGTCGAAGCAGCCTTCCTCGACCACCGAGATGCGGAAGTTGTTCGAGAACGCATCCAGCACCGTGGCGCGCACGCAGCCGCTGGTAGTGGTGCCGGTGACGATCAGGCTGTCGGCGCCCAGCAGCATCAGCCAGCTCATCAGCGGCGTGCCGAAGAAGGCGCTGGGCTTCTGCTTGTAGGCGACCAGGTCGCGCGGGCCGGGGGCGATCTCAGGGACGATGGTGTTGCCCTCGGCGTTGTTGGTCGAGGTGCGGGTGCGCTCGGCCGAGCGGGTGTTCTTCCAGGCCCAGGAGCCGGCGTCCCAGTCGTCCTCGCGGCGGATGCCGGTGGTGTAGATGACAGGCAGGCCCTTGGCGCGGCCGGCGGTGACCAGCTGCTTGATCGCGCGCACGCCGTCCCAGGCTTCCTCGCCACAGGAATTGCGCCAGCGCTTGATGGACTCGAGGATGGGCTCGGGCTTGTCGCCGCAGAAGTTGTAGTTCACGTCGATCACCAGGATCGCCGGGCGCTTGGCGAAGCCCTGGCGCGCGCCGTAGCCGGAGTTGCCGAACACCTGCTTGTCGCGTTCGGTGAGGAATTGGTTCCAGATGGGTTCGCTCATTGCGGGGCTCCTGGCCTAGGTTGAATCGGGGCGGGTTGTGCAAAACCCGGAAGCCCAACAAGATAGCGAAAATCCGCCCCGCCCGCCAGCCGCGCACCACGCCGGCACGCGCGGCTCCGGCACGAAGCTTGCGTTCGACACCGGCATCATTCCTTCCAGGAGACAGGCATGCGAGTCGTTTCGGCAGCAGGGTGGTCAGCGGTGGCGCGGGGCGCCATGGTCGCGCTCGTGGCGGCGACGTTCGCAACCGCCCCGGGCGCGCAGGCGCAGGCGTTTCCGGCCAAGCCGATCCGCCTGCTGGTGCCCTTCCCCGCGGGAGGGATTTCCGACGTGCTGGCGCGCGGCCTTGGTGCGCGCCTGTCCGCGTCCATGGGCCAGTCTGTGGTGGTGGACAACCGCCCAGGCGCCGGCACCACCATCGCCGCCGAGATGCTCGCCAAGTCCGCGCCCGACGGCTACACGCTGATGATGCAGGACATCAACACCCACGCCATCAATGCCAGCCTGTATGCCAGGCTGCCCTACGACCCGGTGCGGGACTTTACCCAGGTGGCGCTCATCGCGGCCAGCCCGCTGATGCTGGTGGTGCCGCCGGGATTCCAGGCGAAGACCCTGCGCGAACTGATCGCGATGGGCCGCGCCAAGCCCGGCGACGTGAGCTATGCCTCGCCCGGCAACGGCACGCTGCCGCACCTGGTGACCGAGGCCTTCAAGAAGCAGCAGGGCGTGGACTTCCTGCACATCCCGTACAAGGGCAACGCCGCGCTCAAGGTGCTGGCAGGCGAGGTGGGCTTCACCTTCTCGGTGATGCCGCCGGCGGTCTCCAACGTGAAGGCGGGCAAGCTGGTCGCGTTGGCGGTCACCTCACCGCGGCGCGTGGCCGCCGCGCCGGAGGTGCCCACCATGGCGGAGGCGGGCGTGGGCGGCTTCGAGTACACCCTGTTCAGCGGCGTGCTCGGGCCGGCGGGCATGCCCGCGGCTGTGCTGGAGATGCTCAATGCCGAGTCGGCGCGCGCGGTTGCCACGCCGGAGATGATGCAGATCTTCGCCACGATAGGCGCCGAGGGCGTGGCGCAGACGCCGGCGCAGTTCACCGCCTACCTGAATGCGGAGATCGACAGGTTCCGGGTCGTCGTGCGCGAGACCGGCGCCAAGCTAGACTGACGCCTTCCGCGATAGCCCGCGACAAACAAGCGCGACAACCAAGGTCCGATGATGTCCAAGCCCCTGATTCCCCGTTCCAGCCGCTACGACTACCACCCGATCACCAGGCGCCGCGATTTCTCGTGGCCGGGCGGCAAGCGGCTGGCGTTCTGCCTCACCACCAACATGGAAGTGTTCGCCTTCGGCACCGGCTACGGCGCGGACCCGGGGCGGCAGGACGCGCCGCAGACGCAGCGCAACTACTCCTGGCGCGACTATGGCCTGCGCATCGGCGCGTTCCGTCTGCTGGAACTCGGCGACGAACTGAAGCTGCCGATGGGCCACAACCTGAACAGCCTGCTGTACGAGTTCGCGCCGGACGTCCCCGAGGCGATACGCGCGCGCGGCGACGAGTTCATCGGCCATGGCCGCACCAATGCGGAGGCCGGCCGGCCGCTGTGGGAGCCGGACGAGGCGCGCCTGATCCAGGAAGTGACCGAGACCTTCGTCCGCCACGAGGGCCGTGCGCCCGCCGGCTGGATGAGCCCGGGCGGAGGGCAATCGCTGGCTGCCACGGACCTGCTGAAGGAAGCCGGCTACCGCTACGTGCTGGACTGGCCGATGGACGACCAGCCGGTGTGGTTGCGCACGCGCTCCGGGCCCATCCTGTCGGTGCCGTACCCGATTGAGATCAACGACATCGGCGTGGCGATCAACCGGCGCGAGTCGGCCGACGTCTTCGCCGACATGATCACCGACCAGTTCGACGAGATGATCCGCCAGTGCGAGCGCCATCCGCTGGTGATGAACGTGTCCATCCACCCGTTCATCATGGGCCAGCCGTTCCGGCTGAACCGGCTGCGCCAGGCGCTGGAGCATTGCCTGTCGCATGCCGGCGCGGACCGCGTCTGGTGGACCCGGCCGGGCGAGATCGCGGACTACTGCTACTCGCTGCCGGCGGGAACACTGCCAGGCAGCTGAGCGGGCAACTGGGCAGTACGCAGGCCACAAAAACAAAAAGGGGCTTTCGCCCCTTTTTGTTTTCCGCTCTTCCTGCAGCGGCTGCCGGGCTTCAGTTGCCCCAGCGTCCTTCGCGGGAAGCCGGACGGCCGCCGGCCTTGCTGCCCCAGCTGCTGCCCGGGCGGCCGCTGTCGCGGCGCGGGCCGTTGCCACCGAAGCGCTTGCGCGGCGCCACGGCCGAAGAGGGGCGCGCCTTGGGCTCCAGGCCCTCGATCACGCCGATCTGGATCGGCTGCTCGGTGTAGCGCTCGATGCGCTTGATCATGCCGCGCTCGGCCTGCGAGGCGAAGGTGATGGCCGTGCCTTCGCGTCCCGCGCGGCCGGTGCGGCCGATGCGGTGCACGTAGTCCTCGGCCTGCTTGGGCAGGTCATAGTTGATCACGTGGCTGATGGCCGGCACGTCCAGGCCGCGCGCGGCCACGTCGGTGGCGACCAGCACGCGGATGCGGCCCTGGCGCACCGCGAGCAGCGTGCGGTTGCGGTGGCTCTGGTTCATGTCGCCGTGCAGCGCCTGGGCGGAGAAGCCCTGGGCGCGCAGCGTCTCCGAGACTTCCTCGGCGGCGCGCTTGGTGGAGGTGAACACCACTGCCTGGGTGATCTGCGCGTCGCGCAGCACCGCGTCCAGAAGGCGGCCCTTGTGCGAGCGGTCATCGGCGAACAGCAGGGTCTGGCCAATCTGCGGGGTGGTGCTCTTCTCGGCGGCGATCTCGATGCGCTGGGCGTCGCGCGTGACGCGCGTGGCCAGGTTGCCGACGATGCCGGCCAGCGTGGCCGAGAACAGCAGGGTTTGGCGGTTCGCCGGGCAGGCGGCGATCACCGCCTCGATGTCCTCGATGAAGCCCATGTCCAGCATGCGGTCGGCTTCGTCCAGCACCAGCACTTCGACGGCGGACAGGTCGATGGAACGGCGCTTCATGTGGTCCAGCAGGCGGCCGGGCGTGGCGACGACGACGTCGACGCGCTGGCGCAGCATGCGGAACTCCAGGCCCATCGGCGTGCCGCCGACGATGGTCGCGCAGGCGAGCTGAGGCAGGAACTTGCCGTACGTGGAGGCAGCGCGCTGCACCTGCTGCGCGAGTTCGCGGGTCGGGGTCAGCACCAGCACGCGCGGCGAGCCGACGCTCTTGTTGGCCGGCGGCTTGGAGGCCAGGCGGTGCAGGCAGGGCAGCATGAAGGCGGCGGTCTTGCCGCTGCCGGTCTGCGAGGACACCAGCAGGTCGGAGCCTGCGAGGGCGGCCGGGACGGCCTGGGCCTGGACGGGGGTCGGCTGGGTGTAGCCGGTTTCTTGTATTGCCTTGAGGACGAGCGCGTGCAAATTCAGCGTAGTGAACGCCATGGGGTTTCCTTTTCTTATCGGGTCATCGGCGCCAACCGCGAAACTGCCAACGCCGATCGAAAGGAAAGGCCCGGGGAGAGGTCAGGTACGATGAAGCTGCAATCAAACGCAGTGTTTTTTGCACTGCAGCGAGAATTGTACATTCCGGGCAAGTATTTGTCCAGTAATGGGATTTTCGCGGG
>CAIVVS010000252.1 GCA_903909415.1 uncultured Pseudomonadota bacterium | reverse complement strand
CTTCAGCACCGACAGCATCAACAGGCGATGGATCCCGTTCGAGTTGATGACCGGGTCCAGGTTGGTTCGCCCGTCGTACGCGTTGCCGCCGTAGACGAGGTCACCCTGGTCGCCGCCCGGGTAGACGGTGATGATGCCCTGACGGGTTTCAGCAACCGCCTTGATCTGGCGGGAATCGCCGGTGATGGTCCGGATCAGCTGCTCCGGGGCGCTGAACAGCGCCACGGCGACGAGGCCGACGGCGCCCGCGCCGGCCAGGCGCACCACGTTCCTGCCCCTGAGCAGGCAGCAGGCCCCGGCGAGGAGGGTTCCCAAAGCAACCAGCGCGAAGCACTGCTGGGTGCTGAACCGGTCGAGCAGCCAGAATCCGAAGACAACAGGCCCCAGCGTGCAACCGATGATGTTGGACACGTACACGCGCGACAAGGAACGTCCCACGCGGGGGCCGCTGGCATCGGTACCCAGGTGATGGGCAATCGGGAAGATGATCGCCTTGAGAGCGGAGGACACCGCGATGATGACCGCGCCGCCCAGCTGCAATCCCCCGTAGTGCTGGCTCATGCCTAGCATCCAGGGGCTGGCCAGGTCATAGGCGGCCGACAGCAGCAGCACCACGCCGCTGGTCGCCCACAGGTCCTTGCTCCTGAGCGTGAGCACCTTGCCCGCGTGCGCTCCCAGCGCGATGCCGACCAGATACGTGGCCAGCACGAACGAGAAGGCCTGAGGCGTGCCGTGCTGGGCGAAGGAGACCGCGCGGACCCAGAGGATCTCCTGGCCGAGGGACAGCATGCCCACGACCATGGACAGGAGGTGCGGGGCAAAGGGCATCACCTTCTCCCGAAGGCCGCCAGGGCAGCAGAGGCCACAAGGACGTTGATGGCTGCGGCGACGTGGATCGCGTCGGTCAGGTCCAGCGAGCGCAGCAGGTGGTAACCGATCAGGTAGGCGCCTGTGGCGGCTCCGGCGGTATTGGCGAAGTACATCTGCCCCACAGCCCGGCCGATGTGCGGATCGGAGCGATTGACATGCGTGACCAGGATCGGCAGCGTGGCGCCCATCAGGGTGGTCGGGATCGCCAGCACGGCGAAGCTCCCCAGCGCCGCCACCAGGCGATTGCTGCCGGCGACGCTGGCGTTGAGCAGGTCGATCAGGCCGGGGCTGAAGAACCCGAAAATCCCGATGCCCAGCTCCACCCCGGCGAAGATGAGCAACAGGCGATTCCCGAACCGGTCGGAGACAACCCCGCCGAGCAGGGCGCCGACCCCCAGGCCGAACATGAACACCGACACGATGACGGTGACGGACTCCAGGTCCACCCCGAATATCGCAAACAGCATCCGCTGCCAGGTCACCTGATAGATCAGCGCAGCGCACCCCGACAGGAAGAACAAAACGAGCAGGATGACGCGTTGGGAGGCTGCACCGGGGGCAACCAAGCCCGAAGTATTCGTCGGCATGGGTAGTTCAGGGCGTACCAGAAGCAGCGAGTATATAGACGCGGACACCCCGGGGCGAAAGCTGCACCGAGTGCGAGAAGCCATCGCCGATGATTTGACCAACGGGAGGAGGATTCGCGACGCCGGTACGCCGGACTGCCTTGCGGTCAGGTGACCGTAGGCCTCCGGCACGCTGATCCGCCTCGTGAAAACCTTCCGCCGAAGGCCGTCTCGCCCCTGCAGGATCCGCGCAGGGCGCAAGGCGCCGGCATCACTGGCCCACTACGCGGCAAATGGTTCGGGTCACCGCCTGGCCTGACACCGTATGGTCCGGTGTGCAAGCCCCCGATGACAGCAGCCTGGCTGGCCTGCCTTGAACGCTACTCCCACTCGATGGTGGCAGGCGGCTTGCTGGAGATGTCGTAGACCACGCGGTTGATGCCGCGCACCTCGTTGATGATGCGGCCCGAAACGCGGGCGAGCAGCTCGTGCGGCAGCGGCGCCCAGTCGGCAGTCATGAAGTCCGAGGTCTGCACCGCGCGCAGCGACACCACCCATTCGTAGGTGCGCCCGTCGCCCATCACGCCCACCGACTTCACCGGCAGGAACACGGCGAAGGCCTGTGCGGTCTTGTCGTACCAGCTCTGGCCGTCGGCGTCCCTGGTCGCGCGCAGTTCCTCGATGAAGATGGCGTCGGCGCGCTGGAGCAGCTTCGCGTAGTCGGCCTTCACCTCGCCGAGGATGCGCACGCCCAGTCCAGGCCCGGGGAACGGGTGGCGATAGACCATGTCGCGCGGCAGCCCCAGGGCGACGCCCAGTTCCCGGACTTCGTCCTTGAACAACTCCCGGAGCGGCTCCAGCAGCTTAAGGTGCAGCGTGTCCGGCAGGCCGCCCACGTTGTGGTGCGACTTGATGGTG
>CAIVVS010000251.1 GCA_903909415.1 uncultured Pseudomonadota bacterium | reverse complement strand
GGCTGCCTTCGCTTCCGCGGCTGCCTTCGCTTCCGCGGCTGCCTTCGCTTCCGCGGCTGCCTTCGCTTCCGCGGCTGCCTTCGCTTCCGCGGCTGCCTTCGCTTCCGCGGCTGCCTTCGCTTCCGCGAGGACCCGGATCTTCGCCTCGGCCTCGGCTTTCGCCTTGGCCTCGGCGTCGGCCTTGACCTTGGCTTCGGCGGCCAGGCGCGCCTTGACGATGGCTTCCGCCCGCGCGCGCGCCTCGGCTTCAGCCTTGGCTTTCGCCGCAGCCGCCTCCCGGGCGCGGGTCTCCGCGGCGATGCGCGCGATCTCGGCAGCCTGTGCCTGCTGGAATGCGTCCTCGTCGTCCTTGGTCGGGCCGGCGCCGGGCATGGCCGTGAAGTCCAGGTCGGACTCCTCGGTGTTGGGCGCCGCGCTCTGGGACGGCGGCGCGGCGCGGTCCGGGGTCGCTACCACCGAGCGCAGGAACCCGTCGGACTCAAGGCGCTTGAACGCCTCCAGCAACTTGGCCTCGGGAACCTTGCCGAACTTCTCCCCGATCTGGGCGACCGACAGCTTGCCGTCGACCTCCTTGAGCAGGTTGCGCAGGTCGCGCGACAGCAGGCTGGTCTTGCCCGAGGCTTCCATCAGCCCCTTGGCGGTCTTCGAGCAGACGGTGCGCCTATCCATATTCTTGTTCCGGTTCTCGAGCCTGGACGGACGGGTTCAGGAAGGGGAAAAACCGCCCCTCGACAGGACGGCCTCAATTATAGGCAGTTCACCCTTCGGGCGATATTGGCATGCGTCAACCAAGGTCAAAAGGCGCATTTCCACGCCCCCTTCCGATCCGGACGCACCGCCCCCGCAGGATCCGGCGCGAACCCGATTCAGGCTGGCGGCGTGCCGAAGCCGCCGCCACCGGGGGTCTCGATCACGAAAACATCCCCGGCGCCCATCTCGATCCGGTCGGCACCGCCCAACTCGACACGCTCGCCCCCGGCCCGCTCCACGCTGTTGTGACCGGGCAGCGCGGGTGCGCCGCCTGCCATGCCGAAGGGAGCGATGCGCCGGTGCCCGGACAGGATGGCGGCCGTCATGGGCTCCAGGAACCGGATCCGGCGCACCGCGCCGTTGCCACCCTTCCAGCGCCCTGCGCCGCCAGAGCCGGCCCGGATGGCGAAACTCTCCAGCCGCACCGGATAGCGCCATTCCAGCACCTCCGGGTCGGTCAGCCGCGAGTTGGTCATGTGGGTCTGCACGCAGTCGGTGCCGTCGAAGCCGCGCTCGCCACCCAGCCGCTCCAGGCCGGCGCCGGAACCGCCTGCCACCGTCTCGTAGTACTGGTAGCGCTGGTTGCCGAAGGTGAAGTTGCTCATGGTGCCGCAGGCATTGGCCATCAGCCCGAGGGCGCCGTAGAGCGCGCCCGTGATGCACTGCGAGGTCTCGACGTTGCCGGCCACCACCGCCGCCGGGTAGCGCGGCCGCAGCATCGAGCCCTCGGGGATGATCACCTCGATCGGCTTGAGGCACCCGGCATTCAGCGGGATGTCGTCGTCCACCAGCGAGCGGAACACGTACAGCACCGCGGCCATGCACACCGCCGAGGGGGCATTGAAGTTGTTCGGCAGCTGGGCCGAGGTGCCGGTGAAATCCACCACCGCGCCGCGCGCCTTGCGGTCGATGCGGATGGCCACCTGCACCACGCCGCCGTTGTCCATCTCGTAGCGGAAGCTGCCGTCGGCCAGGCCGGTGATGGCGCGGCGCACCGACTCCTCGGCGTTGTCCTGCACGTGGCGCATGTAGGCGTGCACCACGTCCAGGCCGAAGTGCCGCACCATGCGCGCCAGTTCCTGCACGCCCTTCTCGTTGGCGGCGATCATCGCGCGCAGGTCGGCGAGGTTCTGCGCCACGTTCCGCACCGGGTAGCGGCCGGAGGTGAGCAGGTCCACCGTCTCCTGCTCGCGGAAGCGCCCGCGCTCGACCAGCTTGAAGTTGTTGATCAGCACGCCCTCTTCCTCGACCACCTTGCTGTCGGGCGGCATGGAGCCGGGGCTGGTGCCGCCGATGTCGGCGTGGTGGCCGCGAGACCCGACGTAGAACAGGATCTCGCGCCCAGCCTCATCGAACACCGGGGTGATCACGGTGATGTCGGGCAGGTGGGTGCCGCCGTTGTAGGGCGCGTTCAGCACGTAGACGTCGCCCGCCTGCATCTTCCCGGCGTTCTCGCGGATCACGGTCCGGATCGACTCGCCCATCGAGCCCAGGTGCACCGGGATGTGCGGCGCATTGGCGATCAGCTCGCCCTGCGCGTTGAACAGCGCGCAGGAGAAGTCCAGCCGCTCCTTGATGTTCACCGAGTGCGCGGTATTCGCCAGGCGCAGGCCCATCTGCTCGGCGATGGACATGTACAGGTTGTTGAAGATCTCCAGCATTACCGGGTCGACGCTGGTGCCGATCGCGGTCTCGGCGCGGCGCGCGCGCACCCGCTCCATCACCAGGTGGCCGCGCGCGGTCATGCGCGCCTCCCAGTCGGGCTCGACCACGGTGGTGGCATTGGCCTCGGCGATGATCGCGGGGCCGGCCACGCGATGGCCCGGCAGCAGGGCCTCGCGGCGGTACACCGGGGTGTTCTTCGCCGCTCCGTCGCAGACCATCTGCACCTGTTCCAGCGCCGCCGGCGGCGCGGCGGGCGCAGGCGGCTCCACCGCGCCCGCGGCAGCGGCGGGTTCCAGCGTCCCCGCCTCGGACAAACCCAGCGCCTCGACCGACACCGCCTCGACCACCAGCGCGCGGCCCGGCATCAGGAAGCTGAAGCGCATCCGGTAGGCGTCCTCGAACTGGCCCTGCATGGCCTGCGGCGCGGCGTAATCCACCACCAGCGCGGTATCCGTGCCGTCGTAGCGCACATGCGCGCGGCGGATGACCCGGATGCGGTCAGCCGGCACGCCCTGCCCCAGCACCTCGTCGCGTGCGGATTGCGCGAGCCGGTCCAGCGCCTGCTCGACCTGCGGCACGGAGGCATCGGCCAGCGGCAGTTCCACCGACTGCTCGCGCATCGCGGCGATGTCGGCCAGCCCCATGCCGTAGGCCGACAGCACGCCGGCCAGGCCGTGCACGAAGACACGCGTCATGCCCAGCGCATCCGCCACCAGGCAGGCATGCTGGCCACCCGCGCCACCGAAGCAGTTCAGCGTGTAGCCGGTGACGTCATGGCCGCGCTGCACCGAGATGCGCTTGATCGCCTCGGCCATGTTGCCCACGGCGATGCGCACGAAACCTGCCGCGACCGATTCCGGGCTGCGGCGGTCACCGGTGGCGGCGTGGATCTCCTCGGCCAGCGCCGCAAAGCGCTCGCGCACCACCTGCGCGTCCAGCGGCTGGTCGCCGCCGGGGCCGAACACCGAGGGGAAGAACTGCGGCTGGACCTTGCCCAGCATCACGTTGGCATCGGTCACCGTCAGCGGCCCGCCGCGACGGTACGCGGCCGGCCCTGGGTTGGCGCCCGCCGAATCGGGGCCTACGCGGTAGCGCGATCCGTCGAAATGCAGGATGGATCCGCCACCGGCCGCCACGGTGTGGATGCTCATCATCGGCGCGCGCATACGCACGCCGGCCACCTGGGTGTCGAAGGCGCGCTCCATGTCGCTGGGTGCGCTGCCGGCGAAGTGCGACACGTCCGTCGACGTGCCGCCCATGTCGAAGCCGATCATGCGGTCGAAACCCGCCGCGAGCGAGGAACGGACCGCGCCGACGATGCCGCCTGCCGGGCCGGACAGGATGGAGTCCTTGCCCTGGAAGCGGCGCGCGTCGGTCAGCCCGCCGTTGGACTGCATGAACATCAGGCGCACGCCCGCCAGTTCCGAGGCGACCTGGTCCACGTAGCGGCGCAGGATGGGCGAGAGGTAGGCGTCCACCACCGTGGTGTCCCCACGCGGCACCAGCTTCAGCAGCGGGCTCACCTCGTTGGATGTCGACACCTGCGTGAAGCCGGCCTCGCGCGCGATACGCGCCACAGCCTGCTCGTGCTGCGGGTAGCGGTAGGCATGCATGAAGGCGATCGCGACCGAGGCGTAGCCCCCGGCGCGCGCGGCCTGCAGGTCGCGCCGGGCAGCGGCCTCGTCCAGCGGCGTGACGACTTCGCCGTGCGCGCCGATGCGCTCGTCCACCTCGACCACATCCGAATGCAGCAGTTCGGGCAGCACGATGTGGCGGTCGAAGATGCGCGGGCGGTTCTGGTAGGCGATGCGCAGCGCGTCGCGGAAGCCGCGCGTGGTGACCAGCAGCGTGCGCTCGCCCTTGCGCTCCAGCAGCGCATTGGTGGCGACGGTGGTGCCCATCTTGACCGCCTCGATCGCCCCACCCGGAATGGGCTGGCCCTCGGGCACGCCCATCAGCGCGCGTATGCCCGCGATGGCGGCATCGCGGTAGCGGCCGGGGTTCTCCGACAGCAGCTTGTGGGTGAGAAGGCGTCCATCGGGATGGCGCGCGACCACGTCGGTGAACGTACCGCCGCGGTCGATCCAGAATTGCCAGCGGCCAGCTGTTGCTTGGTTCATCGGGGTGCTTTGGGGGACATGCGCGCCGCGCGGGGCGCGCCACGCCATCTGCTAGAGTTCGGGCCGTATGGAGCAAACGATGGTAGCACGGTGAAAGCGGGCTTCGCGCCGCAGGCAGGGCACGGGGCATGAGCCAGCCGCCGCGCTACGGACTGGCCATGGCCATGGCGGTGCCCTGCGCCTACGCGGTCACTTCCTCCATGGCACGCATGGCCTATGACTCGGGCGCGACGCCGCTCGCGGTCGCCTCGACGCGCCAGTTCGCTGCGGCCCTGGTATTCCTGGCGTTCGCGCTCGCCACCCGCATGCCTTCGGCGCTGCCGCCGCGCCAGCGCCATGTCGCGTGGATGCTCGGCGCGGCGCATGCCGTGCAGGCCTGGGTCCTGTACATGGCCTTCGCGCGCGTGCCGGTGGCGATCGCCATCCTGATTTTCTACACCTTCCCGCTTCTCGCCGGCATCTGGGGCTGGATCTCGGGCGACGAACGGCCGACGGTGCGCACCGTGGGTTCGGTGTTCCTGGCGTTCGCCGGCATCGGCCTGACCCTGGACCTCGGGGCCGGCACCACGGACATGGTGGGTGCAGGCCTGGCCGCGCTGTCCGCGCTCGCCTTCGCCGCCATCCTGGTGGTGACCGGCAAGCTGTTCCGCGGCGGCGAGGCCCGGCCGCGCACCCTGCACATGCTGGTCGCGGGCGCGCTCACCTACCTCGCGCTGGTGCTGGCCACCGGCGAGGCGAGCTACCCGACCGACGCGCAGGGCTGGACCGCGATGGCCACCAATGCCGCGTTCTATTGCTTCGCGGTCATCGGCATGTTCGCGAGCGTCGCCGCGCTGGGACCGATGCGCGCCGCGATGTTCCTCAACCTGGAACCGGTGGTGACCCTGGCGATGGGGTATTTTCTGCTCAACCAGGGACTGGGCCCCGTGCAGCTGCTGGGCGCGGGCATGGTGATCATTGCGGTACTGGTCTATCAGCGCAGCGGCACGCCGGCGCCGGCTGCGAGGCCTTCGGCAGGCTGAAGCATGGAACGGGTCGAGTGCGCGGTGATCGGCGCAGGCGTGGTCGGCCTCGCGGTGGCGCGCGCGCTGGCCCTGGCCGGGCGTGAAGTGCTCGTGCTGGAATCCGAGGACGCCTTCGGCACCGCCACCAGTGCCAGGAACAGCGAGGTCATCCACGCCGGCATCTACTATCCGCCCGGCACGGCCAAGGCGCGCCTGTGCGTGGCCGGGCGCGATGTCCTCTACCGCTACTGCGCCGAGCGGGGTGTACCCCACAGGCGGTGCGGCAAGCTGATCGTCGCCACCGGCGAAGCCCAGCACGCGAAGCTGGACACGATCCTGGCGCAGGCGCAGGCCAACGGCGTCACCGACCTCGCGCGGTTGGATCCGGCCGGGGCGCGCGCCCTGGAGCCACGCTTGCAATGCACCCGCGCCCTGCTCTCGCCGTCCACCGGCATCATCGACAGCCATGCCCTGATGTTGTCCCTGCTCGGCGACGCCGAGGCGCACGGCGCGGTACTGGCGCTGCGCTCCCCGGTGCAGGGCGGTGAACTGCGCGACAACGGCGTGCTGCTGCAGGTGGGCGGCGCCGACCCGATGGATTTGCTGGCGGGCAGCGTGGTGAATGCCGCCGGACTGCATGCCCATTCGATCGCACGGGCGCTCGCCGGCTTTCCAGCCATGCGCCTGCCGCCACAGGGATACGCCAAGGGCAACTACTACGCGCTGGCAGGTCGGTCACCGTTCTCGCGCCTGGTCTATCCGGTGCCGGAAGCGGCGGGACTGGGGGTCCACCTGACGCTGGACATGGCGGGGCAGGCGCGCTTCGGCCCCGACGTGGAATGGGTGCAGACCATCGACTACCGGGTGGACCCTGCGCGCGCCGACGGCTTCTACGCGGCGATACGGCGCTACTGGCCGGAACTTCCCGACGGCGCGCTGTCCCCGGGCTACGCGGGCATCCGTCCCAAGCTGCACGGCCCTGAAGGCGGCAATGCGGATTTCCTGATCCAGGGCCCTTCTGCGCATGGCGTGCGGGGACTGGTGAACCTGTTCGGCATCGAATCGCCGGGGCTGACGGCGTCGCTCGCCATCGCCGACGAGGTCGTCGCGCACCTCGGCTGAGCGGCCGCGGGCCGGAATGCGCCATCGCGGAATGCGTTGAGCGCGCCGGTCAATCCGGCTAAAGTAGCCCGCACCGCCCCTCCACGGAGTTCCGCCATGCGCCACGCCCCGTCCCTGCTTTCGCTCACCGTGTCCGCGATCGCATTGCTTTTGTCCACGAACGCGCTGGCACAGGCCAAATGGGACCTCCCCACCGGCTATCCGGCGACCAACTTCCACACCGAGAACATCCAGCAGTTCGCCGACGAGGTAGACAAGGCCAGCGCCGGCAAGCTCAAGATCCAGGTGCATGCCAATGCCTCCCTGTTCAAGGCGCCGGAGATCAAGCGCGCGGTCCAGGGCGGCCAGGCCCAGGCCGGAGAGATCCTGCTGGTGAACTTCGCCAACGAGGATGCGATGTACGAGATCGACGGCATCCCCTTCCTGGCCACCAGCTATGCCGAGTCCAACAAACTCTACCGCGCATCGAAGAAGGCGCTGGAGGAGCGCCTTGCCAAGCAGGGCATGCGCCTGCTGTTCTCGGTGCCGTGGCCGCCGCAGGGCGTGTATTCCAACAAGCAGATCAACAGCGCGGCCGACCTCAAGGGCCTGAAGTGGCGCGCCTACAGCCCGGCGACCGCGAAAATCGCCGAGCTGGTCGGCGCGCAGCCGGTCACGGTGCAGGCGGCCGAGCTGCCGCAGGCCATGGCCACCGGCGTGGTGAACTCGTTCATGACCTCGGGCTCCACCGGCTACGACTCCAAGACCTTCGAGCACCTGAAGTTCTTCGCAGACACCCAGGCCTGGCTGCCCAAGAACGCGGTGATCGTGAACCAGAAAGCCTGGGACGCGCTGGACGCCGCCACCCGCGCCGCGGTGCAGAAGGCCGCCGCCGACGCCGAGGTCCGCGGCTGGAAGGTGTCCGAGGAAAAGAACGGCTGGTACCTGGACCAGCTGCGCAAGAACGGCATGACCATCTATCCGCCCTCGCAGCAACTGCGCGCCGACCTGAAGAAGGTCGGCGACGTCATGGTCGAGGACTGGCTCAAGAAAGCCGGCGCCGAGGGCCGCGCCGTGGTCGACGCATTCCGCAAGATGTGAGCGGGGACGGAACCGGGCGGCAGGCCGCGGGACACCCGTTGCGCAAGGCGCTCGACTTCCTCTACGACGCCGCGGGCATGCTCGCGGCGTTTTTCGTTTTCGCCATCTTCGCGACCATGATCGCGGTGTCGGTGATGCGCGAGCTGGGCATGCGCACCGGGGGCTCCGACGACATCGTATCCTGGATGTGCGCGGCGGCCGCCTTCCTGTCCATGGCGCACACCTTCGAGCGCGGCGACTTCGTGCGCGTCACCTTGCTGTCGGAGCAGCTCGTGCCGGCGGTCCGGCGCCCGCTGGAGATCGCCTGCCTGTTCGTCGGCACGGCATTCTGCGGCTTCCTCGCCTGGGCCGCGGCGCGCTTCGTGTGGGAGAGCTGGGAATTCAGGGACATGGCCAACGGCCTCATCGCCATCCCGCTCTGGATCCCGCAGTCCAGCTTCGTGCTGGGGGCGGTGCTGCTGGCCATGGCGATGGCCGACGAGCTCGTCACCGTACTGGCGGGAGGCCGGCCGCGCTACGAGGTCGCGGTCGAGCAGCGCCACGCGCGCGGCGACTTCAGCGAGGACATCTGACCCGTGCGATTCCAGCGATGACGCCCTGGCCATGAACCTGATCGAGGTCGGAGGAATCCTGCTGCTGGTGATGATGCTGCTGCTGGCAGGCGGCGTCTGGATCGCCATGACCCTGGCCATCTGCGGCTGGGTGGGCCAGGCCTTCTTCACGCAAACACAGCCTGGCAAAAACCTGTTCTCGGCCTTCTGGGAAAGCTGGGAGTTCAACGACATGGCCAACGGCCTGGTCGCCATCCCTCTGTGGATCCCCCAGTCCAGCTTCGTGCTGGGCGCGGTGCTGCTGGCGATGGCAATGGTCGATGAACTCGTCACCGTGCTGGCCGGCGGCCGGC
>CAIVVS010000250.1 GCA_903909415.1 uncultured Pseudomonadota bacterium | reverse complement strand
TGGATCTCGATGTCCGAGGCCTGCCCCTGGAAGCCGCCCATGGGCTGGTGGATCATCACGCGCGAGTTAGGCAGGCAGAAACGCTTGCCGGCCGCGCCCGCGGTCAGCAGCAGCGCGCCCATGCTCGCCGCCTGGCCGACGCACAGCGTCGACACGTCGGGCTTGATGAACTGCATGGTGTCGTAGATCGCCAGGCCCGCGGACACGGAACCGCCCGGGGAATTGATGTAGAAGAAGATGTCCTTGTCGGGGTTCTCCGACTCGAGGAACAGCAACTGGGCGACCACCAGGTTGGCCGACACCTCGTTCACCGGGCCGACCAGGAAGATGACGCGCTCGCGCAACAGCCGCGAATAGATGTCGTAGGCGCGTTCGCCGCGCCCGGAGGTCTCGATGACCATGGGCACCAGGCCCAGGCCCTGCGCGCCTGCTTGCACCTGCTGAGAGCCCGACATCCAGTTCAGGCCATTCATGCCGCGTTCCCCATCAGTTCGTCGAAGGCCATCGGCTTTTCGTCGACCTTGGCGTTTGCCAGGACCCACTGCACCACGTTCGCCTCGACGGCCATGCCTTCGAATTCAGCCAGACGCTGCGCGTCCGAGTAAACCCACTTTACCACCTCGGCAGGCTGCTCGTAGCTTTCGGCATAGTCGTTCACCAGCGCGCGCACCTGCTCGGGCTTGGGCGCGAGAGAGTTGTCCTCGACCAGCTTGCCCACGATCAGGCCCAGGCTGACGCGGCGTCGCGCCTGCGTCTCGAACATCTCCGGGTTGATCGGCAGCTGCTCGAGCTTCATGCCGCGCGCCTCGAGGTCGGCGCGCGCGGTCTGCACCACGCGCTGCGTCTCCATCTCGACCAGCGACTTGGGCAGCTCCAGCGGCGTTGCGTCCAGCAGCGCCTGCATCACGCGGTTCTTGGTCTCGTTCTCCAGCCGCTTGTTCACTTCCTTCTCGACGTTGGCCCTGACCTCGGCGCGCATGCGCGTGGTGTCGCCGTCGGCCACGCCCAGCGCCTTGGCGAACTCGGCATCGAGCTCGGGCAGCTTGGGGCCGGCCACGGACTTGACCACCACCTTGAAGCTCGCGGTCTTGCCGGCCACGTCCTTGCCGTGGTAATCCTCGGGGAAGGTCACCGGGAAGGTCTTCTCCTCGCCGGCCTTCATGCCGGTGAGCGCATCCTCGAAACCGGCCACCATGCGGCCCTGGCCCAGCACCACCGGAAGGTCGCCGCCCTTGCCGCCGGCGAACGGCACGTCGTCCACCGAGCCGTCGAAATCGATCGTGACCTGGTCGTCCTTCTGGGCGGCCCGCTCCACCGGTTCGTAGGTCTGGCGCTGGCGGCGCAGGATCTCGACCGTCTTGTCGACTTCGGCATCGCCCACGGTGACCACGGGCTTCTCGATCGCCTTGGCCTTGAGGTCGCCCAGCGTCACTTCCGGATAGACCTCGAAGGTCGCGGTGAACGCCAGTTCACCGGTGGAAGCCGGCTCCGCGTCGCCGTCCTTGCGCTCGATGCGCGGATAGCCCGCGACGCGCAGCTTGTTGTCGGTCACGGCATCGGTGAACACCTTCTGCACCGCGTCGCCGACGACCTCGGAGCGGACCTGGGGCCCGTACTGCTGGGCGACCAGCTTCATCGGCACCTTGCCCGGCCGGAAGCCGGCCATGCGAATGGTGCGCGAGAGCTGGTTCAGGCGCTTGCTGACTTCCTGCTCGATGTCGGCGGCCGGTACGGCCATGGTGAGGCGGCGCTCAAGCGTGCCCAGCGTTTCCAGATTCGTTGCCATGCTGTATTTGTCGTCCTGTACGTACGTGGTGCGAAGGAAGGGACTCGAACCCCCACGCCTTGCGGCGCCGGAACCTAAATCCGGTGCGTCTACCAATTCCGCCACCCTCGCGATGCTGCGGACCCGCCCGGAACGCCCTGCCGGAAACCGCGGCGGAACGCTGCTGGAAAGGGACTGCCAACCGGGACTGCGGACCGGAGTTGCCATGGCCGGCCGCGGAACGGACCGTGACGCCGCCAACCGCGGCGCCGCGGCCGGCGCTCCGCAGCAGGTGCTGCGGCCGGGGGATGCAACCGGAAGTGATTCTAACCCAAACAGGCCCTATCCAACGCCGAAAACGGCCAAAAACGCTTGATTTTTCTGGTAATGTCGGCGGCCAATGTCGGTCGGCCATTACGAGAATTTTCCCGTCGCCTCGGTGCTGATGCCGCCGGCCCTGCGCCACCCGGTGGGGGTGATCTACCGCTTCGCCCGGACCGCCGATGACTTCGCCGACGAGGGCGACCGGGAACCCGCCGCGCGCCTGGCCTTGCTGGACGGCTACAAGCGCCAGCTCGACCGGATCGAGGCGGGAACCGCACCGGACGGCCCCGATGCCCGCCTGTTCGACGCCCTGGGAGGGGTGATTGCCGCACATGACCTGCCGCTGCAGCCGTTCCGCGACCTGCTCGATGCGTTCTCGCAGGACGTGGTCAAGGCGCGCTACCGCGACTTCGGCGAGCTCATGGACTACTGCTCGCGCTCGGCCAACCCGGTGGGCCGGCTGATGCTGCACCTGTACCGACAGGCCGACAGCCGCAACCTCGCCTGGTCCGATTCGATCTGCTCTGCGCTGCAGCTGATCAATTTCTGGCAGGACGTGGACGTCGACCTGCGCACCAAGGACCGCATCTACCTGCCGCAGGACGAGATGAGCCGCCACGGCGTGACCGAGGCCGCGCTCGGGAGCCGCCGCGACTCCGCGGAATGGCGCGCGATGATGGGCTTCCAGGTGGAGCGCGCGCGTTCCATCATGCTCTCGGGCGCGCCGCTCGCCGTCGCCCTGCCCGGGCGCATCGGCCTGGAGATCCGCACCGTGGTGCAGGGCGGACTGCGCATCCTCGAGAAGATCGAGGCGGTTGGCTACGACGTGTTCCGGCGCCGGCCGGTGCTGCGCGCCTGGGACTGGCCGCTGCTGCTGGCGCGCGCGGCGACGATGCGCGCAGGCGCGACCACGACAAGCCCGGTTTGAAACACAGATGACGCCCGACGAATACTGCCAACAAAAAGCGGCGATGGCGCCTACGAGCGCGGCCACGCAACCATCTAGCCACCACACGACCCCGCGTGGCCTATGACGCCTGACGAATACTGCCAGCAGAAGGCCGCGATGGCGCCTACGAGCGCGGCCACGCAACCATCTAGCCACCACACGACCCCGCGTGGCCTATGACGCCTGACGAATACTGCCAGCAGAAGGCCGCGCAGAGCGGCTCGAGCTTCTACTACTCGTTCCTGTTCCTCGAGCCGGAGCGCCGCCGCGCGATCACCGCGCTGTACGCCTTCTGCCGCGAGGTGGACGATGCGGTGGACGAGCCCAGCGACCCGCAGGTCGCGCGCAGCAAGCTCGCCTGGTGGCGCGGCGAGGTGGCGCAGCTCTACGCCGGCAACCCGCAGCACCCGGTCACGCGCGCGCTCGCACCGCTGATCGAGCGCTACGGCATCACCCATGAGCGCCTGGGCGAGATCATGGACGGCATGGAGATGGACCTGACCCAGACGCGCTACCTCGACTACGCCAACCTGCGCCTGTACTGCCACCGCGTGGCCGGCGTCGTCGGGCTGCTGGCCGCGCGCATCTTCGGCTTCAGCGACCAGCGCACGCTGGAGTACGCCGAGAACCTGGGCCTGGCCTTCCAGCTGACCAACATCATCCGCGACGTCGGCGAGGACGCGCGCAACAACCGCATCTACCTGCCGATGGACGAGTTGAAGCGCTTCGAGGTGCCGGCCGCCGACATCCTCAACGGCCGGCACACCGACGCCTTCGTGCAGCTGATGAACTTCCAGGCGCAGCGTGCCGAGGATGCCTACGAGGCCGCCTTCGCCGCCCTGCCCGCGCCGGACCGGCGCGCGCAGCGCCCCGGCCTGGTGATGGCCGCGATCTACCGCACCCTGCTCGGGGAAATCCGCCGCGACGGCTTCCAGGTGCTGCGCCAGCGCACCTCGCTCACGCCGGTGCGCAAGCTCTGGCTGGCCTGGAAGACCTGGGTCACGGCCTGATGGCCGGGGAGCAGGCAGTCCGCGCCGCCGCGCGTGTTGCCATCATCGGCGCCGGCTGGGCCGGCCTGTCGGCCGCGGTCGAACTCGCCTCGCGCGGCATCGCGGTCACGGTGTTCGAGGCCTCGCGCCAGCTGGGCGGCCGCGCGCGCCGCGTGGTGCTGGACAACGCCGACCTCGACAACGGCCAGCACATCCTGATCGGCGCCTACGCGGCCACGCTGTCCATGATCGCGCGCGTCGGCGTGGACGTGGACACCGCGCTGTCGCGCCTGCCGCTGGAGCTCAGCTACGCGGACGGCTTCCGGCTGCGCGCGCCGCGATTGCCCGCGCCGCTGAACCTGCTGGCCGCCTTCCTCGGCGCGCGCGGCCTGCCGCTGCCGGAGTCCATCGCCGCCGCGCGCCTGATGCAGTCGCTGAAAGCCGCGCGCTTCCGGGTGCAGCCCGACCGCAGCGTGGCGCAGCTGCTCGCGGAACACCGCCAGGGCGATCGCGCGCGGCGTTACCTCTGGGAACCGCTGTGCATCTCGGCGCTGAACACGCCGGCAGAACGCGCTTCGGCGCAGGTGTTCGCCAACGTGCTGCGTGACGGCCTCACTGGCTCGCGCGAGGCCAGCGACCTGCTGATCCCGCGCATCGACCTCAGCCGGCTGTTAGCCGAACCCGCTGCGGCATTCGTCACCGCTCACGGCGGTGAAGTGCTCACCGGCACTCCGGCGCGCGCGCTGGCCGCCGAAGCCGGCAGATTCCGGATAAATGAGCATAAGTGGCTGTTCGAAAAGGTGATTTTGGCGACAGCCCCACAGCACGTCGGCACCCTGTTGGGCGACGACGCGATGCATGCGCCCTTGCGCGCGCAGCTTGACGCGTTCGCCTACGAACCGATCTGCACCTGCTACCTCGGCTATCCGGCGGCCACGCGGCTGCCGCGCCCGATGCTCGGCTTCCAGGGCGGGCTGCTGCAATGGCTGTTCGACCGTGGCCAGCTGGGCGGACCGGACGGGCTGTTCGCAGCCGTGATCAGCGCCTCGGGCGAGCACGAGCAGTTGTCCAACGACCTGCTGGCCTCGCGCGTGCACCAGGAGATCGGCGCGGCCATGCCGGGCCTGCCTGCGCCGGCAAGCTTCCGGGTCATCACCGAGCGGCGCGCGACCTTCGCCTGCACCCCTGGCCTGTCGCGCCCCGGCACCCGCACTGCCGTTCCCGGCCTGCTGCTCGCGGGCGACTACGTCGGCGGCGGCGACGTGCTCAGCGACTATCCGGGCACGCTGGAAGCGGCGGTGCGTTCCGGGCTGGCCGCCGCGGCAGCGATCTAGCTCCCAGCCGCAACGCGAACCCTCAGCGTGAAGTGAGCGTCGTGATCGCATCCTTCACCCGCTCCACCGCAATCAGCTCCATGCCTTCTATCGGCTGGCGCGGCATGTTGGCCTTGGGGATGATGGCCTGGGTGAAGCCGAGCTTGGCCGCTTCGCGCAACCGTTCCTGGCCGCGCGGCGCCGGGCGGATCTCGCCGGCCAGCCCCACCTCGCCGAACACCGCGAGCTTCTCCGGAAGAGCACGATCCCGCAGCGAGGACACGATGGCCAGCATCACCGCCAGGTCGGCGGCCGGTTCCGTGATGCGCACCCCGCCCACCGCATTGATGAACACGTCCTGGTCGTGGCAGGCAATGCCGGTGTGACGGTGCAGCACGGCCAGCAACATGGCGAGCCGGTTCTGCTCCAGGCCTACCGACAACCGACGCGGGTTGGGCGCGTGCGCCCCGTCCACCAGCGCCTGGATCTCCACCAGCAGCGGGCGCGTGCCCTCCTGCGTCACCATGATGCAGGAGCCCGGCACCTCGCCGGAGTGCTGCGACAGGAACAGCGCAGAAGGATTGGACACGCCCTTCAGGCCCTTCTCGGTCATCGCGAACACGCCCAGCTCGTTGACCGCGCCGAAGCGGTTCTTGAACGCGCGCACCAGCCGGAAGCTCTGGTGCGTGTCGCCCTCGAAGTACAGCACGCTGTCCACGATGTGCTCCAGCACCCGCGGGCCGGCCAGCGCGCCTTCCTTGGTGACGTGGCCGACAAACACGATGATGGTGCCGCTCTGCTTGGCGAAGCGCGTCAGCTGCGCGGCGCACTCGCGCACCTGCGACACCGAGCCCGGCGCCGAGGTCAGCGCGTCCGAGAACACGGTCTGTATCGAGTCGATCACCGCGACCTGCGGCCGCGCCGCGTCCAGCGTGGCGATGATCTTCTCCAGCTGGATCTCGGCCAGCAGCTCCAGGTTGCCCGAGTCCAGGCCCAGCCTGCGCGCGCGCAGCGCCACCTGCTCGGCCGATTCCTCGCCGGACACGTACACCGCCTTCGCTGATCCGCTCATCGCCGCCAGCGACTGCAGCAGCAGCGTGGACTTGCCCACGCCCGGGTCGCCGCCGATCAGCACCACCTGCCCCGCCACCAGCCCGCCGCCCAGCACGCGGTCGAACTCGCCCACGCCGGTGCCGATGCGCGGCAGCTCGCGCGCATGCACCTCGGACAGCTTCTGCAGCGCCGCGGGCTTCGCCAGGCCGGCAAAGCGGTTCTTCGCCGCCCCGTTGTCGGCCGCGGACTCGACCAGCGAGTTCCACGCATTGCAGTGCGGGCACTGGCCCTGCCACTTGGGCGACTCGCCGCCGCACTCGCTGCAGGTGTAGACCGTCTTTGCCTTGGCCATTCGCGCCTTCCCTATTCAACCAGCACGGGCACGCGCGGCGCCAGCGCGCACAACAGCTCGTAGCTCACCGTGCCGGCCGCCGTGGCGACCTCGTCCGCGGACAGCCCGCGGCCCCACAGGGTCACCGGCGCGCCCACCCCGGCTTCAATGCCGGTGAGATCCACGTACAGCATGTCCATCGCCACGCGGCCGATGGTGCGGGTGCGCTTGCCAGCGACCAGCACCGGCGTGATGCGGGCGTCACCGTCCAGGTTGCCGCCCGGCGCGTGGCGCGGATAGCCGTCCGCATAGCCGCAGGCCACTACCCCCACGCGCATGTCCCTGGGCGCGACAAAGGTGCGACCGTACCCGACGGCATCGCCCGCACACAGCGACTGCACGGCGATCACTTCGCTCTGCAGGGTCATCGCCGGCAGCAGGCCGAGCGAGGCCGCGTCCTGCTCGGGAAACGGCGAGCAGCCGTACAGCATGATGCCGGGCCGCACCCAGTCGCCATGCGACTGCGGGTAACGCAGCACGGCGGCCGAGTTCGCGGTGCTGGTCGGCGGCGTCGCGCCGAGCACCGCGCCGGCAACCGCGCGCGCGGCGCCGAACGCCGCGAGCTGCTCGTCCACGCCCCAGGGCCCGTCGGCGTCGGCGAAGTGCGTCATCAGCGACACCGAACGCACCGAGGCGCAGGCGCGCAGCACCGCCGCCGCATCGGCCGCCTGTGCCGGCGCAAAGCCCAGCCGGTTCATGCCGGTATTGAACTTGAGGAAGACCTCCACCGGCGCGCCGGCTGGTGCCTGCCGCAGCATGTCCAGCTGGTACGGCGCGTGCACCACCAGGCTCAGGTCCAGGCGCGCGGCCAGCGCGACATCCTCCAGCGCGAACGCGCCCTCGACCATCAGGACGGGCTTGCGCCAGCCGGCTTCGCGCAGCGCCGCCGCGCCCTCGAACTCCACCAGCGCCAGGCCGTCGGCGTCGGCGAATGCCTCGCGCGCCAGCTGCAGGCCGTGCCCGTAGGCATTCGCCTTGACCACCGCCCAGACCCGCGACGACGGCGCGGCAGCGCGCGCGCGCGCGAGGTTGGCGCGCATCGCGGCGCGGTCGATCAGGGCGCGGATCGGACGGCTGCCCGGCACGGGTGCGCTCACGTCGGCGGGTGCTCGGCGGACGGGCCGAGCCGGTGACGGACGAAATCGATGAACGCCGTGGTCAGCCGCGTGCGGAAGCGGTCCCGCGGGTAGACCATCGACAAGGTGCGCTGCAGCGGCGGCGACAGGGGGATCGCAACCAGTTCCCCGAGGCGCCGCTCCTTGTCGATCGCGCGCGCCGACATGATGGAAAAGCCGCGGCCCGAAGCCAGCACGCCCTTCACCGCCTCCGGGCTGCCCAGTTCCATGGCCGCCGGCAACCGGTCGGGTGGAATGCCGGCCTGGCGCAGGTAGATCTCGGTGAACTCGCGCGTGCCGGCCCCGGCTTCGCGGCTGATGAAGGACTCGCCCACCAGCCGCGCGGGAGGCACGGCGGCCTCGCGCGCGAGCGCATGGCGCGGCGACACCACCACCTGCAGTTCATCCTCGCAGACCGGCTCGGACACCAGCGCGGGCAGTTGCGAGGGCGACTCGATCAGGCCCAGGTCCAGCGTGTGGTCGGCGACGCGGTTCTCGATGGACTCGGAGTTGCCGACCTCCAGGCGCGGGCGCACCTCGGGATGCAGCTGGCTGAACTCGGCCAATGGCGCGGGCAGGATGAATTCGCCCACCGTCATGCTGGCGCCCACCAGCAGCGGGCCGGCGAGGCTGTCGGTCATGTCGCGCAGCCGCGCATCCAGTTCGCCGGACAGCGCGAGGATGCGCTGCGCATAGTCCAGGACCACTTCGCCGGCCGGCGTGAGCGACACGCGGCCATGGCCGCGCTCGAACAGGCGCGCGTTGTACTGCTCCTCCAGCTGCTTGATCTGGAAGGTCACGGCCGGCTGGGTCATGAACAGCGACTCCGCGGCCTTGGTGAAGCTGCGGTGGCGGGCGACGGCGTGGAACACCTGCAGGCGGCGGTCGGCCATGTCGGCTCAGGTTGGCTCGGGTTGGCTCGGTTCGGTGCGCGTGGATTCTCGCGGGTTCGGGTCGGGTCGGGAATGCGCGGCGCGATGCGGCGTTGGGGCGAACCTGATCGAACCTGATCGAACCTGCGCAAACCTGCACATGCAAACGGGATTACACCATAAGTCAGGACGGGCGCCCCGCTTATACACCTCGCCCGCCGCGCGCAAATTGTTGTTTTGAAACCGTCGTGGCGAATCAGCGTGGTATAAAGCGGCGTCCCGAAACAGGCAGCCCATCCTGCAGGTGAAATGAAGCGCGGCTTCTACACCATCATGGCAGCGCAGTTCTTCAGCTCCCTGGCTGACAACGCGCTGCTGATTGCGTCCATCGCGCTGCTCGTGCAGCTCGGGGGCCCCCCATGGATGACGCCCCTGCTGAAGTTCTTCTTCACCACGTCCTACGTGGTGCTCGCGCCGTTCGTGGGCGCGTTCGCCGACGCCCTGCCCAAGGGCCGCGTGATGTTCCTGACGAACACCATCAAGATCACCGGCTGCGGGATGATGTTCTTCTACGACTGGCTGCACGTGCCGGGCATGCCCATGTACGTGACCGTGCTGCTGGCCTACGCGGTGGTCGGCCTGGGCGCCGCGGCCTACTCGCCGGCCAAGTACGGCATCCTCACCGAACTGCTGCCGCCGCAGCAGCTGGTCGTGGCCAACGGCTGGATCGAGGGCCTCACCGTCGCCTCCATCATCCTGGGCACGGTGCTGGGCGGCGCGCTGATCAGCCCCAAGGTGTCGGCGGCGCTGCTCACCCTGGACATGCCCTACGTGAGCACCGGCGTGGACACGCCGGCCGAGGCGGCGATCATCGTGATCGCGGTGTTCTACCTGCTTGCGGCGGTCTTCAACCTGTTCATCCCCGACACCGGCGCCAGGTACGAGGCGCAGAAGCCCAACCCCATCGCCCTGACGCGCGACTTCGCGCACTGCTTCACCACGCTGTGGCGCGACAAGCTGGGACAGATCTCGCTGTCGGTCACCACGCTGTTCTGGGGCGCGGGCGCGACGCTGCAGTTCATCGTGCTCAAGTGGGCCGAGGTGCACCTGGGCCTGGCACTGGACCGCGGCGCCATCCTGCAGGGCATGACCGCGGTGGGCATTGCCGTCGGCGCCGTGGCCGCTGCGCGCTTCGTGCCGCTGCGCCGCTCGCTGGACGTGCTGCCGGTGGGCATCGCGATGGGTTTTTTCGTGATGACCCTGACCCTGGTCTCCTGGATGCCGCTGGTGTATGCGCTGCTCATCCTGGTCGGCGCGATGGCCGGCTTCTTCGTCGTTCCCATGAATGCGCTGCTGCAGCACCGCGGCCACGTGCTGCTGTCGGCCGGCCATTCGATCGCGGTGCAGAACTTCAACGAGAACCTGTGCATCCTGGTCATGCTCGCGCTGTACGCGACCATGATCGGCATGGACGTTCACATCAACGTGATCATCGTGGGCTTCGGCCTGTTCGTCGCCGGCACCATGGTGATGGTGCGCAAGCTCCACCTCGCCAACCAGGCCAAGGCCGACTCGCTGCACCTGATCGGCATCGAGAAGCACTGAACAGCGCCCCCCGCCGGCCGAACCGCTACGGCGCGGATCCGGCCCCGGCGCCCGCTTCCGCGGCGAGCTTTGCATCCAGTTCCATCACCAGGCACAGGTCCTCCCAGGCCTTTGCCTTGTCGGTCAGGGTCCTGAGCAGGTAGGCCGGATGGTATGTCACCACCGTCGGGCGGCCCTGGTAGCGGTGCACCTTGCCGCGCAGGCTGGCAATCGACGCATCGGTCCCGAGCAGCGCCTGCGCGGCGAAACGGCCCATCGCGATGATCAGCGCCGGCTGCACCAGTTCGACCTGGCGCAGCAGGAAGGGGCTGCACTGCGCCACTTCCAGCGGCTCGGGGTTGCGGTTGTTCGGCGGGCGGCACTTGAGCACGTTGCTGATATACACGTCCTCCGGACGCATTCGCCCGACGGCCGCGAGCATGCTGTCCAGCAAGCGTCCGGCCTGGCCGACGAAGGGCTCGCCCTGCTTGTCTTCCTCGGCGCCGGGCGCCTCGCCCACGATCATCCAGCGCGCCGAGGGGTTGCCGGTGCCGAACACGGTGCGGCTGCGGCCCTCGCACAGGCCGCAGGCCCGGCACCCCGCCACCTCCGCCTCCGCCTGCTCCCAGGACAGGCCGGCGATGCGCGCCGAGCGATCCGCGTCGACGAGGGGAACGGCGGGCACGGCCGGCGAGACACGCGCCTTGGCGGCCGGCGCGGCGGCAGCGGGAGCACGTCCGGGCGGCGCACGACGCGCCGTGCCGCCCGCCGGCACCGCCGGAGAGGTGTCCCGCCCCGCAGGGGGGCTTGCGAGACCCGCAGGGGGGCTTGCCAGCCCTGGGGGCGGCTCCTCGTCATGCCAGGACGGCGGTCCTTCGGACTCGCTTCCAGTGTCGATGTTGGTGTAGGTGTCGATGCCGGTGTCGGCATCGGCGCCCGCGTCGCGCGCGGGCATGGGCGGCGGCGCATCCGGGGCGTCCGCCGGCAGGGGCGCGGTCTGCGCTTGCCCGCTGGCGGTGTTGCGCAGCCGCCAGGTCGGCCCCAGGCCCATCTCGGCCAGGACCAACTCGCGGCGTGCCGCGTCGCCGTTCGCGCCCGCGCTCATGCCTGCGCCTCCAGCGCGATCGCCAGCACCAGCGCGTCCTCGCGGCCGTTGCGCGCCGGATAGTAGTTGCGCCGCAGCCCGACCTGCCTGAATCCGCGGCGCGCATACAACTGCCGGCCGGCGTCGTTGGACGGGCGCACTTCGAGGAACAGGGTCCCGCAACCCGCCGCGCGCGCCGCATCCAGCACGCGCGCCAGCATGCGGCTGCCCACGCCGCGGCGCTGCCAGGGGCGCGCCACCGACAGGTTGAGCAGGTGGGCCTCGCCCGCGCCGCTCATCAGCACCGCGTAGCCGATGAGGTCCGGGCCGTCGCGCAGCACGCGACAGTCGTAGCCCGAGGCAAGGGAGTCGCGGAAGTTGCCCACGGTCCAGGGGAATTCATAGATGTCGGCCTCTACCGCGTGCACCATCGCCAGGTCGGACTCCGACATCGGCAGCCAGCTCTCGGTGGGACGAAGCACGGCGCTCATGGTGCGAGCCGTCCGCCCGCCGCCGAGCCCGCGGCGGCGCCAGGCGCCGCGCCCTGCGCACGTTCGCGCGAGGTCAGCGCCACCTTGTCGCGCAGGTACACCGGCAGGGCCTGCGCGGCGGCGACCACGTCGCCGGAGGCAAAACGCGGCCGTGCCAGCGCGAGGATGGCGGCGGCGCGCGGCTGGTGGTCGGGCTCCACGCGCGCGAGGCGTTCGCCATGGCGCTCGCGCAGCGCGGCCCCGTGCGCCGCGAATCCGCTGCCGCAGCCGGTCCAGCCCACGCCCTCGGGCTGCGGCGCATCCTGCGGCTGGCACAGCACGGCAGGGCCCGCCGCGCGCCAGCCCTGCTCCGCCTGCTCGAACGCCGCCTGGTAGATGCCGCCCATGCGCGCATCGATCGCCGCCAGCACGCGCGGCGCGCCACAGGCCTGCGCGATCGCAGCCAGCGTGGACACGCCCGCCACCGGCAGGCCGCGCGGCCAGGCCAGCCCCTGCGCCACGCCGCACGCGATGCGCAGGCCGGTGAAGGAGCCGGGGCCCTCACCGAAGGCCACGCCGTCCAGGTCCGCCAGCGTGACGCCGGCTTCGGCCAGCAGTTCGCGCACCGCCGGCAGCAGGCGTTCCGCATGCGACTGGCCGGCGGCGAAATGCCGCTCGTACAGGGCGTCCCCGCACAGCAGCGCCACCGAGCAGTATTCGCCGGAACTGTCCAGGCCGAGCAGGTTCACCGTCGCGCGCATTCGTGGTTGGGTTGCACAGCCGCGATTGTAGGTCGCTTGACGCGCTCGCGCCGCGCCCAGCATGATCCGCGACGGAGGCGGCGGCCGGGCCCGGCCGCCGCGGGCAAGGAGGAGAAAACCATGTCGTATCAACGCCATGCGGCGCTGGCCGCATTGTCGGTCGCTGCGTCCGCGGCAGCAGTCATGTCGTTCCCGGGCAGCGCGTCCGCCCAGGAGTATCCGTCGCACCCCATCACCATGGTGGTGCCGTTCCCGCCGGGCGGCGTGGCCGACCTGACCGGACGTCCGACCGCGATGGCACTGGAGAAGGTGCTCAAGCAGCGCGTGATCGTGGAGAACCGCCCCGGCGCGGGCGGCGCCACCGGCAACGCCCACGTGATCAACGCCCGGCCCGATGGCTACACCATCCTCATGGCGCTGTCCTCGCTGTCGGTGATCCCCGAGGCCGAGAAGCTCGCCGGCAAGAAGCCGACCTACGAGCTGACGCAGCTCGCGCCGATCGCGCGCATCTCCGCGGACCCGAACGTGCTGGCGGTGCGCGCCGACGCGCCCTGGAAGACGGTGCGCGACCTGGTCGAGTTCGCGAAGAAGAACCCCGGCAAGGTCTCCTACAGCTCGTCCGGGATCTACGGCGCGCTGCACATGCCGATGGAGATCTTCGCGCACGCGGCCGGCATCAAGCTCTGGCACGTTCCGTTCAACGGCGGCGGCCCGGCGATCACCGCGCTGCTCGGCTCGCAGGTGGAAACCACGGCCGGCGGCCCGTCGGCCCTCAAGGGCCACTTCGACGGCGGCAGGCTGCGTCCGCTCGCGATCTGGGGCAACCAGCGGCTCGCGTCGCTGCCGGACGTGCCCACCTTCAAGGAACTGGGCCTGGACGCGGAGTACTTCATCTGGTCCGGCGTGCTGGTGTCCGCCGCCACGCCGCCGGAAATCCGCAACAAGCTGCGCGATGCCGTTCGCACCGCGGTGCGCGACCCGGACTTCATCGCGCAGATGGCCAAGATCGAGACCCCGGTGGCCTACCTGGACGCGCCCGATTTCCAGCGCTACTGGGATGCGGACGCGAAGAAACTCGCCGAGACGGTCAAGCGCATCGGCCTGGTCGAGCAGAAGTAAGCCTTCGCGGAAGGAAGCGCCCGATGAACATAGCCGCGCACGTCGCGCGCACCGCGCGCGCCCATCCGCGCCGCCCCGCCATCCTGTTCGAGGGCGGCGTGGTGGACTACTGCACGCTGGAGGCCAACGTCGCGCGCCTGGCCGGTGCGCTGGCCGCGCGCGGCGTGAAGCGTGGCGACCGGGTCGCGCTTTACCTGCCGAACATCCCGGCCTTCGCGCTCGCCTACCTCGCGGTGGTGCGCGCCGGGGCGATGGCGGTGTCCATCAACGCGATCTTCAAGTCCGAGGAAGCGAAGTACATCCTGAACGACTCCGGCGCGCGCGTGGTGTTCACCACCGCCGAGCTGCTGCAGCACGTGCCGCGCGCCGACTGCCCGGCGCTGGAACACGTGGTCAACTGCGAGGGCACGGCCGACGCGGACACGCTGGGCGAATGGCTGGCCGCAGCCGGGCCGCTGCCCATCGCCGACATGCGCGCGGACGAACCCGCCGCCCTGCTCTATTCCTCGGGCACCACCGGCTTTCCCAAGGGCGTGACGCTCTCGCACGGCAACATCGTCTCCAACATCCGCACCGCGGCCAAATACTCAGGCTACCGGCCCGACGACCGGCTGGCGATGTTCCTGCCGCTGTTCCACGTGTTCGCGCAGAACTACATCATGAACGGCGGCTTCGAGGCCGGCGCGACCCTGGTGCTGTGGCGCCGCTTCGTGCCGGATCAAGTGATTGCCGACATCGGCCGGCTGGGCGTGACCATGTTCTTCGGCGTGCCGACCATTTACATCGCGCTGCTCAATGCCGGCGTGCCGCGCGCGCAGCTGGCCAGCCTGCGCTACTGCTTCTCGGCCGCGGCGACCATGCCGCAGGAAATCGCGCGCCGCTGGCATGACACCTACGGCCACGACGTGCACGAGGGCTACGGCCTGACCGAGACCTCGCCCTTCGCCGCCTACAACCACCTCACGTCGCACCGCTTCGGCTCGGTGGGCACCGCGGTCGAGGGCTTCGAGGTGAGGATCTTCGACGAGCAGGACCGCGAGGTGAAGCGCGGCGAATGGGGCGAGATCGTGATCCGCGGCCCGGGCGTGATGCAGGGCTACTGGAACAAGCCCCAGGACACCGCCACCGCGCTGCGCGGCGGCTGGTTCCACTCCGGCGACATCGGCCGCCAGGACGAGGACGGCTACGTGTTCATCGTCGACCGGGTCAAGGACATGATCAACGTGTCCGGCTTCAAGGTGTGGCCGGCCGAGGTCGAGCACTACCTGTACCAGATACCCGGCGTGAAGGAGGTCGCGGTGTACGGCGCGCCCGACCCGGTGAAGGGGGAGTCGGTGCGCGTCGCGGTGGTGGCGCAGGCCGGCGCGACGCTCAGCGGAGAGGACGTGATCGCCTGGTGCCGCGACAAGCTCGCCGCCTACAAGACGCCGGCGCGGGTGGACGTGGTGGCGGACCTGCCCAAGAGCGCCACCGGCAAGATCCTCAAGCGCGTGCTGCGCGAGCAGGCGGCCTCGGGGAAGTAGGCACGGCTGACGCATCGCTGTCGGCGCCCGGCGCGCGTCCTGCGGCGCACGAAATCAGGGACAATCAGCCTGTTCCGCATGTTTGCTATGGCAGCCTTCGCCTGACCCCGGTCGGGACCATCGCGCACCCGCCCACCCGACCGCCGAGCTCGCCGCCCCATGGACATCACCTTCGTCGACAACCCCTGGTTCTGGGCCTGGGCCATCCCGGCCGTCATCCTGACCGGCATCTCCAAGTCGGGGCTGGGCAGCGGCGTCGGCGGCTACACCGTGCCCATGATGGCGATGGCGATCTCGCCGGTGCAGGCCGCGGCCATCGCGCTGCCCATCCTGTGCGTGATCGACCTGGCGGCGCTGCGCGCCTGGTGGGGCAAGTGGGACCGGCGCATCATGCGCGTGATCGTTCCCGGCGGCCTCATCGGCATCGCGCTGGGCGGCATCACCTTCCGCTACATGAGCGACAACTGGATCAAGGTGATGATCGGCTGCATCGCGCTGGGCTACCTCGGCTTCAACGGCCTGAAGCTGCTGGGCAAGGCCGGCGCCGTGCGCAAGCCCATGGGCGACAAAGCCGGGCGCTTCTGGTCCACCGTGTCCGCGTTCACCAGCACCATCGCGCACGCCGGCGGCCCCCCGATGGCGGTGTACCTGCTGTCGCAGAAGCTCGACAAGGGCCTGTTCGTCGCCACCTCGGTGATCTACTTCGCGATGATCAACTACGTGAAACTGATTCCCTATTTCTGGCTCGGCCTGTTCGATGCGCGCAACCTCGCCACCTCCGCCGCGCTGGTGCCCTTCGGCATCCTCGGCACGGTGCTGGGCATCTGGCTGCACCGGAACATGAGCCAGAAGACCTTCTACGTCATCGTCTACGGCCTGCTCGGACTGACCGGCAGCAAGTTGCTCTGGGACGGCATTCGCGGCTTGATGGCCGCAGGCTGAACCAGCCTGCGGCGGCGATTGCCTGAAAACAGGCCGAAAACTAGCTAAATGGCTGTTTTAATTCAGTTTTTTATCGCACCCAGGAACTCGGCGTAGCGCCGCGGCGCGCGCCCCAGCAGCAGCGCCAGCACGCGCCCGTTGCCGCCCGGCAGGCCGTACCGGTCGTAGTGCGCGAACATCGCCAGGCCGCGCGCCACCTCGCCTTCCGGCATGCCCGCCGCGCGTTGCCGCTCGGCCCAGGCCTGCGCATCGCCGCGCAAGGCCTGCACCGGCCTGCCCAGTCGCGCGCCCATTGCCGCAGCCATGTCCAGCGCGCTGAGCGGTTCGCCATTGGCGAGCTCGAAGCACCCGCCCGACCAGCCCGGCTCAATCAGCACGCGGCACGCGGCCTGCGCGACATCGGCCAGGTCCACCAGGCCCATGCGCCGGTCCACCGCGTACAGCGGCGCAAACGTGCCGCTGGCACGGATCGACTCCCAGCCGATCACCGTGCTCTGCATGTACATGGTGGGCTGCAGCACGGTCCAGTCCAGGCCCGACTCCATCAGCAAGGACTCGACCACGCGCTTGTCGTCGTGGTGCGGCATCGCGGCGCACTGCGGGTTGATGACGCTGTGGAACACGAAGCGGCGCACGCCGGCCGCGCGAGCGGCGGCGATCATCGCCGCGCCGATCGCGACCTCGTGCACATGGAAGTTCGGGCAGATGTGGTACACCGCCGCGACGCCCTGCATCGCCGTCGCCACCGCTGCGCCGTCGGTCAGGTCGCCGGTCACCACCTCGGCTGCGCCCGACGCGCGCACTACCCGTTCAGAGCGCTCGCTGCGTACCAGTGCCCTAGACGGCAGCCCGGCCTGCGCGAGCGCCGCGATGAGCGCACGGCCGGTCTGGCCGCCGGCGCCCGTCACCAGGATCATGGGTTCACGAGGCGATGCTTACTTGACGCTGCGCAGCCGCCGGCGTGCGGGCGCGGCCGGCGCCACCCGATGCGCCGCGCCGCCGCCGACCGCAGCCAGCACCGCGGGCAGGATCACCGCCGCATCGGGATGCGAGATGTCGGCAATCGCCAGCGACAACCGCTGGGTCGCATCCAGCAGCATGGCCAGCACCTTGGCGCGGTCCAGCACCGCGAAGCGTGTCTTCGTCGCCACCAGGGTCAGGCTGCCCAGCACCTCGCGCTCCCCGCCCAGCACCGGCGCGCCCAGGCCCACCAGGTGGGGATCGAGTTCGCCCAGGGTCTCGCACCAGCCGGCGCGGCGTATCGGCGCGAGGTGCTGGCGGAACGCCTCCCAGTCGCGGCCGAGGCCGGCCTTCGCGGCTTCCGCGGCATGCGCGTCGTACAGGCGCCGCAGCCGCGCGCGCGGCAGGAAGGCGAGGATGGACTTGGCGGTGGCGCCGCGGAAGCGCGGATGCGGCCGGCCGCGGTCGTAGGACAGCGACAGGCGCTCCACGCCGTACTCGTGGTGCACGTTCAGCACCTGGTCGCCGTAGATGTTGGCGAGCACCACGTCGCAGCCGGTCTGCTCGACCAGCCCCCGCATGATCGGCCCGCCGGCATGCAGCACCGGGTCGCTGCGCCGGATCTGGCAGTCCAGCTCGATCAGCCGCGGCCCCAGCAGGTAGGCCCCGCCGCTGATGCGCAGCAGCAGCCCCGCCTTGCACAGCTCGCGAACGTAGCGGTAGGCCGTGGGACGGCTGCAGGCGATGCGCTCGGCGATGCCCTCGGCGCTCCACAGCGGCTCGGCCTCGGAATAGAGGTCGAGGATCGCCAGCATGCGCGCGAGGCTGGACATCCTTCGGGCTAGGCGTGGGACGACGCCGCGGCGCGCCAGGCCACCGGGAAGCAACGATCGTCATCCGGCGGGCCGCCCGCGGGCAGCTGCGGGTCGCCGGTGACCTTCATCACCGCCGGGCGCGGATCCCAGCGCGCGTCGCGGCCCATGTAGCGCGTCGAGATGCCGATGCGCCGCGTGGTCGGCGAGAAATTGCCCTCGGCGCCGTGCACCGTCAGCGGGTGGTGCACCAGGCAGTCGCCCGGTTCCATGTCCCAGGACAGGAACTGGTACTTGGGATTGCCCTTGTCCTTGCTGAAGTTCGGGCAGGTTTCCAGGTCGGACTTGAAGTTCGGGTCCTTGTCGGGGATGGCCGCGGCGTAGAACTTGCCCCACTTGTGCGAGCCGGCGATGTATTCCACCGCGCTGTTCTGCCCGGCGCGCACCGGGGTGATCGCCACCCACACCGACAGGATGTCGTTGCCGCGCATGGGCCAGAACGGCAGGTCCTGGTGCCAGTCGGTCATCTCCATGGTGTTCGGTTCCTTGACGAACAGCTGGTCGTAGAACAGCCGCACCGAGTCCGCGCGCATCAGCCGCGCGGCGATCTGCGCGTTGGGGGAGTCCATCACGAAGGCGCGGAAGTCATCGTCCCAGCACCAGACGAAGGAATTGATGTGGTAGCGCCCGGTCTTGCCGCCCAGGGCCTTGGTCACCTCGCGCGGCCGCGCCTTGGGGTCGTTGGCTTCCATGACCCGGTTGACGGCGCGCTCCATGCGCGCGACCCAGTCGGCGTCAAACATGTTCCTCAGGCAGACCACGCCGTCGCGCTCGAAGCGCGCGATGTCGTCCTCGGTGATGGCATGCAGCGGTTCCCGGTTCATCGTCCCCTCCTCAAGGTCCGTACCTTCCCGTCCTACCTTCGCCCAATGGCCGTCGCGCACCGAATGGGCGCACCTTCAGCCGTTCGGGCGCTCCCTGCCCAGGCGCATGACGTAGTCGCGGTACGCGGTCGGCTTGCGGCCCAGGATCATCTCCAGCACCCGCCCGTTGCCGCCGGACAGGCCGTGCGAGCTGTAGTGCTCGAACATCTTTTCGGCGCGCACGATCTGGCTGTCGCTGAACGCGCCGGTCTTCTTCTGGTGCGCACGCCAGTGGTCCACGTCCTCGACCACGGCCTTCACCGGCTTGCCCAGCGCCTCGGACATGATCGCGGCCATCTCGTGGCGCGTGTAGGAATCGCCGCTCATCAGCTCGAAGCAGCCGCCGGTCCAGCCCGGCTGCGAAGCGGTGATGGCGGCGGCCTCGGCGATGTCCTCGAGGTCGGCGACCGCGAGCTTCTGGTCGGCGCCGAAGGGCGTGGAGAACTCGCCGCTGGCGGCGATGCCCTTCCAGTCGCGCGTGGACACCTGGAAGTACTGCGTCGGCTGCAGGATGGTGTAGGGCAGCAGCGATTCCATGATCATGCCCTCGACCACGCGCTTGTCGCGGTGGTGCGGCAGGCCGTCGACCTGGGCGTGCAGCACGCTGTGGTAGATGAACTGGCGCATGCCCTGCTCGCGCGCCGCCTCGATCATCCAGCCGCCGATCGCGATCTCGGTCTCGAAAAAGCGCGGCGCGACGAAGTACACCTGGTCGCAGCCCGCCATCGCGCGGCGCACGTCCTCGCGGCGGTTGATGTCGCCGGCGATGGCCTCGGCGGCGCCGCCCTTGAGCGCCTTCTCCGCGGATTCGGGGCGGTTGACGAAAGCGCGCACTTTCAGGCCGCGCTTGACGAAGTGCTTGAGCATCACGGAACCGGTGGGGCCGGACGCGCCGGTGAGCAGGATCATGCGGTGTGCCTCTCTGTTTGGCTGGCGAGGGGTTGGGCTGGCTGCGGGCGCGGGCAAACGCTCACGCCGCGGCCGCCATCCTAGCCTGCAATCCGTCGCGCAACGAAGCGAGCATCGCGCGGGCGCCGCCGGCGTCGGCGGCCGTGCCATAGACATACCGGTCCGGGCGCAGCAGCACGGCGCGCGCGCCCAGCGATGCCAGCCAGTCGGCCACCGCCCCGTCAGCGCAGACGCTTGCCACGCCCTGCGGCGCATCGAGCGCGCCCAGCAACTCGGGGCAGGCCACCAGCGCGAAACGCTCCCCGCCGATCGCCGCATCCAGCCGGCGGCCGTCGGCCAGCAGCGGCTGCGGCGAGAGGCTCCCGGCGGGCGCAGGTCCGGCATGCAGCCCCGGCCCGAGCGCCGGCGACAGGTTGACGATGGCCTGCGGCCCGCCTTCCCGGAAGCGCCGGTCGCGCTCGGCGGCGACCAGCGGGTCGGTGGTCTGGATGATGCCGCCCAGGCGCATCGCCGATTCGATGAACACCCGCGCATGCGGCTCGCGCTCGGTGAAGTAGCTGTCCAGCAGCGCCGCGGGGGACTCGCCCTTCACCACCCGGGCGAGCTTCCAGCCGAGGTTGGCCGCGTCGCGCACGCCGGCGCACATGCCCTGCCCCAGGAACGGCGGCGTCTGGTGCGCCGCGTCGCCGGCGATCAGCAGCCGGCCCTCGCGCCAGTGCGTCGCGATCAGCGAATGGAAGGTGTAGACCGCGCCTCGGTCGATGCGCACGTCCCCGGGCTGCACCCAGGGCGCGATCAGCTTCAGCACCGTGGCGGGCTCGGTCATGCGCGCGAGCTCGTCGCCCGGCATGAGCATGATCTCCCAGCGGCGGCGCTGTCCGGTCACCTTGACGAAGGTCACCGGGCGCGCGGGATCGCAGTACTGCACCGTCTGTTCGGGCAGCGTGGGCACGTCGCGCAGCAGGGTCACGTCCACCACCAGCCAGGGCTGGTGCAGGCCGAGGTCGTCGTGCATCGCGCCCATCGCCTGGCGCACCAGCGAGCGCGCCCCGTCGCAGCCCACCACCCAGCGCGCGCGCAGCGGATGGCGACGGCTGCTGGGAAGGTCGTTCAGCACGAGGGCCGCACCGCTGTCGTCCTGCCGCACGGACTCGACTTCGGTCGCCGCATGCACCCGCACCGTCGGGTAGCGCGCGACGCCACGCCGCAGCAGGCGCTCGAAGTCCGGCTGGTGGAACAGGTAGTTGGTATGCCAGCCCTGCGGGCCGGGTTCGCGCGCGGGGGCGCGCTCCAGCATCAGCTCGCCGGCGGGGTTGAGGTAGCGCATGCCACCCGACGGACGGCATTGCTGCGCGAAGCCCTGCGCCAGGCCCATGGTGTCCAGCAGGCGCATCACCTCGTCGTCGAAGTGCACCGCGCGCGGCAGGTCGAGCAGGTCCGGCTCGCGCTCGATCACCGCGACCGACAGGCCGTGCGCGCCCAGCAGGTTGGCCAGGGTCGCGCCGGTCGGGCCGTAGCCGACGACGGCCACGTCGACGGGCGTGCCCGGGCCGACGATGGCTACGTCCACGACGGCGCCCTGGTCCATGCTCAGGCCCTTGCCGCGCCGCGCTTGGCGGAGGCGCCCTTTTTCATCGCCGTAGCCAATGCCGCCTTCGCGCTCTTCAGGTGGCGCGCCTGGTCCGCGCGCATGCGCCGGGCCAGCGCCGCCTTCCACTTAGCCACCGGCGTGAAGCCGGGCAGCGAGCGCGCATGGCTTTCCGCCCACTTCCACAGCGCGCGGTCGGAGAGTTCCATGTCCAGCGGCACGCGCATCGGCTGGTTCACGTACCAGGGCGTGTCGATGAACAGTTCCACCCGGTTGCCCTCGGGATCGCGGAAGTACACCGACAGCGCGTTGCCATGGGTCACGGGGCGCAGGTCATCGACCCTGGCCTGCTTGACCATGGCGTACAGCGCGCGCAGGGTCT
Organism: uncultured Pseudomonadota bacterium; assembly: GCA_903909415.1. Next base: position 20,799 of record CAIVVS010000250.1, on the reverse strand, counting down.
TGAGGCCGTCGACGCGGAAGGACACCTGGTTCAGGGTGTTGAAGCTGCCCTTCGGCCGCCCGGTGGCGACCACGAACTGGTGGTGCTCGCCCGGGTCGCGCGACATGAAGGTGAACTTCGCCTTGCCGCCCGGTACCTCCAGCTCACCGCGGTCGGTGACGGTGAAGCCGAGGTAGCGGGTGTAGAACTTCACCATCTTCGGCAGGTCGGTGACGTGGATGCCCACGTGGGAAAAGCGCATTGCGGGTGCGGCCATGGGATTCGCCTCGGGGTTCTGCAACGTGGTGGAACAGAAAGTCTCAGGATGCGATATTTACGCAGCCCCGGGCATCTCGAGTCAACGCTGCACCGCAATAAATCTCACAGGACGATACGCTTGCTCCCGCCGAACCATCCGCTACACTGACGCGCTGTATTCCCGGCGCAGCGCAGTTTTCCGAAGCAGCGCAGTTTTCCAACACCGCATGTCAACGCAGACGGCACAAGCCAAGAAGGAACCATGAAACTCGCCACCTACCAGAGCCCGAAGGGCATCGGATACGGAATCGTCACCGACAAGGGCATCATCGACCTCGCCAGCCGCATCGGCTCGCGCTTCCCGGACCTGCGCGCCCTGCTCGCGGGCAACGGCATCGAAGAGGCCCGCAAGGCAGCCGCCGGCGCCACCCCCGACTTCCAGACCAGCCAGATCAAGTGGCTGCCGGTGATCCCCAACCCGGACAAGATCGTCTGCGTGGGCCTGAACTACGAGGAACACCGCGTCGAGACCGGCCGCGAGAAGACCGAGAACCCCGCGCTGTTCATCCGCCTGAACGACTCGCAGGTCGGCCACGAGCAGCCGCTGGTGCGCCCGCACGAGTCCAAGACCTTCGACTACGAGGCCGAGATCGCCGTGGTCATCGGCAAGGGCGGCCGTCGCATCAGCCAGGAGCAGTCCTGGGACCACATCGCCGGCTACAGCTGCTACAACGACGGCTCGGTGCGCGACTGGCAGCGCCACACCATGCAGTGGACCGCCGGCAAGAACTTCTTCCAGACCGGCGGCTTCGGCCCCTGGATGGTGACGGCCGACGAGATCCCGGCCAACACCGTGATGACCATGACCTGCCGCCTGAACGGCCAGGAGATGCAGCGCGCCACCACCGAGATGATGATCTTCAAGATCCCGGCGCTGATCGCCTACATCTCCACCTTCACCAACCTCGTGCCCGGCGACGTGATCGTCACCGGCACGCCGGGCGGCGTCGGCGCGCGCCGCACGCCTCCGGTGTGGATGAACCCCGGCGACACGGTGGAGATCGAGATCGACAAGGTCGGCATCCTGCGCAACGGCATCACCGAAGGCTGAGCGCCCGTCCCGCGCAGCAAACGCCCGGCGCGAGCCCCGCAGAGGGACGCGCCGGGAACGACACCACGAGGAGGAGTCCATGAAAAGAACCGTCGCAGCAGTGGCAGCAGCCCTGGCGATCGCCTTCGCCGGCGCCGCGCAGGCCCAGGCCCAGAAGCTCAAGTTCGCGGTCTTCACCCCGGACAAGGAACAGACCTTCCTCGGCGTGATGAAGCCCTTCGCCGATGCGGTCAACAAGGACGCCGCCGGCAGCGTGGAGATCGAGCTGTTCCCCAACGGCGCGCTCGGGCGCAGCCCGCTGCAGCAGGCGCAGATGGTGCTCGACGGCGTGTCCGACATCGGCTGGGTGATCGCCTCCTACACCCCGGGACGCTTCCAGGAAAACGAGGTGTTCGAGCTGCCGGGCCTGTTCGCCGAACTGAAGGAAGGCACCCTGGTCTACACGCGCCTGGTGCTGACCGGCAGGATCAAGGGCTATGACGAATTCTTCCCGATCGGGCTGTTCGCCACCGCGCCCTACAGCCTGCACTCGCGCAACGCGCTGAACAGCATCGCCGACATCCGCGGCAAGAAGATCCGCTCCTCCGGCGCGGTCGAGGGCGAGACGCTCAAGGCGCTGGGCGCCGTGCCCATCGGCATGCCGGTGACCGAGATCCCCGAGGCCATCGGCCGCGGCACCATCGACGGGACCACCTCGCACCCGGCGCCGCTGTTCGACTTCGGCATCTCGCGCGTGACTAGCTCGCACTACTTCACGCGCCTGGGCATCGTGCCGCTGGCCATCCTGATGAACAAGAAGAAGTTCGACGCCCTGCCCAAGGCCGGCCAGGACGCGATCCGCAAGTACAGCGGCAACTGGACGGCGGCGAGGTTCAACGACCACATCGGCGCCTACAACGACACGCTGGTCAAGCAGTTGCAGGCCGACCCGAAGCGCAAGGTGGTGATGCCCAACCAGTCCGAGCTCGACGCCATGCAGCCGGCGTTCAAGTCCGTGACCGAGGCCTGGATCGCCAAGTCCCCTCGCAACAAGGAGCTCTACGCGCTGGTGCAGGCGGAGATCGCCGCCGTGCGCGCCGGCAGGTAAGTGCACAGACCCGGGCCGATGCTTCGCAACCTGGAACGCCTCGGCCTGGGGGCAACGCGGGCGCTGTCCGTCGTCGGACTGCTCGCGCTGATGGCGCTGGCGGTCATGACCCTGGCCGACGGCACCCTGCGCTGGCTGGCCAACAAGCCGATCGAGGGCGTGCGCGACCTCGGCGGCGTCGCGGTTGCGGTGGCCATCGCCTGCTGCATCCCGGTGGGGCTGATGGAACGCGCCAACATCACCATCCGCATCGCGGACACCGTGTTCGGCGCGCGCGTCTCACGCGTGCTCGACGCCGTCGCCGCGCTGGCCGTGGCCATCGTCATGGGCGCGATGGCCTGGCAGTTCAGCGTGTACGCCGGCAAGATCGCGCACGCCAATGAAACCACCTGGGTGCTGAAGATCCCGACCGCGCCCTTCTGGTACGTGGTCTCGGCCATCCTCTGGGCCGCCGTCGCCGTGCAGGTGATCGTGTTCCTGCTGGACGTCGGGCGCTGCCTGGGCCGCACGCACGGCGGCCCGCCGGGCGACGCGGACGACGCCGCGATGGCGGGACGGCACTAGCGCATGTCGGCCCTGGCCATAGGCGGGATGGGCATCGCCGCGCTGTTCGCGCTGATCCTGCTGCAGGTGCCGATCGGCTTCGCGATGATCATCGTCGGCGTGTTCGGCTACGCGCTGCAGGCGGGCTGGTCGCCGGCTCTCACCATCCTCGCGTCCGAACCCTCGGGCCTGCTGTCCAGCGTGGACCTGGCCACCGTGCCGCTGTTCCTGCTGATGGGCACCTTCGCCAGCGCCGCCGGCTTCTCGGCCGACCTGTACAACGCGGCCGCCGCCTTCCTCGGACACCGCAGGGGTGGCCTCGCCTACGCGACCATCGGCGGCTGCGCCGGCTTCGGCGCGGTGTGCGGCTCGTCCACGGCGACCGCCGCCACCTTCGCCAAGGCGGCGCTGCCCGAGATGCTGCGCCGGGGCTACGGCGAGGCCTTCACCACCGGGACCATCGCCGCGGGCGGCACGCTCAAGTCGCTGATCCCGCCGTCCATCGTGATGATCCTGTACTGCATCGTCTCGCGCACCTTCATCTTCGACCTGTTCATGGCGGCGGTGGTGCCGGCGCTGCTGGCGATCGCGCTCAACCTCGCGGCGATCTGGATCGTGGTCCGGCTGGAGCCGGGGGTGGCGCCGGCCAGCGCGCGCGTGGCATGGGCCGGGCGCGTCCAGGCGCTGTGGAACGCCGCGCCGGTGCTGGCGCTGATGCTGGCAGTGTTCGGCGGCCTGTACAGCGGCATCTTCACCGTCAACGAGGCGGCGTCGGTGGCGGCGGTCCTGTCCCTCGCGTTCGCGCTGGCGCGCCGGCGCCTGGACTGGGACAGCGTGTGGCGCGGCCTGCGCGAATCGGCCAGCGCCACCGCGATGATCTACGTCATCATCATCGGCGCCTCGGTGTTCACCTACTTCATCAACCTGGCGCGCGTCCCCGAGGCGCTGGTCGCCATGGTCGGCGGACTGGACGTGTCCCCGGTGGTGGTGATCTTCCTGCTGCTGGTGGCCTACCTGGTGCTGGGCGCGGTGTTCGACGAGATCGCCGCGATGCTGATCACCCTGCCCTTCGTGCTGCCCATCATCGAGAAGCTGGGCTACGACCCGGTCTGGTGGGGCATCATCAACGTGGTGGTGATCGAGCTGGGCATGATCATCCCGCCGATCGGCATCATCGTCTTCGTGCTGCACGGCATGGCCCCGCACATCCCCCTGCGCACCATCTACCGCGGCGTGATGCCCTTCATCTTCGCCGACCTGGTGCTGCTCGCCCTGCTCACGCTTTTCCCGGAGATCGCGCTATGGCTGCCAAGGATGCTCAAAGGATGAAGCGCGTCGCCCCGGTCGCCATGGCCGTGCTCGCCGTGTTCGCCCTGGCGGCGCTCGCCGGGCACGCCGCCGCGCAGGAGTTTCCCGCGCAGCCGGTGCGCGTGCTGGTGCCCTTCGCCGCGGGCGGCGTCCTGGAGAGTTCGCTGCGCGCCATCGGCGAGCGCTTCCGGGAATCGACCGGGCAGCCGCTGCTGGTCGAGGCGCGCCCGGGCGGCGGCGGCATCGTCGCGGCACAGGCCCTGCAGGCGGCGCGCGCCGACGGCCATACCGCCCTGCTCGCGACGCAGGCCATCCTCGCGGTCAATCCGCACATCTACCGCAAGCTGCCGTACGACCCCCAGCGCGACTTCGCGCCGGTGAGCGAACTGCTCAATTCGCCCTTCGCGCTCACCGTCCATCCGGGCGTGCCCGCCGCCAGCGTGGCCGAGTTCATCGCCTGGGTAAAGGCCAATCCCGGCAAGGTCTCGTACGGCTCGATCGCACCGGGCACGCCTTCGCATTTCCTCGGCGTGCTGATCAACCTGGAGTACGGCACGGACCTCACGCACGTGCCCTACAAGGGCTCGCCCACCATGCTGCCCGACCTGCTCGCCGGACGCGTCCAGGCCGGCTTCCTGTCGCTGGACACCATCCGCACACAGGTGGATTCCGGCAAGCTGCGCGCGCTCGCCGTCACCGGCGCCACGCGCGCCGGGCTGCTGCCCGCCACGCCGACCATGGCCGAAGCGGGCTTTCCCCGCATGCAGGCCCAGGCCTGGTCCGGCATCGTGGTGCCCGCGGCCACGCCGGATGCGGTGGTGCGGCGCCTGCACGCCGAACTCGTGCGCGCCATGGCGGTCGCCGAAGTGCGCGCGGAACTGCGCAAGCTCGGCATGGAACCGGTGGCGGGCACGCCGGCCGAGTTCGCCGCGCGCATCCGCTCGGAGTCCGAACGCTGGGCGCGCGTGGTGAAATCCTCCGGCTTCAGCGCGGAGAACTAGGCGGCCATGCCCACCCTGCGCATCGGCTTCCACCAGCCCTTCGAGCCCTTCGGCTTCATGGAGGGCGAGCGCGCCACCGGCTGGCTGGTGGAACTGGTGTCCGCCACCCTGTTGCATGGCGCGGCGGCGCACCGCTTCGTGCCGCTGCCGATCGCCCGCGCCGGCGAGGCGCTGCTCGCGGGCGAGGTCGATGCGCTCGCCTACCAGGGCGTCACCCCGGCGCGGCAGGCGGAGATGGATTTCTCCGACCCGCTGGTGCAGACCGGGGCCGCGCTGTTCCTGCCGCAACCCGCCGCGCCCGCCATGTCGCTGGACGCGCTGCGCGGCAAGCGCATCGCCACGCCCAAGGCCGGCCCGCTGTACGCGGAGATCATGCGTTCCCATCCGGACATCAGCGTGCTGGACGGCGTGTCCTATCCCGATTCCTTCCGCGCCGTGCTGGAAGGCCGCGCCGACGCCGCCGCGCTGAACTTCCAGGCCGGCCTGCGCCTTGCACGCCAGTCGTTCGCGGGGAAGTTCGCCCTGCCCGAGGCACCCTACGCCACCCTGCCGCTGGCGCTGGCCGTGGCCAAGGGCAGGCGCCCCGTGCTGCTGCAGACCTTCAACCAGTCGCTGGCAGCACTGCGTGCCTCCGGTGCGGCGGACGAACTGGAGCGGCGCTGGCTGGGCGGCGGGGATGCCGCCTCGGAAACCGCCTAGCGCGACGCAGCAAATCCGTCTCCCGGTCGGCTAAGATCGCCCGACCCTGCGCCATCCGCGCGCAAGCCCCTACCGGAGACAGCATGATCGAACTCACCCTGGACCTCGCCGAGCGCGCCGCGCGCGCAGCCCGCGACAAGGCCCGCGCCATCGGCACCCCCATGACGGTCTCCGTCGTGGACGAGTCCGGCCGCCTGGTGCTCACCCTGAAGGGCGACGGCACCGGCTTTTTCACCACCGACACCTCGCGCGCCAAGGCCTGCGCCTCGGTGGCCTTCAAGAAGCCGACCATCGAGATCGTCGAGTTCATGAAGACCCAGCACGGCGTGTTCTTCAACCTCGTGCCCGCGGTCAGCAAGGGCGAGCTGCTGCCCACCACCGGCGGCTACCCGATCAGCCTCGGCGGCAAGGTCATCGGCGCGATCGGCTGCGGCGGCGGCACGGCCGAGCAGGACCATGAATGCGCCAAGGCCGGCGCGGAAGCGGTGGCCTCGTAAAAGGGGCTCCGGCGCGGAAGCGGTGGCCTCGTAGAGGGAGCCGTCAGCCCTACTCCGGCTTGATCCCGGTGTCCTTGATGATCCGCGCCCAGGTCGCGGTCTCGCGCTTGATCTGCGCGGCGAACTCGGCCGGCGGGTTGGCCACCGGGTAGAGGCCCTGCGCTTCCAGCGCCTTCTGCACCTCGGGCGTGGTGACGATGGCGGCGATCTCCGAGTGGATTTTCGCGACCACGTCGACCGGCGTCTTTGCCGGCACCAGCGCGCCGTACCAGGACGGCACGTCGAAGTCCTTCACCCCGCCCTCGATCAGCGTCGGCAGGTCGGGCGCGGCGGGCGAGCGCTTGGCGACCGTGACCGCGATCGCGCGCAGCTTGCCCGCACGCACCTGCGGCATCAGCGTGGGCACGGCGCCGAACATCATGCCGATCTGCCCGCCGATCAGGTCCGCCATGGCCTGCGTCGTGCCCTTGTAGGGCACGTGCACGATGTCGATCTTGGCCTCGCGGCGCAGCAGCTCGCCCGCCAGGTGCAGGCTGGAGCCCACGCCGGGCGAGCCGTAGCTCACCTTGCCGGGGTTGGCGCGCGCATAGGCGAGCAACTCGGCCAGGTTCTTCACCGGCAGCGCGGGCGACACCGCCAGCATGTTGGGCGCGTAGGCCACCAGGGTCACCGGCGTGAAGTCGCGGTCCCAGTTGAACGGCATGTTCGGGATCAGCGTGGCGTTGATGGTGATGTTGCCCTGGGGCACGAACAGCCAGGTGTAGCCATCGGGCGCGGCCTTGGCGACCTGATCGATGCCGATGTTGCCGGCGCCGCCGGGGCGGTTCTCCACCACCACGGCCTGGCCGGTGCGGCGCGTGAAATGCTCGCCCACCAGGCGCGACAGCACGTCGATCGGCCCGCCGGGCGGGAACGGCGCAACCAGCTTCACCGGACGCGAGGGGAAGGCCTGGGCCGACGCGTGCAGCGGCAGCAGCGCGGCACCCAGGCCCGCGACGGCGGCGGCGGCGGCGGCGAGGATGGCGCGACGGGCGCGGTCCATGCTCATTTCCCCGAAGCGCCGCGGATCGCGGTCACGTCGATCTCCACCTTGATGCCGTCCCCCGCCAGCCCGACCACCACCACCAGCGTGGAGCACGGGCGCGGCTCGGGGAAGAACTCGTTCCTCGCCTTGCCCACGCCGGGGCGCCAGGCGATGTCGGTGATGTAGGTGGTCTGCTTGACGATGTCGTGCTTGCTCGCGCCGGCGGCCGCGAGCAGCGCCTCGATGCGCTTGTAGATTTCCACCGTCTGCAGGTAGGGATCGTCCCCGCCCACCGGCTTGCCGTCCGGCCCGCCGGAATGGATGCCCGACAGGAAGATCTGGTCGCCGACGACCAGGCAGTTGGAATAGATGCCGCCGGCGGGCTCGGCGACCTTGGGCGTGGTGATCTTGGTGATGGCCATCTTGGTCCTTTCAGTTATCCAGGCCCGCGGTGCGCGAGGCCTGGCGTTCCCAGGGCTTGGGCTTGCCGGCCGCGGCCAGCGCCTTCAGTTGCGCGACGGCTTCGTCGCGCATCCAGCGGCGCACGCGCGCGACGCCGACGTCGTGGTCGTACAGGTACTCGCGCTGGTTGGCGTCCGGCTCGATCGCCTCCATCACCGCGCGGTCCTGCTCCAGCACGTGCCAGTGGCGCGCTTCCAGCCGGTTGCGGTAGAGGAACTTCCAGGCATCGCGCTGCCAGCCGCTGACCCTGCGGTTGCGGAAGAAGAAGCTCGCGCAGAGGCGGTCGTGGATGGGCACGATCATGAAGATGATGCCGAAGTTGCCGCCCGGACCGCCGGTCTTCGGGTAGGGAATCTCGAGCCGCGCGTACATCGCGCCGGTGTCGCACCACTCGCTCCAGTCGAAGTTCACGTCGCGCTGCGTGACCTTCTCGAACAGGAAACCGGTGGGCGTCTTCCTGACCTGGAACTTGGCCTTGATGTCGCCCACCGCCATGGAGTGCGACTGCTTGTGCAGGAAGGTGCCGTGCATCGGGTCGAGGTTGTTGTCGACCATGTAGCTGTAGGGCACGTGCCATTCGGTGTAGCACAGGAACCGGTCGTAGTCCTCGCCCGCCAGCTGCGGCGGCGGCACGAAGGGCGCGGGCTCCGGGTGCAGCGCGTCGCCGAACCACGCGAACACCGCGCCGGCGAGTTCCTGCGCCGGGTAGGTCTTCACCGCGAGCTGGCCCTCCAGCGTGCAGCCGGGCGAACCGGGCACGGACACCACGCGCCCGTCGGCGTCCACTTCCACGCCGTGGTACTTGCAGGCGATGCGGTTGCCCAGGTGGCGCCCCAGCGACAGCGGCGCACCGCGGTGCGGGCAATGGTCTTCCTGCACGTGCACCACGCCCTTGTCGTCGCGCCAGGCGACCAGCTTCTCGCCCATGCGGTACAGCGGCAGCAGCTGCCCGGTGACGTGCGAGGACGGGATGATGGGGTACCAGCGGTTGCGAAGGCCAACGCGCAGCAGGGTGTCGACGTCTTCTTCGGAGGGCTGGGCCTGCGCGTGCAGCGCCTGGGGATTGGCGGCCATGGCGTTCTCCTTCAGGCCGCCAGGCGCGCGAGTTCGCGCTCCAGGCTGTCGGTGGTCCAGGCCGCGCCGTCGGCCGCGCGTATGCCTTCTGCATTCAGGCGCTCGACGATGGCGGGCAGCTCCCACACGCCCGCGCCGAAGGCGGATTCCAGCGCGTCGGCCAGCAGGTTCTCGTAATCGGTGGGCGCGGCGCGCTGCGCCTGGCGTGGCTGCAGTTGCGGGGCCGGGTAGGGCCCCTCGTGGAACGGCGCGCGGCCGTGCGTGACATGGCCCATCAGGCGGCTCCCGGTTTCACTTTGGAATGATGGCCCCACTCCCCGGCGTGGTAGCGGGCGCGGATCTTTTCGCGCACGCCGGTGAAGTCGTAGGTGGGATAGATCTCGGTGGTGAACACGCCCCAGGCGGACCGCTCGATCTCGATGTTCACCAGGTTGAGCTTCTCGGGCGGCAGGCGCAGCGTGACGATCTGCCCCAGTCCCATCGCCACGGTCCACGACACGACCTCCACGCCCGCGGGCGGGAAGCGGTCCCACCACTCACGCTCGGCCAGCTTGCCCTGGATCTGGTCGATGTTCTGGCTCTGGTCGTGCTTGAGGATGACCGTCAGCAGGATGGTCGGCTGGGGAGTGGATGACGGTGCGGACGAAGGCTCGGACATGGCGGCTCCGGAAAAAGTCTGTGCAATCAGGATTCTGCATCCGCCGCCGAAAACATGCGGCGCTGCCCCTTGACAGCCCTGCCGGCGATGCTACCATGCGTTCCATATCTGGATCAGCGTTCCGTATATGAAACATCGCAGTTTCCGAAGGACGCACCCGGATCGCCCCCTCAACCTGAGAAAACCACGGAACTCATGGCAGACAACTGGGAAGACGTAGGCGCCGCCGCCGACGTGCAGGACGACATGCCCCTCACCACCAAGCTCGCCGGCAAGGAAATCGGCGTGTACGTGGTGGATGGCGAATACCACGCGATGGAAGACATCTGCCCGCACGCCTATGCGCTGCTGTCGCAGGGCTTCGTGATGGACAAGCAGGTCGAGTGCCCGCTGCACGGCGCGCGCTGGGAAATCGTCAGCGGCCGGCTCACCGCCGAGCCGGGCGTGCGCAACCTCAAGAAGTTCGACTGCAAGGTCGAGAACGGCCGCGTGCTGGTGCGCGTGCCCTGATCCCGAAGGCAGTACGGCTGGAAATCCCGACACCCTCCCCCGGAGACCGTCCATGAACAGCAGCGACTACAACCCCTACCTCAAGCCCTGGGTGCAGCCGCACCCGAACCGCGTTGCCGGCAAGGGCGCGATCGACATCCCCGGCAAGGTGCCCAACATCGTCTGGCAGACGCGTTCCACGCCGCCCACCGAGTACGAGAACCAGCTCGGCGACGCGCTGGAGCAGGTGTTCGGCAAGGGCGCCGAGTCGCTGGCCGAGGTGGTCGCCGGACTGAACGCAGTCGGCTTCCGTTCCTCCGAGGGCACGACCTGGACCGAAGCCTCGTTCCAGGAAGAGATGAAGCGACTTGGCGGCAAGTAGCATGGCGAACCCGGGTGAACGCGCCGCCAGCGCCGCGGGCCATCCCCGCCTGGAGTTCCGCAACGTGCTGCGGCGCTTCGCCCCGCAGGTCAAGGGTGGCGAAGGCGTCACCGCGGTGCAGAACGTCACACTGTCGGTCGCCGACGGCGAGGTGGTCTCGCTGATCGGCCCCTCTGGCTGCGGCAAGTCCACCCTGCTCAACATGGGCTCGGGCCTGTACCTGCCCACCGAGGGCGAGGTGCTGGTCGACGGCGAGCCGGTCACCGGCCCGAACGCGCACGTCGCCTTCATGCTGCAGAAGGACCTGCTGCTGCCCTGGCGCACCATCCGCGAGAACGTCGAGTTCGGCCTGGAGATCCGCCGCACCGACCCGTCCACGCGCGCGGCCAAGGCGCGCGCGCTGCTGGCCAAGTGCCACCTGTCGGGCTTCGAGAACCACTACCCGCACCAGCTCTCCGGCGGCATGCGCCAGCGCGCCGCGCTCGCCCGCACGCTCGCCGTGGAGCCGACCGTGCTGCTGATGGACGAGCCGTTCTCCGCGCTGGACGCGCAGACCAAGATGATCCTGCAGCAGGACCTCGCCAAGACGCTCGCCGACACCGGCAAGACGGCGCTGTTCATCACCCACGACCTGGTCGAGTCGATCGCGCTGTCGGACCGCATCCTGGTGATGAGCAAGCGCCCCGGCACCATCATCGAGGAGATCCGCGTGGACATCCCCGACCGCGACAACCCGCTGGTGCGCCGCCGCCACCCGCAGGTGCAGGACTACGCCGCGCGCCTGATGGAACTGCTGCACCTGGGCGACCTCGCCGACGCCGAACAGATCTGAACCCGATCCCGCCCGACCACCCACCACGACCCGCCAACCACAACGACACGCCCAGGAGCCCACGATGATCCGCAACCTGAAGCCGCTCGCCGTCGCAATCGCCGGTGCCACTGCCCTGCTCGCCCCGCTGAGCCACGCGCAGGCCCCGGCCGCCGCGCAGAAGCTGGAGGAAGTGAACTACCTGCTGCCGGCGCCGCCCACGCTGCCGGCCTTCGGCCCCTGGGTACTCGCGCAGCAGCGCGGCTACTACGCCCGCGAGGGCCTGAAGGTGAACTTCCTGGTCGGCAAGGGCGGCGTGGACGTCGCCAAGCAGGTCGGCGCCGGCAACGCGCCCATCGGCGGGGGCATCGGCGACACGCCCATCATCGCGCGCGCCCAGGGCGTGCCGGTCAAGGCCGTGGCGCTGATCGGCTCGCGCGCGCTGCACCACCTGCACGTGCTCGAGAACCAGGGCATCAACAAGATCGCCGACCTCAAGGGCAAGACCATCACGGTGATGTCCTACCAGGACACCTCCTACTACGTGCTGCTGGGCGTGCTGGCCTCGGCCGGCCTGACCAAGAACGACGTGGACGTGCAGGCAGCGGGCCCGGTGGGCGTGTGGCAGCAGCCGGCCGCGGGCAAGGCGCAGGCCTTCGCCGGCCCGGTGGACTTCGCCATCAGCGCGCGCGGCGCCGGCGCCAAGGTGCGCACCCTGGCCTCGGACCAGTACATCAAGACCACCACGCAGGCCATCATCGCGTCCGATGAGATGATCGCCAAGCGTCCGGAGCTGATCCAGAAACTGGTGCGCGCCACGCTGGCGGGCCTGACCGACATGATGAAGGACCCCAAGGGCGCGGTGCCCGACTTCATCGCCGGCTCGCCGTCCTTCAAGGGCAAGGAAGCCTTCCTCGAGGACGTGTTCCGCCAGTACAACGAGTACACCTACCAGGGCGGCGGCGCGCTGGGCGCAACCGATCCGGAGAAGCTGGCCGCGATGCAGAAGTTCTACGTGTCGCAGGGCATCGTGCCCAGGGAGGTGCCGGTGGCCGAGCTCTACACCAACCAGTTCGTGGGTCGCTGAGCGGTTCGGACTGATCCGGGGCCATCCACCCATGAGCGCACAAGCCGCCACCGCCAAGCCCGGCCTGCTGCTGGTCGGCAGCGTGCCGCTGGCCGATGCCGGCGCGGTGTTCGGCGCCGCCTCGCGCGCGCTGGGCGCGGCGGCGCGGCGCCTGCCCGATGGCGAGACCGGCAAGCGCACCAACTGGATCGCCTGGCAGCGCGCGGCCTTCGCCGCGGTGCCGGCGCTGGTCGAGTCGGCGGCGCGCGAGCGCGAGTACCAGCTGTTCCCACCCTACACGCTGCGCGAGGGCAGCCGCATCGACGACGTGCGCTTCGGCGAACTGGGCTTCGCCACCGAGGCGCTGGCCTCGTGGACGGTGTTCCGCGACATGAAGGCGCGCGGCGAAATCGCGGCGGGCACGCGCTTCCAGGTCGCGCTGCCCACCCCTTGGGCGCCGGTGTATTCCTTCATTGCCTATGCATGGCAGCGCCAGGTGCACGCGATCTACGAGGCGGCGCTGCTCGCGGAACTCGCGCGCATCACCCGGGCCATCCCCGCCGCCGAGCTCTGCATCCAGTGGGACGTGGCCACCGAGATGAGCTGGTGGGAGCGCGTCTATCCCTCCCCCTACTCGTCACCCGGCGAGGACATGGAAGCCGGCGTGCTGGACAGCATCGCGCGCCTGCTCGATGCCGTGCCCGCCGGCGTCGAACTCGGCCTGCACCTGTGCTACGGCAGCATGAACAACCGCCACTGGAAGGAACCGGCGGACACCGCCAACCTGGTGGCCGTCGCCAACGGGGTGGTGTCGCGCATCGCGCGGCCGCTGGACTTCCTGCACCTGCCGGTGCCCCAGGACCGTGATGACGCGGCCTACTTCGCGCCGCTCGCCCGGCTTCGCCTGCCCGCGCACTGCGAGCTGTTCCTCGGCCTGCTGCACCTGGACGACGGCGTGGACGGCGCGCTGCGCCGCATCCGGGCCGCGCGCCCCTTCGCCGGCTCCTTCGGCCTGTCCTGCGAATGCGGCCTGGGCCGGTGCGCGCCGGAGTCCATGGGGCCGTGGCTGGCGCTGCATGCCGATGTCGCCCGGCAGTGGCAGGCCGCTCCCGCGAAATCCTGAAAACCTATATATATCAGCCACTTAGGTTAAAATGAGCGCAAAACCTCCTTCATCCGGCCTGAGCGCCAGCGTCATCGCCGCGAGCCTCGCGGTGCTGCTGGTGTTCCTCGGCATCTGGGAGTGGCTGCCGCCGCTGCTCAAGGTGCCCGAGTTCATCCTGCCCGGCCCCTCGAAGATCTGGAGCGAGTTCCAGCGCATGAGCAGCGCCGAGCGGCTCTGGTACCACAGCGGCATCACCGCGCTGGAAGTGGTGGTGGGCTTCATCCTCGGCTCGCTGCTGGGCGTGCTGATCGGCTACGTGCTGGGCATCTCGCCCAAGGCCGAACTGATCCTCTCGCCCTACATCCTCGCGCTGCAGATCGCCCCGAAGGTCGCGTTCGCGCCGCTGTTCGTGATGTGGCTGGGCTACACCGTGTACCCGAAGATCCTGGTCGCCATCCTGATCGTGTTCTTCCCGGTGATGGTGAACGTGCTCACCGCGATCCGCACCGTGGACCCGGACCTGGTGAACCTGGCGCGGTCGTTCTCGGCCAGCCGCTGGCAGATCTTCCGCGCGATCGAATACCCGTCCACCATGCCGCCGCTGTTTTCGGGCCTCCGCATCGGCGCGACCCTGGCGGTGATCGGCGTGGTGGTGGGCGAGCTGGTCGGGGGCAACCTGGGCCTGGGCTACCTGCTCACCTTCGGCGAGGGCCAGGGCAACACCGCCATGGTGTTCGTCACCATCATCATGCTCACGGTCATCGGCATAGGCGCCTACGGCCTGGTGGTGCTCGCCGAGGCCCGCGTGCTGCACTACCTGCCCAAGGCGCAGCTGACCACGGTATGAACCGCGCCGCCTGAACCGCGCCGCCTGAACCGCACCGCCTGAACCGCACCGTATGAAACGCACCGCCTGAACCGCACAACCTTCATCCCAACGGGAGGAGTCCCCATGGCCAGCCCCAACATCCCCGCAGACCGCATCCAGTCCTACCTGAACAAGGGCATATGCAATGCCTGGTTCCCGGTGCTGCCCTCGTACCGCGTGAAGGATTCGCCGGTCGGGGTCACCCGCCTGTGCGAGAACATCGTGCTCTGGCGCGACAACGAGGGCCAGGTGCATGCCATCGAGGACCGCTGCCCGCACCGCGGCGCGCGCCTGTCGCTGGGCTGGAACCTCGGCGACCGCGTCGCCTGCTGGTACCACGGCATCGAGGTGGACGGCGGCGGCACGGTGCAGAACGTGCCGGCCGTGCCCGCCTGCCCGCTGGAGGGGCAGACCTGCCTGCGCAGCTACCCGGTGCAGGAAATCCGCGGCGCGGTGTTCCTGTGGTTCGGCGACGAGCTGCACCAGACGCCCGACAAGCTGGTGCTGCCCGAGCAGCTCGCCTCCGACGAGTGGGGCTCGATGCTGTGCACCTCCTACTGGAACACCAGCTACCGCTACGCGATCGACAACGTGATGGACCCGATGCACGGGGCCTACCTGCACGCCGTGTCGCATTCCATGGCCGAGGGCGACAAGCAGGCCGAGATGCGCATCAGGAAGACCGAGACCGGCATCATGTTCGAGAAGGTCGGCCAGCGCGACGTGAACTTCGACTGGGTCGAATGGGGCGAGTCGGGCGGCTTCTGGATGCGCCTGGCCATCCCCTACCAGAAGAAATACGGCCCCGGCGGCCAGTTCTTCATCGTCGGCTTCGCCACCCCGGTGGACGAGACCAACTGCCAGGTCTACTTCTGGCGCTGCCGCCAGGCCACCGGCTGGCAGCGTGACGTCTGGAAGTTCATGTACAAGAACCGGCTCGAGGGCCTGCACTGGGACGTGCTGGAGCAGGACCGCATCGTGCTGGAGAACCTGCCCGACACCGCGCGCGAGCAGGAATTCCTCTATCAGCACGACACCGGCATGGCCCGCATCCGCCGCACGCTGGAGAACCACGCCAGCCAGCACCTCGCGGCGCTGGATGCGGCCAAGGCCGCCAAAGAACCCGCGATGGCGAAGTAAGGCATGCCGCTGCTCGCAGGCAAGCGCGTCCTGGTCACGGGTTCGGCCCGTGGTTTGGGGCTGGCTTTCGCCAAGGCCGCCATCGCAGAAGGCGCGACGGTGGTGCTCGCCGACATCCTCGAGGACGTGGGCCGCAAGGCCGCCGCGGAGATCGGCGCGGCCTTCCTGCCGCTGGACCTGGCCTCGCCCGAATCCATCGAGGCCTGCGTCAACGGCGCGGCGCGCGAGCTGGGCGGGCTGGACGGGCTGGTGAACAACGGCGCGATCACCAACTCCGGCGGAAAGCGCATGGACGAGATCGACGTGGCGACCTGGGACCGCGTGATGGACGTGAACGTGCGCGGGGCCTGGCTGGCCACGCGCGCCGCCATCCCGCACCTGCGCGCCGCGCGGCGCGACGACGCGAACGGCACCCTGCGCGGCGGCGGCAAGGTGGTGAACCTTGCCTCCGACACGGCGCTGTGGGGCGCGACCCGACTGATGGCCTATGTCGCCAGCAAGGGCGCGATCATCGCGATGACGCGCTCGATGGCGCGCGAGCTGGGCCCCGACGGCATTGCGGTGAACGCGGTGGCACCCGGCCTGACGCTGGTCGAGGCCACCGAATACGTGCCGCAGGACCGGCACGACCTGTACCTGTCCGGGCGCGCCCTGCCGCGCGCCCAGCAACCCGACGACGTCACCGGCGCAGTGCTGTTCCTGCTGTCCGACGGCGCCGACTTCGTCACCGGCCAGCTGATGGCGGTGAACGGCGGCTTTGTCATGAACTGATGTGCACACTGTTGAAAAGGAGCAAACATGGGTGATCCGGCACCGAAGGACCTGCAGAAACGCACCTGGGACCGTCCCGATGGCGCGAGCTTCGCGCAGTGGATGGATTCGCGCGTGGCGCGCTACCAGAAGCGCAAGTACGACTGGGACGCGCTGAAGTTCCAGGCCGACTTCGACCCGAAATACGGCCGTGCGCAGATGCGCTACGTCGGCACCGGCGGCACCGGCGTGTCCACGGACGTGAACACCGTCGCCGCCGAGCACTTCACCTTCTCCACCATGGTGATCCCGGCCGGCCACGAGGGCCCGATGCACCTGCACACCGACGTCGAGGAGATCTTTTTCGTGCTCCGCGGCAAGGTCAAGGTGATGTGCGAGAAGGACGGCGAGTACTGGGAGGCGATCTGCACCGACCGCGACCTGATCTCGGTGCCCCCGGGCGTGTACCGCGGCGAGATCAACATCGGCGAGGAAGAGGCGCTGATGTGCGTGATGCTCGGCTCGCCGCGCCCGGTCACGCCGACCTATCCGCCCGACCACCCGCTGACCAAGGTGAAGCGTCCGCCGAAGTAAGGCGGAATGCCCCAGCCGGCACGGCCATGAACGCACCCCTCACCTCGTCCATCGACACCCGCATCGCGCGCTTTCCTGCGCGCGGCGTGGCCACGTCCGTGGGTACGGTGGGCGTGCGCGAGGCCGGACAGGCTGGCACCGAAATTCCGACCGTGCTGTTGCACGGCATCGGCTCCGGTTCCGGCTCCTGGCTGGGCGTGCTGGAACGCATCGCGGGCGGGGAGCGTTTCCTCGCCTGGGACGCGCCCGGCTACGGCATCACCACACCCCTGACCCAAACCACGCCCGCCGCGTCCGACTACGCGGCGGTGCTGGCTCACCTGGTAGACACGCTGGGCCTGCAGCGTTTCCACCTGGTCGGCCACTCCCTCGGCTGCCTGATGGCGGGCGCCTATGCCGCCGCGCACCCGGAGCGCCTCGCCAGCCTCGCGCTGCTCAGCCCGGCCGGCGGCTACGGCGACGCGACACCGGCGCTGCGCAACGAAAAGCGCGACGCGCGGCTGAAGATGCTCAACGACCTCGGACCCACCGGCATGGCCGAGAAGCGCAGCGCGCAGCTGCTCTCGCCGGATGCCTCGGCCGAGGCGCTGGCACTGGTGCGCTGGAACACGCTGGCGCTCAACCCGCCGGGCTACGCGCAGGCCACCCACATGCTGGCCGGCGGCACGCTGTCGCGCGACCTCGGTCGCTACCCCGGCGCGGTGCTGGTCGCCTGCGGCAGCGCCGACACCGTCACGCCCGAGCCCGGCTGCCGCAAGGTCGCGGCAAGCTGCCTGCACGCCGACTACCGCAGCCTGCCCGGCCTGGGCCATGCCTGCTACGTCGAATCCCCGGACACCGTGCTCGGCGTGCTGCGCGGCTTCTGGAAGGACCGCGCATGAGCGCCGTGCCGCGCACGCCCGCCTCGACGGCGCGCCCGGGCCGCCCCGCTGCCGTCGCCACGGCGGACGCGGACGCGGACGCGCCGCGCTATGCGGTGCCGGCGCTGGAGCGCGGCCTCAAGCTGCTGCAGATGTTCGACCGCCAGCACACCCTGATCGGCGCACCGGACATGGCGCGCGAACTGGCCCTGCCCCGCTCCACCGTGTTCCGCATCACCCAGACGCTGGAGCGGCTGGGCTTCCTCGAGCGCGAGGGCAACCTGTACCGGCTGGGGCCGGCGGTGCTGCGCCTGGGCTTCGAGTACGTCGCGGCGCTGCCGGTCACCGACCTCGCGCGGCCCACGCTGGAACGGCTGCGCGACGACACCGGCTACACCGCCCAGCTCGCGATCCGCGACGGGCATGAAGTGGTGCTGGTGCTGCGCATCCTCGCGCCCAGCGCCTTCGCCAGCAACATCGCGGTCGGCACGCGCATGCCGGCGCATGCCACGGTGCTGGGGCGCATGTTCCTGTCGGACCTGACCGAGCCCGAGCTGCGCGCGCTGTTCCCTGACGCGCGCCTGCCGGCCTACTCGCCGCACACCCCGCGCAGCCTCGCCGAACTCACCAAGGTGCTCGCGGGCGACCGCGAGCGCGGCTACGCGATCAGCGAATCGTTCTTCGAGACCAGCATCTCGGCCGTGGCCGCGCCGGTGCGCGACCACAGCGGGCGCGTGGTGGCGGCGCTGAGCATCACCATCAGCCAGCCGGCGATCGAACCCAAGGCATTGAAGGAGCGGCTGGTGCGGCAGGTCTGCGCAGCGGCCGCAGAGATATCGCACCGGATGAACTACCGCGACCGCGAAGACGCGAGCGTCCCGGCCTGAAGCAGCGGCCGGCTACCAAACCATAACGACAACGGGGCGCGCCCCGACAACACCAGGAACCGACACATGGCAAAAGTCACCGTAGGCGAACTCGTCGCCGCCTTCCTCGAACAGTGCGGCGTCAAGACCGCATTCGGCGTATTCAACACGAGCAAGGGGGCGACGCCCCCTTGCAAATCCCCCAAGTCGGAGTAGCCATGGCAAAAGTCACGGTTGGCGAACTCGTCGCCGCATTTCTCGAGCAGTGCGGTGTGAAGACCGCATTCGGGGTCATTTCGATCCACAACATGCCCATCCTCGACGCCTTCCACCGGCGCGGGAAGCTGCGCTTCGTGCCGGCGCGCGGCGAGGCGGGCGGCGGCAGCATGGCCGACGCCTATGCGCGCGCCCTGCCCGGCCTGGGCGTGCTGATCACCAGCACCGGCACGGCGGCGGGCAATGCCTGCGGCGCGCTGGTCGAGGCGCAGACCGCCGGCACGCCGCTGCTGCACCTGACCGGCCAGGTCGAGCTGCCCTACATCGACCGCGACCTCGCCTACATCCACGAGGCGCACGACCAGCCCACCATGCTGCGCGGCGCATCCAAGCAGTTCTACCGCATCTGGAGCGCCGACACGGCGCTGGCGGTGCTGCGCGAGGCGGTGAAGACCGCCATGACCCCGCCGATGGGCCCGGTCAGCGTGGAGATCCCGATCGACGTGCAGGGCGAGATGGTGGACCTGCCCGCCGACCTGTCGCCGGTGGCGATCCCGGTTGCCGTGCCGGATGCCGCCGCGCTGGACGCGCTGGCTGCGAACCTGGCCAAGGCCAGACGCCCCCTGCTCTGGCTGGGTGGCGGCGCGCGCCGCGCCACCGCTGCGGTGGCCAAGCTCGCCGCAATGGGCATAGGCGTGGTCACCAGCACCCAGGGCCGCGGCGTGCTGCCCGAGACGCACCCGCTGAACCTCGGCGCCTTCAACCTGCACCCGCCGGTCGAGGCCTTCTACGCGACCTGCGACGCCATGCTGGTGGTCGGCTCGCGCCTGCGCTCCAACGAGACGCTGAAGTACACGCTCAAGCTCCCCAAGCCGCTCTACCGCGTGGACACCGACCCGCTGCAGCAGGGCCGCAACTACGCGAGCGAGCTGTTCGTGCACGGTGACGCGAAGCTGGTGCTGGAAGGCCTGGCCGAGCGCCTCGCCGGCAAGGTGAAGATCGACCCGGCCTTCGGCGCCGACCTCGCGAAGGCCAAGGCGGCGGCGCTGGAGATCGTGCGCAAGGGCCTGGGCCCCTATACCGCGCTGCTGGATTCCATCACCGAGGTCGCGGGCAAGGACTTCGCCTGGGTGCGCGACGTGACCCTGTCCAACAGCATCTGGGGCAACCGCCTGCCCGCGCTGGCCGGCCCGCATGACGGCGTGCACGCGCTGGGCGGCGGCATCGGCCAGGGCGCGCAGATGGGCATAGGCGCGGCGATGGCGGAAGCCGCCAGCGGCCGCAAGCGCAAGGTATGGTGCCTGGCCGGCGACGGCGGGCTGATCATGAACATCGGCGAGCTGACCAGTGCAGTGCAGGAAAAGGCCGACATGGTGCTGGTGGTGATGAACGACCGCGGCTACGGCGTGATCCGCAACATCCAGGACGCGTTCTACGGCTCGCGCCGCTGCTACGCCGACCTGCACACGCCGGACTTCGCCGGGCTGTGCGCGGCGATCGCGCTGCCGCACCGCAAGCTGGACAACCTGGCCGACGCCACGCGCGTTCTGCGCGAGGCCGCCGCGCTGGGTGGGCCGGTGATGGTGGAAGTGGACATGGTGAAGATCGGGCCGTTCGCGACCGCGTTCGCCGGCCCGCCGCTGCGCAAGACCGAGGAGAAGCAGGCATGAGCAAGACCAATGTGTTGATGATCGGCTCCGGCGCCATCGGGCGCGTGGTGCTGCGTGAAGTCGCTGGCGACAAATCGCTGGCGATAAAGTGGATCCTGGAACTGCCCGAGTTCCGCGAGAAGGTGCAGAAGGACGTGGGCGACGCGATCCAGGTGATCACCTCGCTGGACCAGCTCACCACCAAGCCCGACTACGCCATCGAGTGCGCCGGCCATGCCGCGGTCAAGGCGCACGTGCCCGCGCTGCTGAAGCGCGGCATCGACCTCGCGCTGGTGTCGGTC
>CAIVVS010000249.1 GCA_903909415.1 uncultured Pseudomonadota bacterium | reverse complement strand
GTCCGCGGCGGGAAACATCCCGCCCCGGCAGAGGCCCGTGACCGCAAGGCCGTTGTCCCTGAGTGATTTTGCAGCCGCCGCCACGCCCATCTCCTGCAGCCGATCGCGCCAGACCGTGATGCCGCCGATGCCATGGCGCACACAGCCGGCGATGGCTTCGGCAAGAGTCCAACGCTTTGTGGTGATGGCGTTGAGCGAAAGCAGCGCGGGGTCGGGAGAGTTCATGCAGGGCGTCCCTTCATTTTCCGGTGTACTTCGGCCGCCGCTTCTGCGTGAAGGCTGCGGCACCTTCTTTCATGTCGTCGGTCCCGGCGGCAAATCCGGAGGCCAGCGACTCGATCGCCACCGCCTGCGCGTTGCCCAGGCCCGCATCGATGAGCTGCTTGGCCGCCTGCACGGCGATCGGCGCATTGCCGGCGATGTGCGTGGCGAGTTCAAGCGCGCGGGACTGGAGCTGCGCCGCCGGCACGACTTCGTTGACGAGCCCCCACGCCAGCGCCTTCTGCGCATCCACAGGCTGGCCGGACAGGATCATCTGCTTGGCGCGTGCCGCACCGATCAGGGCGGGCAGGCGGGCGGTCCCGCCCCAGGCCGGGGTCGTGCCTATCGTGACTTCGGGCAGGGCGAGGCGCGCGGACTCCGCGGCGATCCGCATGTCGCACGCCAGGGCCAGTTCCAGGCCACCACCGTAGGCCACGCCGCCGATCGCCGCGATCGAGGGCACCCGCATCTGCGCAAGTCGATCGAGCGTGCGATGGCCCTTGCGCGCCCAGTGCGCCCACTTGCCCAGCGGCCCGAGCGAACCGCCGACCGAAATGTCGGCGCCGGCGCTGAACGCGCGCTCGGTGGCGGACGACACGATCACCACGCGCACCTCCGGGTTGGCTTCGAGCTCGTCGCACGCGGCCTCGAGCAGGTCCAGCATTTCTGCGGTGAAGGCGTTGAGCTTGTCCGGCCGGTTGAGGACGATGCGGCCGACCATGCCTTCGACACTGGCGAGGATGGGCGCCGTCATTGCGCGCATCCGTGCGTCGCGAGCAGCGACTTCATCCGCGCGCAGGCCAGCGCCGGGTCGGACAGCAATCCGGCCGCGTCCGCCAGGCGGAACAGTTCCGCCAGGTGCAGGACATTGCGCGTGCTCTGCTGCCCGCCGACCATCACGAAATGGTCCTGGTGGCCGTTGAGCCAAGCCATGAACACCACGCCAGTCTTGTAGAAGCGCGTGGGCGCCTTGAAGATGTGGCGCGACAGCGGCACCGTGGGCGCCAGGATGGCGTGGTACTTCGCCTTGTCGCCCGCCGCGAGGGCGGACAGCGCGGCGGAGGCCGCCGGCGCAATGGAATCGAAGATGCCCAGCAGCGCGTCCGAATAGCCCTCGGCATCGCCTTCGATCAGTTCGGCGAAATTGAAGTCGTCGCCCGTGTACATGCGCACGCCCGCGGGAAGCTTGCGGCGCATGGCGATTTCCTTGTCCTGGTCGAGCAGCGAGATCTTGATCCCGTCGACTTTCTTCGCATTCCTGCGCAGCACGTCGAGGCACACGTCCATCGCCTCGTAGTGGTCGGCCGCGCCCCAGTAGCCTTCGAGCGCGGGGTCGAACATCTCGCCCAGCCAGTGGATGATCACGGGCTCCTTCACCTGCGAGAGGATGCGGTCATAGACGAGGCCGTAGGCGTCGGGCGAGCGCGCGCAAGCCGCGAGCGCCCGGCTCGCCATCAGGATGATGCGCCCGCCGAGCTTTTCGATCGCCTCGCACTGCATCTCGTAGGCCTCGATCACATCGGCAACCGCGAGGTTTGCGCTGGGTGCGAGGTGGTCGGTGCCGGCCCCGCTCGCGACCACAGCGCCGGGGAAATCGCGGGCCGCATCCACCGAGCGGCGGACCAGTTCCAGTGCATTGGGCCAGTCGAGGCCCATGCCGCGCTGGGCTGTATCCATCGCTTCGGCCACGCCGAGGCCATACGACCACAGGTGGCGGCGGTAGGCGATGGTCGCATCCCAGTCGATGGCAGCGTCAAGCCACGGCTCTTTCGCGGAGAGCGGGTCGGCCACCAGGTGCGCGGCGCCCAGCGCCTTGCGGGTGAATGCGCGTGCGGGCTTTTCGAAAACGATCGGCTCGCGCAGCGTGTAGTCCT
>CAIVVS010000248.1 GCA_903909415.1 uncultured Pseudomonadota bacterium | reverse complement strand
GCGGCGCCGGCCTGGCCGGCCAAGCCGGTGAAGATCGTGGTCACCTTCACGGCCGGCGGCGCGGCGGACTTCACCGCCCGCCTGATCGGCGACAAGCTGGGCGAGCTGTGGAAGCAGCAGGTGATCGTCGAGAACCGCATCGGCGCCGGCGGCAACATCGGCGTGGAAGCGGTGTACCGCTCGGCGCCCGACGGCTACACGCTGCTCACCGCATCCAGCGCGCAGGCCTTCAACGTCGCGCTCTACACCAAGCTGCCCTTCGACCTGTTCCGCGACTTCGCGCCGATCGCGCTGGTGACCTCCACGCCCATGGCGCTGGCGGTGCACCCGAGCGTGAAGGAGACCGACCTGCGCCAGTTCGTCGCCAAGCTGCGCGCGAATCCCGGCAAGGTCTCGTACGCCACCTGCGGCGTGGCCACGGCGCACCACTTCGCGTTCGAGCTGTTCAAGTTCCAGACCAAGACCTTCGCGCTGCACATTCCCTACCGCGGCTGCGCGCCGGCGGTGATCGACACGGTGGGCGGGCAGATCGACACGGTGATCGCCTCGCTGGCGACGGTGCTGCCGCACCAGAAGGCCGGCAAGCTGCGCGTGCTGGCGCTGACCACCAAGAACCGCTCGCCGTCCGCGCCGGAGATCCCGACCTTCCGCGAGTCGGGCCTGCCCGACCTGAAGGACTACGACGCCAACATCTACTACGGTTTCATGGCCCCGGCGGGCACGCCGCGCGAGGTGCTGGCCAAGATCGAGGCCGACATCCGCCGCGTGATGGCCATGCCCGAGGTGGTCCAGCGCATCACGTCGGGTGGCCTCGAGCCCTTCCTCACCACCGGGGTGGAGATGGGCCAGTTGATGAAGGCCGACGCCGACAACGTGAAGAAGGTGGTGGACTTCGCCGGCATCAAGCCGGAGTAAGCCACTGCCGCCGCGCTGCGCTCAGTCGTAGCCCGGCGGGGGCTGGAAGCCGCGGTGCGCGGTTTCCAGCTGGCGCGCCAGCGCGATGCAGGACAGGTCGCCGTACTCCGGCCCCAGCACCTGCAGGCCGATCGGAAGCCCAGCGGTCGAGCCGACGCGTGACTGCCCCGCGGGGATGACGGTCGCCGGCAGGTAGGCCACCGCCGACAGGCCGATCCAGAAGTAGGTGTTGGACATGGGCATGGACACGCCGTCCACCATCAGGCGCTGCGCCGGCTTGGGCGTGTCGTGGATGTGCGGGAACGCGGGCGTGGGCGTCATCGGCGTGACCAGCAGGTCGTACCGGCCGAAGAAGGCTTCCCAGTCGGCGCGCAGCCGGGTGCGCCTGGCGTTCTGTTCCAGCCATTCACGGTGGTCCTGCGTCAGGCCGCGCAGCATCAGCGCCTCGTAGCCGTGGTCCTCCGGTGCAAGCGCCGCCGCCTGCGACTTCATCGCCGCGATCTCCTTGGCCGAGCGTCGCCCCGCGGTCGAGCCGCGCAGCAAGGCGATGTAGAGCTCGTAGTACTCGCGGCTGGGCAGCGGCAGCGCCGGGTCCAGCGTGACGCTCGCGCCCGCGCGGCGCAGCGTGTCGGCGACAGCCAGCACCGCGTCGCGCGTGTCCGTGTCCACCGGGTAGTCCGGGTCGCCGGTGACCAGCGCGACGCGCCAGCCGGACAAAGTCGCGTGCTTTGCTTCGGGCAAATCCAGCTTCCAGCCGCGCGCCTGCGGGCCATCGGCGCCGGCCAGCAGGCGCATCGCGAGGTCCAGGTCCTCGGGCGTGCGCGCGAGAGGCCCGACGACGTTGATGTCGTCCGGCGGCGCGCCCTCGGTCAGCGCATGGCCGCGCACCGGCACGATGCCGTAGGTCGGGCGGTGGCCATACACGCCGGAGAAATGCGCCGGCACGCGGATCGAGCCGCCCACGTCGCTGCCGACTTCCAGCGCGGTGAGCCCGGCCGCGAGCGCCGCGGCCGACCCGCCCGAGGAACCGCCGGGCGAATGCGCCGCGTTCCACGGGTTCACGGTAACGCCGTACACCGCGTTGAAGGACTGCCAGTCCGACAGGTCCTTGGGCACGTTGGTCTTGCCGAACACGATCGCGCCGGCGGCCTCCAGCCGCTCGATCACCGCCGCGTCATGCTTCGCGCGGTGCGAGGCGCGTTCCGGGTGGCCGAAGGTCGAGGGCGTGCCGGTCCAGTCGAAGCACTCCTTCACCGTCATCGGCACGCCGTGCAGCGGCCCCCACGACTGTCCCGCTGCCTGCGCCGCGTCGGCGGCGTCGGCGCGCGCCCGCGCCTCGTCGGCACGCAGCAGGATGATGGCGTTCAACGCGGGGTTGTACTTCGCCACCCGCGCGAGCATCGCCTCCAGCAGCGCACGCGACGACAGCTCGCCCGCGGCGATGCGGCGCGCGAGCTGCGCCGCGCCCTGGAAGTGCAGCGGCGTCGCGCTGGCCGTGGGACCCGGTGTCAGCGCAGCCATCAGACGCGCAGCAGCTTCTCGGCGTTGCCGTGCAGCAGCTTGGCGCGGTCGTCCGGCGACAGCGGCACGCTTTCCATCCAGTCCACGCCCGGCTGGTTCTCCACGAACGGGTAGTCGATCGAGAACAGGATGCGGTCGGCACCCATTTCCATCACCGAGCACAGCAGCGCCGGGTCGGAAAAGTTGCCGCTGGTGGTGAGCCAGAAGTGCTCGCAGAAGATGTCGCGGAACGGCACGCCCTTGTTGCCGGCGCGCGACAGCGCCTGGTTGATGCGCCAGAGCGAGAACGGCAGGGACTCGCCGAGGTGGCCGATGATGATCTTGAGCCGCGGGTACTGGGTGAACACGCCCGAGAGCACCAACCGGATGGCCTGGGTCGCGGTCTCGACGGTGAAGCCCCAGCCCGCGCTCAACAGCGACGGAAAGGCCTGGGCGTAGTCCTTGTAGTAGGCCTCGATCACGGCCGGGTGCGGCTGTGCCGGGTGGATGTAGACCGGCACGTCCAGCGCCTGTGCGCGCTCGAAGATCGGCCAGAAGCGCTTGTCGTCGATGTAGATGCGCTCGCCGTCGACCAGCGTGAAGCCGTGCACCATCGCGCCCTTGAATCCGAGCTGGCTGATGCTGCGCTCCATCTCCTTCGCGGCCGCCACCGGATCGGGGCAGGGCAGGGTGGCGAAGCCGGCAAAGCGCGTCGGGTGGGCCGTGACCACCGCGGCCAGGCGGTCGTTGGCCTCGCGCGCGAGCTTCACCGCCAGGTCCGGCGCCAGGCGGTGCGTGCCGGGCGCGCCCTGCGACAGCACCTGCAGGTCGACGCCGGCTTCGTCCATCTCGCGCAGGCGCAGCTCGCCCAGGTCGAACAGCCGGTCCAGCAGCGGCCCGGGGCGCGCCTCGCCGGGCGGGAAGTGTTCCGCCATCTCGCGGTCCCAGTAGTGCTCTTCGAGTGCGATGACGCGGGGCTTGTGGGACATGGCGGCTTTCCTGTACGGGACGTCCGGTGGGGGGGCTGGTTCGGCAATCGCCGCAAACCGGCCTCGGGAACAGGGAATTTAGCACCGCGACCCCGCCCGGCTGCAACGAAACCTAAACCTCGGGCCGGGATACTGGTTACCAGCGAGTCCGCGCAGCCGCCGTGATTGCCCCGTCGGCGGTTCCAACCCCGGGGAACCCCTCCGGTCGCAACCAAGCCAACGCCCCCTGCATGCAACCATGATCACCCGCTTCGTTCGCGCCGCCATCCTTTGCACCGCTGCCATCGTGATGTCCGGATGCGCTGCTCCGGGCGCCAGTCCCGAGGCCATTGCACGCCTCGCCCCCGGCGGCAAGCTGCGCGTCGGACTGGTGATGGACGCCCGCGAACTGGTGGTGCCCGACGCCGGATCCGGGGAGGTCCGCGGTCCTGCGATGGACCTCGGCCGCAGCATGGCAGCGCGGCTCGGCGTGGCCTTCGAGCCGGTGCGGTTCCAGAACTTCGCTGCGCTGAGGGCCGCCGCCAATGACGGACGCTGGGACGTCGCGTTCGTGGACCTGGCCGTCGCCCGGGAAGCGGGCATGGCGCCGGGTCCCGCGCTGATCCAGGCTGAGGTGGCCTACCTCGCACCGCGGGAGTCGAAGCTGCGCAGCATCGCGGACGTCGACCAGGCGGGGATCCGTGTTGCCCTGGTGGGGCGCAGCGGTACCGACATGGTGGTGGGCGGTGAGATCCGTTCCGCCAAGCTGATACGCACGCCGAGCACCGGCCATGCGCTTGCGCAGATCAGGCTGGTGCAGGCCGAAGCCATGGCCGATACCCGCAACGTCCTTCTCCAGTTGAGCGAGCGCTTCAGGCAGTACGCCGTGCTGGACGGCAGTGCCGGCACGGTCCGGTTCGCCCTCGTGCCGGCGCGTGCGGACCCGGATTCCGGGGCGTTCCTCGCCGCGTTCACGCGCGAGGCGGTGGCCAACGGGTCCGTGCGCGCAGCGCTGGATGCGGCGAAACTGCGGGCCGTGGACGTCGCGCGCGACTGAATTGGCTGCGCGGCTGAACCGGCCGCGCGGCGGATCCGCGTTCAGCCCGGCAGCACCTTGCCCGGGTTGAGCAGATTATGCGGGTCCAGCGCCGCCTTGAGGGAGCGCATCACCTGAAGCGCCGCGCCGTGCTCGTCCTGCATGAAGCCGAGCTTGCCCAGGCCGATGCCATGCTCGCCGGTGCAGGTGCCGCCCAGCGCGATGGCGCGCGCCGCGACCTTGTCCGACAAGGCATGCGCGCGCGCCACTTCGTCCGGCGAGGACGGGTCGAAGTTGATGCCGAGGTGGAAGTTGCCGTCGCCCACATGGCCGAGCAGGATGGTGGGCAGGCCGCAGGCAGTGACGTCGGCTTCCGTGGCCTCGATGCAGTCGGCCAGGCGCGAGATCGGCACGCACACGTCAGTGGAGAACACGCGGCAGCCCGGGCGCAGGTTGAGCGCGGAGAAGTAGGCGTTGTGGCGCGCGGTCCACAGGCGGGTGCGTTCCTCGGGGCTGCTGGCCCACTCGAAGCCGGCGCCGCCGTGCTCGACGGCCAGGGCCTGCACCGACTGCGCCTGTTCGGCGACGCCCGTGGCGCTGGCGTGGAACTCGAACAGCAGCATGGGCGACTCGGCGAAACGGGTCTTCGCATACGCGTTGATCGCGCGGATCGACGCGGTATCCAGCAGTTCGCAGCGCGCGATCGGCACGCCGGCCTGGATCACCGCGATCACGCATTCCACCGCGGCGCGCACGTTCGCGAACTGGCACATGGCCGCTGACACCGCCTCGGGCTGTGGCCAGAGCCGCACTGTGACTTCGGTGATCAGCGCGAGCGTGCCCTCGGAGCCGACCAGCAGGCGCGTCAGGTCGTAGCCGGCCGAGGACTTGCGTGAGCGCGTGCCGCTGCGGAACACCGTGCCGTCGGCCAGCACCGCGGTCAGCGCCAGCACGTTGTCGCGCATGGTGCCGTAGCGCACGGCATTCGTGCCCGAGGCGCGCGTGGCCGCCATGCCGCCGAGGGTCGCGTCGGCGCCCGGGTCGAGCGGGAAGAACAGGCCGGTGTCGCGCAGGCGCGCGTTCAACGCCTTGCGCGTGAGCCCGGCCTGCACCGTGACGTCCATGTCCTCGGCGTTCAGCGACACCACCGCGTCCATGCGCGTGGTATCGATGCACACCCCGCCCGATGGCGAGAGCGCGTTGCCTTCCACCGAGGAACCCGCGCCCCAGGCGACCATGGGCACGCGGTGGGCGTGGCAGGCGCGGGCGATGGCGGCGACCTCATCGGTGTTCAGCGGCCAGGCGACCGCGTCGGGTGTCATGGCGGGCAGGTGGGACTCGTCGCGCCCGTGGTGCTCGCGCACCGCGCCCGCCACCGAGAAGCGCTCGCCCAGCAGCGTGGACAGGGTGGCCGCCAGTTCGGGCGGTAGCGGGGCGCGCACCGGCGCGGGGACGTTCAAGGCCGAGCGCACGCGGCGGCGGAAGGCGTCGCGGCCGGAACGGGCGGGTTGGACTTGCGGTGCATGCGGTCCCCTCCTGCGGGACGACCATTGTAGTGGAGCGCGCGCACGTGCCCCGCTGCTGCCATGGCGGGGCTAGCTTCGCGGCGCCAGGTGCGCCGCCTCGCGCCGCGACAACTGGCGCGTGCCCGAGTCGTAGAAGCTGGTGAGTAGGGACAGCACCTGGGCCGCCTCGCGCACCCGGCCGTCCAGCCCGGGGATCTGCGCCGAGGGCGACATCAGCAGGTCGCGGCGCATCTGCAGGAAGCCGCGCGTCAGCGCCTGCCCGCGCGCGGTGACCTGGTAGGCGGTGTCGCGGTTGGTCGAGCCCGGCGCCTTCTCCACCAGGCCGGACTTGATCAGCTTGCGCAGCGAATACTGGATGTTGGCGATGTCGTCGCGGTTGGCGAAGCGCGACAGTTCCAGCACGCCGCGCGGGCGCGGCGAACTCATCAGCTGCTGCAGGATCACGTTGTCCTGGCCGGTGAGCTTGGCCAGCCGGCCGTCCTCGCCCAGCAAGAGGCCGATGAAGCGGTAGAAGGCCTCGGCGGCGCAGATCAGGGACTGCTCGAACTCGGTGACCGCTTCCTCGTGCGGCGAGCCGCCGCCGAGGTGGGACGGCACGCGGGGGATGGCCGGTTCGGCCCTCGCGGCCTTGGCGGGCTTGCGGCCGGCGGCAGGGGCCTTGGTCGCCGTGGTGGCCTTTGTCGCCTTGTTCAGGGCCGTTTTCATGGCCGCAGTCTAGTCCTTGACCACTTGGACTTCAAGCGTAAAATGCCCTGTGATTTCAATCAGTGCCGGTTTTCCTTGCAGCGCCGCCTTCCCCACACGGACACCCTGCCGCCGCGATGAGCACTCCCGCCACCGACCTCCGACCTGAGTCCCGACCTGAGTCCCGACCTGAGGCCCGATCTGACCTGCGCCGCGAACTGCACGGCCGCGCGCGCGGCGGTTTCGCGCCGCGCCGGCGTGGGGAAGCGCGCACCGCGATCAGCGCCGCCGAGGTCAAGGC
>CAIVVS010000247.1 GCA_903909415.1 uncultured Pseudomonadota bacterium | reverse complement strand
GCTGGAGCAACGACCATGTCCGCCGCCACGCCCGACGCCGACCGCCCGCTCTGGGAGCCCAGCCAGGACCGGATCGAACAGGCCAACCTGACGCGCTTCGCGCGCGCGGCCGTGCGCGACTGGAACCTCAAGTGCAACGACTGGCCGTCCTTCATGGCCTGGAGCCTGTCCGATCCCGAGCAGTTCTGGCAGTCAGTCTGGCGTCATTGCGGGGTGATCGCGAGCGAACGCGGCGAACGCGTGGTCGCGGACCGCGACAAGATGCCCGGCGCGCGCTGGTTCCCGGACGCGAAGCTGAACTACGCGCAGAACCTGCTGCGCTGGCGCGACGATGACCGCGCGCTGGTGTTCTGGGGCGAGGACAAGGTCAAGCGCCGCGTCACCCACAACGAGCTGTACGACGAGGTGTCGCGCATCGCCTCGGCGCTTCGCGCCATGGGCGTGAAGCCGGGCGACCGTGTCGCGGGCTACCTGCCGAACATGCCCGAGTCCGTCATGGCCATGCTCGCCGCCGCCAGCGTGGGTGCGATCTGGTCGTCCTGCTCGCCGGACTTCGGCGTGCAGGGCGTGGTGGACCGCTTCGGGCAGATCGAGCCGGTGGTGCTGTTCGTCGCCGACGGCTACCACTACAACGGCAAGACCCTGGACTGCATCGCCAGGACCGGCGAGATCGTGGCGCGCCTGCCCAGCGTGAAGCAGGTGGTGGTGGTGCCCTACGTGGCCCAGCACCCGGACCTGTTGCGCCTGCCCGGGGCGGTCACCCTGTCCGAATTCACCGCCGGCCATGCCGCCGGCGAGATCGAATTCGAGCAGCTGCCCTTCAACCACCCGCTGTACATCATGTATTCCTCGGGCACCACCGGCGTGCCCAAGTGCATCGTGCACGGCGCGGGCGGCACGCTCATCAAGCACCTGACCGAGCACCAGCTGCACGGCGACGTGAAGCACGGCGACCGGGTGTTCTATTTCACGACGCTGGGCTGGATGATGTGGAACTGGCTGGTCACCGGCCTGGCCTGCGGCGCGACGCTGGTGCTCTACGACGGCTCGCCCTTCCTCAAGGACGGCAGCATCCTGTGGGACATGGCCGACGCCGAGGGCATCACGCACTTCGGCACCTCGGCCAAGTACATCGACGCCTGCAGCAAGGCGGGCCTCGCGCCGATTCGCACCCACAAGCTGAACACCGTGCACACGCTGCTGTCCACCGGCTCGCCGCTGCTGCCCGAGAGCTTCGACTACGTGTACGAGTCGGTGAAGAAGGACATCCTGCTCGGCTCGATTTCCGGCGGCACCGACATCATCGGCGTGTTCGTCGGCGTGAACCCCATCCTGCCGGTGTGGCGCGGCGAGATCCAGGGCCGCATGCTGGGCATGGACGTGCAGGTCTACGGCGAGGACGGCAAGCCGCAGCCGGGCAAGGGCGAACTGGTCTGCGTGCAGTCCTTCCCCTCCATGCCGGTGGGCTTCTGGAACGACCCGGACGGCAGCAAGTACCGCGCCGCCTATTTCGAGCATTTCCCCGGCATCTGGCGCCACGGCGACTGGACCGAGATCACCGCGCATGGCGGCTTCATCATCTACGGCCGCTCGGACGCGACGCTCAACCCGGGCGGGGTGCGCATCGGCACGGCCGAGATCTACCGCCAGGTCGAGCAGTTGCAGGAAGTGGTCGAGTCGCTGGTGATCGGCCAGAACTGGCCGCCGCAGGCGATCAGCGACGTGCGCGTGGTGCTGTTCGTGCGCCTGCGCGACGGGCTGGTGCTGGACGAGGCGCTGACCGAGAAGATCAAGCAGCAGGTCCGCCGCAACACCACGCCGCGCCACGTGCCGGCGCGGGTGGTGCAGGTGGCCGACATCCCGCGCACCAAGTCCAACAAGATCGTGGAACTGGCGGTGCGCAACATCGTGCACGGCGAGCCGGTGAAGAACGTCGAGGCGCTGGCCAACCCCGAGGCGCTGGCGCATTTCCGGGATCGGCCGGAGCTGGCAAGCTGAATCAGGCGTGCGGAGCAAAAAGATTCAATAAAAACAGCGGGTTACGTTGATTCTGGCCGCTTTCGAGCATCCCGTGCTGCCTAGCCGGTCAGTTCCCGCCTGACCTCCCGATAGCGCGCCGCCGCCTGCTCCTGCAAGTCGTGCGTCCCATCGCGCACCACCCAGCGCCCGCCGACCATCACGTGGCGCACCACGCAGTCGTTGCCGGCGAACAGCATCGCGTCCAGCAACTGGTCGCCGTCGCGCCCGACCAGGTTGATGTGCTCGTGGTCCAGCACCACCAGGTCGGCGCGCAGGCCGGGGGCGATCGCGCCTGACGGCCGGCCCAGCGCCTGGGCGCCGCCGGCACCGGCTTCGCGCCACAGCGTCGCGCCCACCGAGGGCAGGGCTGGCGAGGCGGCGATGTTGCGCCGGCGCGCGCCCAAGCGCTGCACGTACTCCAGCCAGCGCAGTTCTTCCACCGGCGTCTGCGACACATGGCTGTCGCTGCCGATGCCCCAGCGCCCGCCGCGTTCGCGGTAGCGCCCGAAGGGGAAGATGCCGTCGCCCAGGTTGGCCCCGGTGGTGGGGCACAGGCCCACCACCGCGCCGCTGGCGGCGAGCTTTTCCAGTTCCGAGGTCATGGAGTGCGTGCAATGCACCAGGCACCAGCGCGCGTCGACCTTCACGTTGTCCAGCAGCCATTGCACCGGGCGCTTCTCGCCCCAGCTCAGGCAGTCGTTCACTTCCTTGACCTGCTCGGCCAGGTGGATGTGCACCGGCGCGCCCGGGTCCATCGCGTCCATGCCGGCCAGCAGGTCGCGCAGCATCGCCGGATTGACCGCGCGCAGCGAATGCGGCGCCGCGCCCACGCGCAGGTCCGGGTTGGCCGGCAACTCGCGGCGAAGGCGCTCCACCATGCGCAGCAGCTCCGCCGGGGTGGTGACGAAACGGCGCTGCGCCGGTTCCGGCGGCACGTCGCCGAAGTTCGACCACGCGTAGAGCGAGGGCAGGACGGTGAGGGCGATGCCGGCGGCGCGCGCCGCGCGCACGTGCGCCAGTGCGGCCTCGGCCGGGTCCGTGTAGGCCCTGCCGCCGGGATCGCGGTGCAGGTAGTGGAACTCGGCCACGCCGGTGTAGCCCTGGCGCAGCAACTCGATGTAGAGCTGGGTGGCGATCACCTCCAGCTGCCGCGGGTCCAGCCGGCGGATGAAGGAGTACATCACCTCGCGCCAGGTCCAGAAGCTGTCATCGGGCGAGCCCATGCGCTCGGCCATGCCGGCCATGGCGCGCTGGAAGGCGTGCGAGTGGACGTTGGCCATGCCGGGGATCACCGGGCCGCCGGTCGGCTCCGAGCCGTTCGGCCCCCTGCCGGCGCGCACCGCGGTGATCGTGCCGGCCTCATCGATGTCGATCGCGACATTGCGGCCCCAGCCATCGGGCAGCAGGGCGCTGGGAGCGTGCAGGGTGCGTACCATGGGCTGGATTATGACCGCAGCAAACGCGGCGGGAGCGACAAGGGCCGGTCGGATAAACTGGCGTCCCATGGAGCAGCGCAGCATTTCCCCACACGTCACCGGCCCCTGGTCGCACCGGTTCTGCACCGCGCCGATGATGGAGTGGTCGGACCGGCACTGCCGCTACTTCTTCCGGCAGCTGTCGCGGCATGCGCGCTTGTACACGGAGATGGTCACCACCGGTGCGCTGCTGCATGGAGACGTGCCGCGCCACCTGCGCTTCCATCCGGACGAACAGCCGGTGGCCCTGCAGCTGGGCGGCAGCGAACCAGATGAGCTCGCGCGCTGCGCCGAGTTCGCCGAGCGCTGGGGTTACGACGAGGTGAACCTGAACTGCGGCTGCCCGTCCGAGCGGGTGCAGCGCGGGGCCTTCGGGGCCTGCCTGATGGCCGAGCCGGAGCTGGTCGCCGACTGCGTGCGCGCGATGCGCGCCGCCTGCGGCATCCCGGTCACGGTGAAGCACCGGCTCGGCATCGACCGCAACGAGGATTATGGATTTGCGCGCCGTTTCGTCGAAGCCAATGCCGCGGCCGGATGCGACACGTTCATCGTCCATGCGCGCAACGCCTGGCTGCAGGGCCTGTCGCCCAAGGACAACCGAGAGGTGCCGCCGCTGCGCTACGCGGAGGTGCACCGGCTCAAGCGCGAGTTCCCGCAGCTGCGCATCATTCTCAACGGCGGGCTGGCGGACTGGGACGCCGCCGAACGCGAGCTCGCGATCACCGACGGTGCGCTCGACGGCGTGATGCTGGGCCGCGCCGCCTACCACGACAGCTACCTGCTGGCGGACGTGGACCGGCGCCTGTACGACGCGCGGGCCGTGGCGCCGACGCGCCGCGCCGTGGTCGAGGCCATGCTGCCCTATGTGGCGGCGGAGATCGCGGCCGGCACCCACCTGCGCGCGATCACCCGCCACATGCTGGGCCTGTTCCACGGCCAGCCGGGCGCGCGACGCTGGCGCCGGCACATGTCCGACGCCAAGGTGCTGGCGGCCAACCATCCCGACATCCTGTTGCAGGCCCTCGAACTGGCCGAGGGCGGCTCGCGCGCGGCGATCGCTGCGTGAGCCTCCACGCGCCCGCCGCAGGCGATCCCGCAGTACCGGCCGCGGGCCTCAAGCTGGATGCCGCCACCGGCACCCACATCGGCGACAAGCCCGAGCAGCAGGACCGGCTGGCGATCATCCCCGCCGCGCGCGGGCGCGGCGTGGCGCTGGCGATCGTGGCCGACGGCATGGGCGGCAGGAAGGGCGGGGCGCTGGCGGCGCAGACCGTGATCGAGCAGGCGACCGAGGCAATGAAGGACTATGAGCCCGGCGCCCGCCCGCCGCAGGAGTTCCTGTACCAGCTGGCGCAGGACGCGCACGCGGCGATCCGCATCAACCGCTTCCTGTCGGACCAGGAGCCGCACAGCACGGTGGTCGCCATGCTGGTGCAGCCGGGCCGGGTGGACTGGATGCATTGCGGCGACAGCCGGCTGATGCGGGTGCGCGAGCGCCGCATGCTGTCCCAGACGCTGGACCATTCCTACATCGAGCAGCTGATCCGCGAGGGCAAGGCCACGCCGGAGGAGCGCAACACCCATCCCAAGCGCAACCTGCTGGTGTCGGTGCTGGGTGGCGAGCGCGCGCCCGCGCCATCGGTGGACGGCACCGGCGAACTGGTGTCCGGTGACACCTTCCTGCTCTGCACCGACGGGCTGTGGGGCTATTTCACCGATGCCGAGATCGCCGGCGTGCTCACCACGCTTCCCCCGAGGCCGGCCTGCCAGAAGCTGATCGAGGCGGCGCGGGTGCGCGCCAGGGGCCACGGCGACAACCTGTCGCTGGTCGTGCTGCGCTTCACCTGAGGCGGCTGGAAGCGGGTGCAGCGCCTCAGGCGACACGCCTGCGATGCCTCGGGCGCAAATCCAGATTGAGTCCCGGGGGCATTTGGCGTAAAATTCATCGTCCAATTACCCCGTTTTCCAATGACCAAGTATGTGTTCGTAACGGGTGGTGTGGTTTCCTCTCTCGGGAAGGGGATAGCCGCCGCCTCCCTGGGCGCCATACTCGAGTCCCGCGGGATCAGCGTCACCCACCTCAAGCTCGATCCGTACATCAACGTCGATCCGGGCACGATGTCGCCGTTCCAGCACGGCGAGGTGTTCGTGACCGAGGACGGCGCCGAGACCGACCTCGACTTGGGCCACTATGAGCGCTTCGTGTCGGCCAAGATGCGCCGCTCGAACAACTTCACCACCGGCCAGATCTACGAGTCGGTGATCAAGAAGGAGCGCCGCGGCGAGTACCTGGGCCGCACGGTGCAGGTGATCCCGCACATCACCGACGAGATCAAGGCCTACATCCGCCGCGGCGCGGGCGAGGACCAGCCCAACGCGGCCGACGTCGCGATCGTGGAGATCGGCGGCACCGTGGGCGACATCGAGTCGCTGCCCTTCCTCGAGGCCATCCGCCAGATGAGCCTGGAACTGGGCCGCAACCGCACCTGCTTCGTGCACCTGACGCTGGTGCCGTGGATCGCCTCGGCCGGCGAGCTCAAGACCAAGCCCACGCAGCACTCGACGCAGAAGCTGCGCGAGATCGGCATTTCCGCCGACGTGCTGCTGTGCCGCGCCGACCGCCCGATCCCGGAGGACGAGCGCCGCAAGATCTCGCTGTTCTCCAACGTGCAGGTCGACGGCGTGATCTCGGTGTGGGACGCCGAGTCGATCTACATGGTGCCGTCCATGCTGCACAACCAGATGCTGGACGAGATCGTGTGCCACAAGCTGGCCATCCTGGCCAAACCCGCCGACCTGTCGGCCTGGGACAAGCTGGTGTACGCGCAGGAACACCCGCAGCACGAGATCACCATCGCCATGGTCGGCAAGTACGTCGGCCTGACCGAGTCCTACAAGTCGCTCACCGAGGCGCTGATCCACGCCGGCCTGCACACCCGCAGCAAGGTGAACATCCGCTACGTGGATTCCGAGCGCATCGAGGCCGAGGGCACCGAGGCGCTGCTGGCCGACGTGGACGCGATCCTGGTTCCCGGCGGCTTCGGCAAGCGCGGCGTCGAGGGCAAGATCCAGGCGATCCGCTACGCCCGCGAGAACAAGGTGCCCTACCTCGGCATCTGCCTGGGCATGCAGCTGGCGGTGATCGAGTACGCCCGCGACATGGTCGGGCTGGAGGGCGCGAACTCCACGGAGTTCGACCCCGAGTCGCCGCACCCGGTGATCGC
The DNA here is from genome assembly GCA_903909415.1 of uncultured Pseudomonadota bacterium. Next base: position 3,360 of record CAIVVS010000247.1, on the reverse strand, counting down.
GCTGATCACCGAATGGCAGGGCCGCGACGGCAAGGTCGAGCAGCGCACCGAGAAATCCGACCTGGGCGGCACCATGCGCCTGGGATCGCAGCCGGCCAACCTCGAGGCCGGCAGCATGGCGCGGCGCATCTACGGCAGCGACGTGATCAACGAGCGCCACCGCCACCGCTACGAAGTGAACGAGCAGTACGTGGCGCGGCTGCAGGAAAAGGGCCTGAAGGTGTCCGGCATCACCCAGGCGGACAACCTGTGCGAGATGATCGAGCTGCCGGGCCACCCGTGGTTCATCGGCTGCCAGTTCCACCCCGAGTTCACCTCCACGCCGCGCGGCGGCCACCCGCTGTTCAAGTCCTACGTCGAGGCCGCGCTCACGCACCAGGCCGGCAAACCCTCGTCCAGCAAGCCCGCCGCGATCGCCGCATGAAGCTGTGCGGCTTCCCGGCCGGACTCGACCAGCCCCTGTTCCTGATCGCCGGCCCCTGCGTGGTCGAGTCGCGCCAGATGGCGATGGACACCGCGGGCGCGCTGAAGGAGATCACCGCCGCGCTCGGCGTGCCCTTCATCTACAAGTCGTCCTACGACAAGGCCAACCGCAGCTCGGGCACCTCCTTCCGCGGCCCGGGCATGGAGCAGGGCCTGGCCATCCTCGCCGAGGTGAAGCAGGCGATCGGCGTGCCGGTGCTGACCGACGTGCACGACATCCCGGACATCGCGCCGGTGGCGGCGGTGGTCGACGTGCTGCAGACGCCGGCCTTCCTGTGCCGCCAGACCGACTTCATCCATGCCGTGGCCTCGGCCGGCCTGCCGGTGAACATCAAGAAGGGCCAGTTCCTCGCGCCCGGTGACATGAAGAACGTGGTGGACAAGGCGCGCGCCGCCGCATTGGCCAGCGGGGCAACCGACAACATCATGGTCTGCGAGCGCGGCGTGTCCTTCGGCTACAACAACCTGGTCTCGGACATGCGGTCCCTGGCCATCATGCGAGAGACCGGCTGCCCGGTGGTGTTCGACGCCACGCACTCGGTGCAGCTGCCCGGCGGGCAGGGCACGTCCTCGGGTGGCCAGCGCGAATTCGTGCCGGTGCTGGCGCGCGCGGCGGTGGCCAGCGGCATCGCCGGCATCTTCATGGAAACCCACCCGGACCCGGCCAAGGCCCTGTCCGACGGCCCGAACGCCTGGCCGCTGGGCCACATGCGCGAGCTGCTCGAGACCCTCAAGGAACTGGACGCGCTGGTGAAGCAGCGTGGCCTGGCAGAATCGAAATTGGCCCTGAAATAGCCTAAGTGGCTGATTATAAAAGAGAAATAGGAGAGGCCCCATCATGAGTTCCATCGTCGACGTCGTAGCCCGGGAGATCCTTGATTCGCGCGGCAATCCCACCGTGGAAGCCGACGTGCTGATCGAGTCGGGCGTGATGGGACGGGCCTCGGTGCCCTCGGGCGCCTCCACCGGCAGCCGCGAGGCGCTGGAGCTGCGCGACGGCGACGCCAGCCGCTACGGCGGCAAGGGCGTGCTGCGCGCGGTGGAGAACATCAACACCGAGATCTCCGAGGCCATCATGGGCTTGGACGCGCAGGAACAGAGCTTCATCGACAGCACCCTGGTGGACCTGGACGGCACCGACAACAAGGGCCGGCTGGGCGCGAACGCGATGCTGGCGGTGTCCATGGCGGTGGCCAAGGCCGCGGCCGAGGAATCCGGCCTGCCGCTGTACCGCTACTTCGGCGGCTCGGGCGCGATGCAGATGCCGGTGCCGATGATGAACGTGATCAACGGCGGCGCGCACGCGAACAACAGCCTGGACCTGCAGGAATTCATGATCGTCCCGGTGGGGGCGACCAGCTTCCGCGAGGCGCTGCGCTGCGGGGCGGAGATCTTCCAGACCCTGAAGAAGCTGCTGGACGCCAAGGGCCTGTCCACCACCGTGGGCGACGAGGGCGGCTTCGCGCCCAACCTGCCGTCCAACGAGGCGGCGATCCAGTTCGTGCTCGAGGCCATCGACAAGGCGGGCTACCAGGCCGGCAACGACGTGATGCTGGCACTGGATTGCGCGAGCTCCGAGTTCTACCGTGACGGGCGCTACCAGGTCGAGTCCGAGGGCCTGTCGCTCAGCTCTGGCGAGTTCGTCGACTACCTAGCGACCCTGGCCGACAAGTACCCCATCCTGTCGATCGAGGACGGCATGTCCGAGTCCGACTGGGAGGGCTGGCGCCTGCTGACCGAGCGCCTCGGCCGGCGCGTGCAGCTGGTGGGCGACGACCTGTTCGTCACCAACACCCGCATCCTGCGCGAGGGCATCCAGCTGGGCGTGGCCAACTCCATCCTGATCAAGGTGAACCAGATCGGCACCCTGACCGAGACCTTCGCCGCCATCGAGATGGCCAAGCGCGCCGGCTACACCTCGGTGATCTCGCACCGCTCGGGCGAGACCGAGGACACCACCATCGCCGACATCGCGGTGGGCACCAACGCCCTGCAGATCAAGACCGGCTCGCTGTCGCGCGCCGACCGCACCGCGAAGTACAACCAGCTGCTGCGCATCGAAGAGGACCTGGGGGACACGGTGGACTACCCTGGCCTGGATGCGTTTTATCAGCTACGCTAGCGCCCCCTGCGTCCCCTCGCGATCACGTTCTCGGTCCTGATCCTCGCGCTGCAGTTCCCGCTGTGGCTGGGCAAGGGCGGCTGGATGAAGGTCTGGGACCTGGACCGGCAGGTGCAGGTCCAGAAGGACCGCAACGCGCTGCTGGTGGCGCGCAACGGCGCGCTGGACGCGGAAGTGCGCGACCTGAAGCAGGGCTTCGACGCCATCGAGGAACGCGCCCGTACCGAGCTCGGCATGGTGCGTCACGACGAAGTGTTCTTCCAGGTCATCGACCCGACGCCGAAAGTGCGTTGAGCGCGCGGGCCGCGCCCGGTCCCCACTTCCTGCCCCCGCTTTCCATCACGGCGGCCGTCCATGAACCTGCACCACCTCCTGCAAGAACGCCAGGCGCAGTCGCGCCCGCTGCGCGTGCTGCTGATCGGCGCCGGGAAGTTCGGCTCCATGTACCTGTCCCAGGTGCGGCGCACCCCGGGCATCCACCTGCTGGCCGTGGCCGACCTGAACCCGGCCGGTGCGAAGGCCGCGCTGCTGCGCACCGGCTGGGAGCCTGAGCGCTTTTCGGCAGCCAGCCTGGACCAGGCGGCGAAAGCCGGCACCACCTTCATCACCGACGACGCGCTTGCCGCGATCCGCCATCCGCAGCTGGACATCGTGATCGACGCCACCGGCAGCCCGGCCGCCGGCATCCGCCACGTGCTGGCCTGCTGCGAGCACGGCAAGCACGTGGTGATGGTCAACGTCGAGGCCGACGCGCT